>JBEBIU010000178.1:0-2928 GCA_040080225.1 Terricaulis sp.
GGCGAGCACGACCACGGGGACGCGTTCGATCGCGTCATGAGCGCCGAACCAACGGCGCAGTTTTTTACGACGCGTGCGAACGCGTCCCCGCCCTCCGCTGGGTGCGCGCTTTTTCCGGCTGCGACGCCAACAAGGACGGCGCTTGCCTAAGCGGCCCGCAGCAGCGCCTTCACGTCCGCGGCCCAGTGGCGCACATAGGCCGGCTTAGGCTCGGGATGTACGGCGCCGACAAGCGCGGTTGTGAATCCCAGTTCATGCGCCGGTTCGAGGTTGCGCATCGTGTCTTCGACGAACAACGCGCGCGACGGATTGATGGCGCAGGCCTCGATCAGGCGCCGGTAGGAAAGCGGATGCGGCTTTGGCGAGAAATCGGCATTCTCGAGATCGAAAATCGTGTCGAAGACTGCCTCCAACCCGAGTGCGGCCAATGCCCGCTGGGCATGGCCGCCGCCGCCATTTGTGTAGATGAACTTGCGACCCGGAAGAGCGGCAATCAATGCCGCGAGCTCTGGATCGGGCGCGAGCACGGAATAGTCGACGTCGTGCACGTCGGCCATGAAGTCGCGTGCGTCGATGCGATGGTGGGTGGCAAGCCCCACTACCGTCGCGCCGTAGAGGTGAAAATAATGCTCACGTAATTCGAGCGCCGTGGTCGCATCGATGCCGACAGCACGAGCGATATAGGCGGTCATGCGTTCGCCGATAGCGTCATACAACATGGGCGCGGGGTAGAGCGTGTTGTCGAGATCGAACACCCAATCGCTGACGTGCGCGAACGCCCCGCTCATCTTTGAGTTGGGCGATCTTGAGTAGGCGCGTTGCCGGGGACCAGGCCACGCGTCGAGCCTTCTCGTATAGGCGCAACATCGGGCGCTCCTTGCGCCGCCGGTTGCAATTGCCGCGGCGCGACGCCGGGTTGCAGAAAATCGCGTTCTTCGAAATCGACAACTAGACCCTCGCGCCCGCGCGCCGAAATCGGGGTGAACAAATTGGTGTTGTAAAAGCGCCCATCGCAATTCTCGCGCCCGAGCACCGCAAAGCGCGCAAGGCTGGTGCAGAACGGCTCGCCGCCAGCGGCCAGAAGGCGCGGACCCTCCGGGTTATCGAGGCTGGCGTGCACGAAATAGACGTCCTGGATCAGCACCTCGTCTACGGTGCGCACGCAGCCGCCGGGACTGAGCGGCCACCAGCCGCGGCTTTCCCAACCCTCGCCACGCCTGCGCGCCACCGCCGCCCACAAGCGCGCGCGGGTGCGATTGCACAAGGTGAGCCCCACTTGATCGGCGCGCCGACGCGCCGCGTTCTCCAGCGCATCGATCATCTGGTCTTCGTTGGCGTTCGGGGCCAGGCGCGCGGAAGTACGGAATTGCGCCAACGCCTGGGCGATGCGGCGAGGATCGACGCCGCGCCGACCTTCGCGGATGTCGTAACCGGCGTCGGTCAACAACCGCTGGATGCCCGCCTGACGCGCCCGCGTCAGCGTGTAGGGCTGTGCTTCCGCGAACGAGGTGCGCCAGCTGTCGCGCTTGTTTATCTGGACGCGGCGGAAACGGCGCTCCTCCAGACCTTGGGCGGTGCAGGTTTCTGGATTCTCGATGGTGAAGGAGCGCGATGGATCGACGCAGATGCGGGCGTCGCCGCCCCATTGACGCCGCCCGCCGCGATGCGCAGGCGAAGTGCGGGCGTAGAGATAGTGCGTGCCGCGTGCGAGCGGGGCGTTGACGGCGAGCCGGCACTCTCCCGGACGAAGGCGCGTCCAGCCTTGCACCACGATGGCGTTGCCGTCCGGGCGGCCGGTGGCGGCGTCGAGCACGAAGCCGGTCTCGTTGCAGACTTGCCAGCCATTGGCGCTGCGCCCCTGCGCAAAAGCGTGACCCGCAAATGCGAGCAGCGCCGCAAGAGCGACGATCGCGGCAATTACGCCCGATCTAGTGAATAAGCGTGCCAGCGCCATGTTCAGTGAACAATTCCATAAGCAAAACGTGAGGAGTGCGGCCGTCCAGAATGACCGCCGCTTCGACGCCGTTGTCGAGCGCGGCGATGCAGGTTTCGAGCTTGGGGATCATGCCGCCAGTGGCTATTCCCGAGGTGATCGCGTCCTTGGCGTCGGCGATACTCATTTCGCGGATCAACTCGCCATCCTTGTCGAGTACGCCGGGGACATCGGACAAGAGCAGGAAGCGCTTGGCCGACAAGGCCTTGGCGACGGCGCCGGCCGCGGTGTCGGCGTTGATATTGTAGGTGCGTCCGTCCGCGGTGACGCCGATCGGCGCAATCACCGGCACATAATCTTCTGGCGCGTTGATCAAGGCCTGGATCAACGTGGGATCGATTGCGCATGGTTCGCCGACAAAACCGAGATCGACCACTTGCTCAATCATGGAATCTGGGTCCTTACGCCTGCGCACGGCCTTCTCGACCGTGATCAACCCAGCGTCCTTGCCGGACAGCCCGACCCCGCGCACATCGGCTTCGCGCCCGGCGAAGGTGATCTGATGCGCAAGCTCCTTATTGACGCTGCCCGACAACACCATCTCCGCCACTTCCATGGTCTCGGTGTCGGTGACGCGCAGTCCATCCACGAATTGAGATTTCACGCCCGCCCGCTCCAGCATGCGGCTGATTTGCGGGCCGCCCCCGTGCACCACCACTGGATGGATGCCCACCAGCTTCAACAGCACGATGTCTGCGGCGAATTTGCGGGCGGTTTCGGTATCGCCCATGGCATGGCCGCCATATTTGATCACCACCGTCTCGCGGTCATAGATCTGGATAAAGGGCAAAGCCTCGGCGAGCGTCCTGGCCTTAGCCAAGCCGTCTTCCAGCGCCTTGAGGCGATCCTTGGGCGGGAGCTTCGTCACAAGCGATGGTCTAGGGTGTCCGCAGGCTCACGCCAAGGCTGCGATTTCAGCGCGCCTGGGGGTAGAA
>JBEBIU010000179.1:0-2916 GCA_040080225.1 Terricaulis sp.
GTTCATGGGTGTGCACATAGGCCCGCGCGCGGGGGGGCTCAAGCGCCGACGCGCTCCCTCGCCCTCCCTTGGGAGGGAGAGGGCTGGGGTTGGAGCGCTGGCGGCGCGGAAACGAAGCGCCCGGAGAATCTGGGCGACAAACACCAAATTCGGCGCTGCCCCTCACCCTGCCCTCTCCCCCCACGTTCGAGCGTGTGCCTGATCTGCGCCAGTACGCCAGGCAAATCCGTAAGCACATCCCCATCGCGCACGCGAAGCACGCGCCAACCGGCTGCGCGCAAGAACCGCGTTCGCGCCTCGTCATGTTCGACCTGATCGTCGACGTCGTGTGACAAGCCGTAGAGTTCAACGATCAGCCGGGACACACACTACTTCCCCTCTTGTACGCCTTAAACCCCATCCGCACCGCACACCTCCCCCAACACACACGGGTGCACCTCGGCCGCTGCTTTCGCCGCCAGCCATTCCCGCAGCAGCACCGCGTCGGAATTGGCGCTGCGCCCCGCGGGCCAGGCGAGCCAGTATTGGAAGTCGTCGCGCACCGCGATGTCGAACGGCGTCACCAAGCGCCCGGCGCGCAATTCATCGACTACGAGCCAATGCCTCCCCAGCGCCACGCCCTGGTGATCGAGCGCGGCGGCCAGCATCAGCGGGGAATTGTCGAACATCGAGCCGCTGGCGGGCTCGGGCCAGTCGAGCCCGGCGGCGGCAAACCACGTCACCCACGGCGTCCACACATTGCGCAGCAGGGTCGCGCGCGCGAGGTCGGCGGGCGCGCGCAAACCTAAGCTGTCGCGATATTCGGGCGAGCACACCGGGCTGATGGCTTCGTCGAACATCGGTGATGCGTTCAAGCCCGCCCAGCCGCCCAGCCCCAATCGGATGCCGAGATCGATCTTCTCTTTCTTGTAGTCGGCCAAGCCGTCGGAGACGCGCATATCGATGTCGATGCCGGGATGTGCGGCGCGGAATTCGGCCAGGCGCTTGAAGAGCCAGGTCGCGCCGATGCTCGGGGCCGAGGCGATCACGATATGGCGGCGCGTCGTGGCATCTGCGGGCGCGCGCGGCGGCGCGAAGGCTTGCTCCAGCACGCTCAGGCTCTGGCGTACCTTCCCGACCAATTGGCGGCCTTCGGTGGTGGCCACCATCGAATTTCCCACCCGCCGGAACAGAGTGACGCCGACCTGCTGTTCCAGCTCGCGGATGCGGTGGCTGACCGCGCCGTGGGTGAGGCCAAGCTCCTCCGCCGCCTTGGAATAGGATTGCAGCCGTTCGGCCGCCTCGAAGGCGCGCAGCGTCTGGAGCGAGGGCAGGTGCGCCATGGGCGAGGTCCAGGGTTGTGAATTCCGCTCACAACCATGTCGTGCGGTGCTCGTTCGTCTACAAGGGCCGGAAAGCGCATCTTCTCCTCAACAGCCGGCCAACGCCGGCAACCTTTAGGAGAAACCGACATGTCCAACCTGTTTCCGCTCTACCTCAAGGCCGCCTCTGTCGCGATCGCCGCTCTGGTGTTCATGGTCGCAGCATTGCCGGTGCTGAGCTTGGGCGCGCAGATCGTTGCGTGATCCCACCAACGGGGCCGCCGCCCATGCCCTGTCCTCCGCCCCGCTCCCATCCAACCCGTTCGGAACCACAAACGCCGTCATCCCGGACGCGCGGAGCGCGATCCGGGACCCAGGGGCAAAGGTACAGCTTTACGATCCCCTGGGTCCCGGGTCTTGCTCCGCAAGCCCGGGATGACGGAGGAGTTAGTCTGTAAGTTACTTTCCCGCCCGCGCGGCTTCGTCGATGCGCTGGTAGAGCGCCAGCGCGTTGCGCACGAACGCTTCCTTGGTGTAGCCGGCCTCGTAGGCGGCCCGGCCGCCTTCCACCAGTTTGGCCGCCAGCGTCTTGTCCTCGATGACGCGCTTTAGCGCTCCGTGCAGCGCCGCGACATCGTCCTTCGGAACCATCAGCGCATCGACCTCCGGCGTCACCGTCGCCGCCGGCCCCGCCGCATCGGCCACCACGATCGGCTTTCCAGCCGCCCAGGCCTCGATGGTGACATTCCCGAACGGCTCATAGCGTGAGGGAAACGCCACCACGTCGCACGCCGCCAGCAGCGCGGCGCGATCGCTGCGCCAGCCGAGCCAACGCACGCGCTCGGCGACGCCGAGCTTCGCTGACAGCGCCTTCAGCTCCGCTTCCTGCGGCCCTTCGCCGGCGATCCAGAGATAAGCGCCGGGCAGCCCCGCGAGCGCCTCGAGCAGCGTATCGAGCCCCTTCTTCCAATGCAGCCGCGCCAGCGCCAGCAGCAGCGGCGCGTCCGCCGGCGTGTCGAACTCGGCGCGAGCGACTGGCGCGCCTGGTTCCAGGCTCGCATGATTGTGCAGCGTCACGGCGCGGTCGGCCGGCGCGCCCTGGGCCACGATGTTGCGCGTGATGTCGGCGGTGACGGCGGCGTGCCAGGCGCAATTTTTGAACCGGGCCAATTTGTAATAGCCACCGTACCAGCCGAGATTGCGCGCGCGCCAATCCTTCTGGGCGAACGTGCCGGCGCGGCCCATCCAATGATGGATGACGTTTGGCTTGAATGAGGCGATGGCGGCTTGGATCGCGGCTTCGGTGGGCGGGCGCCAAAGCTTGGAGAAATTGGCGAGCGTCACCGCCACGCCCGCCGCTTCGAACCGCGCCACCCGCTCGGAGGCGCGCGTCACCACGCGCTGCTCTAGCCCCGCCTCGGCCAGCGCCAGCACGTTCTCGAGCATATGATGCTCAGCCCCGCCCTCCTTGGCCCCGGCGATAATGTGCAGCACGCGCATGGTGGGTGCTTAGGGCGCCGGCGCGCGAGTGCAAAGCGCGTGTTTCGGGGACTGCGAAGCCAAGAACCCGGAGCCGCCTCTCCGCAATCATGGTCACCCATTCCCGGATTCGCCG
>JBEBIU010000086.1:0-13239 GCA_040080225.1 Terricaulis sp.
TCCTGTTGGAGCGCCGGGCGTTGGCGCGCTTCCCGCCAATAGAACGGCCGCTCGGCCTCCGCACCTGCGAGCACCAGCTGGCCCTCATATTCGCGCCGCTCCCGGCCGCGTTCAACAAATCCGACGATTAACCGGAACGATGTCCCAGGCTGGCCCGCAAGAACCACGCCACCCGGCCCAGCGTTAGCGCCCTCGATTGTCTCCGAGACGCCTTGTATTCCGCTTTGCTCGCGTTGGCGCACAAGTGCGGCTGCCCTGCGCCGATCGCCGAGCACCGCCGCCAACACTTCTACTGGCGCCGTGTTAACGTTGACGCCAGCGCTGTCTCGCGCCGCGTTGGTCCATCGCCAAATTCGCTCCCGCTGCATTAAATCGAGGCCGCCGCCCCAGCCGAGCGCACCACGGGCGCTCCAGCGATTTGGCAGCAGCCGGTTCAACGGCGGCGCCAGTCCTGAACGACGGTAAACGTCGCCCTCTGCACCGTGCAAACGCGTAAGTTCATCGGCGTCAATAAAATCACCAAGGCTCGCAGATAGCCGCTCGGCCGATTGCGCGGCCACGCCAGCCTCGCCCAAGAGCGCGCTCAGGCTGCGGTCGTCGCCGGCATTAAGGCTCAGTAGGCCGTTTTCGTCCTGCAGCGCGGCCAGCACCAGCAAGCCACCCTCGCGCCAGGCGTCGTAGAAGCGGCCATCCAGCCTCAATTCGCGCGCCGCCGAGCGCCGCCCGCGGCGCATAACGGCGTTGGCCACACCGGCGCGATCGCCCCCAACATTGATGGAACGCGGGCCGACCGGTTCGGTCATCAGCAGGAACGCCGTTTGCGCAGCAAGACTCTGGACGAAGCGCGCCTCGCGCGCCTCACGCAGCTGCCGCTGCAGCGCTGGGGCGAGTTGAGCTTGGGCTCCGACGGTGCTGAGCAGCACGACCGACATGATGGTCAACACCATCAGCACCAACAACAGCGCGTAACCGCCGGAAGCGCCCCGCTGCACATTCATCGGCGACCGCCCTCGTCGATCCGCGTGGGTTCGCTCCAGCCGGCCGCGGCGATCCACGCCGCCTCGCCATCCCCGATTTCGAACCGGACCAAGGGCGGCGTGTAGCCGGGCGGCGCGGCATCGTTTAGCGGCAGCTCCCTGTAATTGCCCATCCAACCGGACCCAACATTGTAGCTGAAGCGACCGCTTCCGCTGGGCCAGCGCAGCAATTCGCGGCGCTCGGTTCCTTCGCAAATTAAGGCGCCGCCGGGCTGCAGATCAACCACGCTCAGGCGCACCGTCGCCGGCGCGCCTGGCGCAACGCACGCCGCCAGTGCGGCTGGGCTTGCAGCAAAAACAAGCAACGATTGCGTGCCCGAAAATCGCACCCGCCGATCCTGTATCGCGGATGCCAGCAGCGTGCGAAACTCGGTCTCGGCGTTAACTAGATCGGCGGTTGCTATCGCGTGCTTGACGCGGGCGAAATTCCGCGCCCCGACGCCCGACACCATGGGCAATAGCAAAAGCGCCATCATGGTTGTTAGCGTGACGACGATCAGGGCTTCGATCAGGCTTAGCCCGCGCTCCTGAGAGCGCGCTTCACGGAGGATCGCCATTGGAAATATCTGCCGCGAGGCCGCTTCCGCCTTCTTCGCCGTCTGCTCCGAGGCTCTTGATGATCGGGCGTGCGAAGTCCGCTTGCGGCGGCACATAGAGGTATGGGCGCCCCCACGGATCGTTCGGCAGTGCCGATCTGAGATAACCCTGCGCCTGCCAAACCACGCGCTCGGCCTCAGCTGCTGGGGCCGTGACAAGCAGCGCCAAGCCCTCCTGCGCGGTGGGGTACCGTTGTAAGTCGATGTTCATTTCATCAAGCGCCGAAGACAACATCTCAATCTGCAACCTCGCCGCCTTGACCTTCGAGCGATCGAGCTGATCCATCAGGCGCGGGCCGACCAACGCCGCGATCAGCGCGATAATCGTAAGCACGATCAACACTTCCAGCAGGCTGTACCCCGCCTCGCCGCGCCGCCGCGCTCGCGACGGCTTCTTAACCATCCTGACCCATCTCAGCACCATGCGTTTCATGATCTAATCTCTATCATTGCCGATGGGCGCCGCGCAAACGTCCCACACCGTGCGGGTGTTTTCCTCGCTCGCTCGCTGCGCCGCTGCTAACGCGTAAGGTTAATCGCTCGCACCAACTCACGCTGCCTGCGGCGAGAAAACATCGCCTGACGATTGCCGCTATTGGCCGCGGGAGCTAGGACGCACTAGTTTGCGCTTGGGAAGCCATGGCCATGACCGAAATGAGCCGCCTCGGCCAATTGCTCAAAGACCGGGGTCTGATCACTGATCAAGATTACGCCGCTGCGGAAGCGCTCCGCCGCGACAAAGGCGGCGCCATGGGCTCGACTTTGGTGCGTATGGGTGCGGTGTCGGAGGATGCCCTGCTGCAAGTGCTCTCTGACCAATTGGGCATTCCGCTGCTCAGCGCCACCGCAGCGCCGACGGAAACCGAGGTGCGCGAGGCCGCCGTGCAAATGGGAGTTCCCATCTCCTGGCTTATCGACAATGAGACCATCGTCTGGCGCGATCAAGCCGGTTTGCTCCATGTGGCGGGTCCGCGCGTGCACGACGCGGCGATCCAGGAAGCCGTCGAACAATGGGGCGACGGCCAAGCGCGCCTACATTTGGCTCGCTCTTCGGCGCTTGAGCCGGTGCTGTTGGCTTTGCGCGGTTATGAGAGCGTTCGGTCCTCCAGCGCATCCGGCGCCGAGCGCCTTCTAGAACTCGCCGAGGAGGCGCCGGTTATCGACTTCGTCAATTCCGTGCTCGGCGAAGCGATGGCCAGCCGCGCCAGCGACGTCCATTTCGAGCCCTTCGAGGACAAACTCATCGTTCGCCTGCGGGTGGACGGCGTGCTGCTGCAAAGGCGCGTAGTGTCGCGCGAGATATTCGACGCAGTCGCCTCGCGGATCAAATTGCTGTCCGGCATGGACATCGCCGAACGCCGGCTTCCCCAGGACGGTCGCCAAAGCGTCCGGGTCGCCGGGCGCGAATTGGACGTGCGGGTTTCGACCCTGCCCACGACTTGGGGCGAATCCATCGTCGTTCGCCTGCTCGGCAATACCCGCCACATCCCCGAGCTTGAAGCACTGGGCTTGAGCGCGCCGCAACGCGCCGTGCTGCTTGACGCCATCGCCCAGCCGAACGGCCTGGTGCTGGTGACCGGCCCCACCGGTTCGGGCAAAACCACCACCGTCTATCGGCTGATTTCCCGGCTCAATGACGGCGTGCGGAAAATCGTCACCATCGAGGACCCGGTCGAATTCGATCTCCCCGGCGTGCTGCAAATGAACGTGCGCGCCGACATCAAACTCGATTTCGCCACCGGCCTGCGCTCGATCCTGCGCCAGGATCCCGACGTGATTTTTGTCGGCGAAATTCGCGACGCGGAGACCGCACGCACTGCGGTGCAGGCTGCGCTGACCGGCCACCTCGTGATCTCAACCGTCCATACCAATTCCGCGTTTGCAGCGGTTTCGCGCCTGCTCGATCTCGGCGTGGAGAAGTTCCTGCTCGCCGACGTGTTGCGCGCGGTGATCGGTCAGAGACTGGTCCGCACGCTGTGCGCACGTTGCGCCGCACCCGATCCCGATCCAACACACGAAGAGCGGGTCCAGGCGATGATCTCGCAAGCCCTGCGCGCAGGCCCCGCGCAATTTAAACGCGAGCGCGGCTGTCAGACTTGTGAAAAGTCCGGATTCCAAGGCCGTGTCGGCGTCTACGAGGCCGCACGAATTGACGCCGCGCTGCAAGGCGCCATACGTGCTGGCGCCGCCGAGGCGGAATTAGCTGCGCTCGCACGCGCGAACGGTTTCACGACGCTGATAGAGAACGGCTTGACCAAGGCACGCGCGGGCGAGACCACGATTATGGAAGCGCTGCGCGTGCTTGGCGCCACATGAGCGCGCGCCGTTTTCGATACCGCGCCATCGACGCGGCGGGAGCGACCATCTCCGACATCCTGACGGCGGAAACCCGCGCCGATGCGCTTCGCCGGCTCACAGGTGAGAAGAAAACCGTCCTGGAACTGGCGGAGATCGGTGCGGAGTCGCCCAACACAGCGCGCGCCTCCAGCGAAGAATCCGTACTGATGCTCCGCCAACTCGCGGTGATGACGAGGGCCGGCGTCGATCTGCTTGAAGCGATCGAAATCATCGCCTCGTCTCTGCCGCAAAAACCTGTAGCCGACGCGCTGCGCGCGACCGCCCTCAGCCTGCGTCAGGGCGATCGTCTGGCGAAGGCGCTGGAGCAGAACGCGCCCTTCTATCCACCTTACGTCTACGCACTGATCCGCGCTGGCGAAGCCAGCGGGCGCTTGCCGCTCGTGTTGGAAGAAGCCGCACGCCAACTGGCTTTCGAAAAGCGCCTCGCCCGCGACATCCAGAACGCGCTCACCTACCCAGCGTTCCTGGTCCTGAGCGGCCTGGCGAGCGTAGGTTTTCTGTTTTACGTCGTGGTGCCAAGGTTCGCCGAAATGTTGCGCAACGCGCGCGCTGACGTGGGCGGGTTATCCGGCGCGGTGCTGAACGCGGGCGTATTTTTTCACGACAATGTCCTGCTCGTGTTTGGTGTGATCGCCGCATTCGTGATCATGGCCGCCGTTTTCGCCGCCACCGCGCAGGGGCGCCAGACATTGACCGCGATCGCGCATGCGACCCCTGGCCTGCGACGCTTGCTTGTCACCCGTCAGCGCGCCGCATGGTCGCGCATCATGGCATTGGCGCTCGCCGCCGGCGTCGATATCCTTGAAGCCACCAGCCTAGCCAGTCAGTCGCTTCCCCACGGAAAAATCAAAACCGACGCCGCAGCCGCGATCCCGTTGCTGCGCGCTGGACGCCCCGTGGACGAAGCGTTCCTGAAGTCCAACACGCTCGCGCCGGTGGACGCGAGCCTGGTCCGCGCTGGTCAACGCTCGGGGGCTCTTGGCGAGATGTTCCGCGCCGTCGCCGATCGCAACGACGAAGACATGCGCGACGCTCTGAAACGCTTCACGCTCATACTTGAGCCCGCCGCGATTGCGCTCGTCGCCGGTTTTGTCGGGCTGATCGTGCTGGGTTTGGTTTCGGCGCTCGCCAGCGTCTACGACGCGGTGGGCTGACATGGACTTGAGCGCCTGGCCCCATCTCGCCGTCGCTGCAGCGGCAGGTGTAATGACCGCGCTTGCCGCGCGCAAGGATCTCGGTGCGCCGTTGCGCTGGACTGCGCCCTTTGCATTTGCGGCAATTGGCGCGGTCTATGCGCTTGCCGTCGGGCTCGGCGCTGAACCGATCCAGGCGCTGGCGATCGCGCCGGTTGCTATTGTTTGCGCGGCGATCGCTGAAATCGACCGGCGCCATTACCTCATTCCGGACCTGCTGGTTGCGGCGCTGGCTTGCGTGGCGGCGCTATTCCCGCTTGCCGACCCAAAAGAAGCGCTCGTCGGCGCGCTTTGCATTGGCGGTTTGTTCTTGGCCGTGCGTCAGGGGTTCGCGAGCGCTGGGCGCGCCGACGCGTTGGGCTTGGGCGATGTGAAGCTCGCCACCGCAATGGGATTGCTGCTCGGCCTGCAATTCGGGCTGATCGCCGTAGCCTTTGCGGGACTTGCAACCCTTGCCGTGGCGGCGCCTGCAGCGCTTAGTGCACGCCACGGCGCGGCCGCGATCAAAATCCCGTTCGGCATCGGCCTCGCAGCGGCTCTGACAGCCATTACAATCGTGCTTATTTGGGGCGGCCTGTGAAACGGGAGCAACAATCCGGCTTCAGCGTGATTGAAGCTCTGGTCGCGGTGGCGATCATAGCGGTAGCGATATTGCCGCTCGCCTCGCTGCAGGGACAGGTCTCCCGCACTGCCGGCCGGCAACAGCAAGCGCAATTGAGCCTCGCCGCCGAACGCAGCGCCATGGCGGCGCTGCGAGATCTCAACGTGATGGAGACGCCGGACGGTGCGCTTGAACTCGGCGGCGACCGCGTCTTGCGTTGGCAAGCGCACCCGATTTCCAGTGCGGCAGCCACCAATTCCGGCGAGTTCAGCGTCGCGCTCTACGCCGTGCAAGCCCAAGTCGCCGACCATCGCGGCCGCGAGATCGCGAAATTCTCTGTCGATCAAGTGGGCTGGCGGCGCGCTGACGCGTCGTGAACGCCGTCGCGCTCAAGGCTTGGGGCCGCCGGCGATCAAACTCCGAAGCCTGCTCTGCAGCACTTCCGGCGGCGAGCCATAAGCGACGACATCGGCCTCTCGCCCTTGCGCATCGAGCAGAAACACCGTCGCGGTGTGATCCATCGTGTAGTCGCCGTCCTCAAGCTCCTGGCGCTTGTAGGTTACCTCATAAACCCGGGCCAATCGCGCGATAGCATCCGCTGCCCCAGTGTAAGCGCGCACACGCGGGCCGAAGCCGGAGAAATACTCCCGCAAGCGAGACGGCGTGTCGCGCTCAGGGTCAATGCTGACGAAGTCGATGACCAAATTGTTCTCACCGATTTTGTCCATCGCGTCGGTAAGTTCGTAGACCGTGACCGGGCAGATGACGGGGCAGTGGGTGAACCCGAAGAACAGCGCGCGCGGCGCGCCCTTCAGCGCGCCCCACCGTATTTCTTGCCCTTGTTGGTTGGTGAGCAGGACGGCGTCGGCGCCTGCCTGCCCACACGCAGCGAGCACGCCTGCCGCACCCACGCCCAACAACAGCGTCCGCCGCGAAGCGACCATGTCGCTCACTGCGCTGACGCCCCCTGTCCCAGTAAGACGTTGGTCGAGCCTACAGCGACTGCCAACGCCCGTTCAGCGATCATCAGGTCGCGTTCAGCGTCCGCCACGGCGATGCGCGCGCCCAGCAGCTCTTGCTCCTGATTCAACACGTCGATCATCGAGCGTTGGCCAAATTGCTGCTCACGGCGAACGCCGCGGCTGGCGAGCTCGGCCGCTTCCAGGCGGACGCGCGAAGATTCTACGCGCGCGCGCGACGATTCAAGCAGCGAGAACGCCACCGTCACCCCCTCATGCACGCGACGCTGCCCATCGGCCATGTCGAAATTCGCCGCGTCCCGCAAGTGGCGCTGCTGGCGCGTACGCGCCTGCACGGAACCGCCGCTGAACAGCGGGATGGTGACACGCAAACTGACCGATTGCTCGGTTTCGTAGTCCGGCCCGCCAGCCCGCTCCAAGTCGGGGATGTTCCGGCCGATGTAAGATTGCATGACGTCCAGGCGCGAGTGACTAGTTTCCAGAAATACCCGCATGCGCCCGTTCGCCGCCGCCGCATCTACCGACGCCTCAGACGCCGATATGTTAGCCGCGGCCGCCACCAATCTGGGATGGTCGGAGGCGCTTTCGAGCGCCTGATCGAGGGTTTGCGGCAGTCCCGCGAGCGGCGCCGGCGCCTCCAGCGCGCCAGGCGGGCGCCCGGTTATGCGCATATAGGCCTCGTCCGCTTGAATGACGCGCACCCGTGCGCGAGAGAGATCGGAGCGCGCTTGGGCCACTCGGGACTCCGCCTGCGCGACGTCGGTGCGGGTTAGAAAACCTTCGCGCTGGTTGGCGCGGGCGAAGCGCTCCTGCTCTTGCAGATTGGCCAGCAATTGCTCCTGCGCCTCGAGAGAGGCGCGCGACGACCGCGCTTCTCCATAGGCCTGCGCCAGTTCGAGCGCGAGATTCTGTACTGCGTCCTGATAAAGCGCGACCGCCGAAGCAATCTGGGCACGCGCCAACCGGGTTGAGGACCACACCCGCCCAGAGCCGAACAACAACGTAGACGAGCGTAGCGTCGCCACCCAATAGTCAGGCAATTCTCGAATGGGCGTCGCTATGTTGATGGTTTTCGGGAGTTCGCTGCGGTCGGCATCTACCGCGGCCCCCTCCAACGAAATCTGCGGCAACAATTCCGACCACGCTAACGGACGGGCCTCGCGCACCGCCTCCAAACGCGCCCGCTCCGCCCCCAAGACTGGGCTGGTGACGATCGTGGCCCGCGTTTCCTCCTCGAGCGTTTGCGCGTAGGCAGGCGCGGCCGCCACTACGGCGACAACCGCTAAACCCAGCATCAGATCGGATTTGCGCATCGTTCAATTCTCTCTGAAGGAACGCCAGACCGACTGGCCTAGCGGCTCGAGCAAATATTGCAACGCGGTCCGTTTGCGTTGCGGGATGACGACCTCAACTGGAAGCCCGGGAAGCAGAGTGAGTTGCCCGGTGTGGGATGCGCGCGCAAGCCGCTCGATCTCAGCATGAGAAACCCTGATCTCGGCGGTGAAATAATGACTGCCGTTGCGCTGGTCCTCAAAACGGTCCGCCGAGATCCGATGCACCACGCCGCGGGCATAGGGCACTTGCCGGCCCTCGAACGCAGAAAGGCGAACATTGGTTTCCTGCCCCACGCGAACATTGTCCGCGTCCATCGGGCGAATATTGACCTGCATGATCATGTCCTGTTCGTCAGGCACTATTTCAAGAATTTTCTCGCCCGGCGCGATGACGGCGCCTGAATTGAACACTCCAAGGCCAACCACGACGCCGGCTGTGGGCGCCCGCACCCTGGCGCGTTCGAGCTGAACCCGCACCGTCTGCAAGCGCGGTTGGACATCGCCCAATTGGGTCTCGACCGTGCGCAATTCTTGCGCAATCAATTGAGCCCGATCCTCGCGAATCGACAGCGACTGCATCTGCGCTTCGCCGATGCCTTCGCGGGATTGTTCAATCAAGCCGAACAATTCGGCGCGCCGGCCTTCCAATTCCGCGGCCGTGCGCTCCGCTGCGCGGACGCGCGTCTCAGGAGCGAAGCCCTCTGCCTGCAATGAACGCAAGCCGTTCAGCTCGTCGCTCACCAGCGCCTGCTGATGTTCGAGCGAAACTATTTGTTCGCGATAGCCGGCGATGCGCGCGCCCAGTTGGGACTGGCGCTGGCCCTGCACCCCAGTTTGCGCGTAGACAGCCGAACGCCGCGCACGCAATTCATCCTGTTGGCGCGCCAGCACTGCGTCGGCGAGATCGACATATTCGGGCGGCATCGCATCCCAGCTTGCTGGACGCGCAATCTGTTCACGCCGCGCGCTCTCGGCAATCAGCCGTTCCCGCGACGCTTCCAATTCAATCGCTTGCGCGGCGAGCCCACGCTCTTGCGCCGCGAGCTCGATTGCGGACAACTCGACTAAAATTTGGTTCGCGGCCACATGATCGCCCTCGCGGACGGACAGCCGTGAGACCACACCGCCGTCGCGATGTTGCACGACCTGGCGATTGCCCGAGACCTTCACCTCGCCGCTGGCCACGACGCCGGCGTCGAGCGGCGCGAACGCCGCCCAAAGTCCGAACACGCCGAAGAACAAGCCGATCACGGTCAGCCCGAGGCGACCCTCTACCCAGGGGCCGTCGTCTTTTGTTGCGCCAATGGCGTCTTGACTGGTCATTGCTGCGCCCCCGCGACAATGCTCGGAACCTGAGTTTTCCCTACTGCGCCGAGCTTCGCAAGTACCCCATGTCGTGGTCCGCACTCTACTATGCGACTTTCCTGCATCACTATGAGCTTATCGGCGACATTGATGACGCCAGCCCGGTGCGCGACCACGAAAACCGTGCCGCCCCTTGCCTTCACGGCTTCGATCGCGCCGACGAGAGCCAGTTCGCCGTCCGCGTCCAGGTGCGAATTGGGCTCGTCGAGCACCATGACAACGGGATCGCCGAACATCGCTCGCGCCAACGCAATTCGTTGCGCTTGACCAGGCGAAACGCCGTTCCCACCAAAGCCCAGCTCCGTCTCATACCCCCGCGGCAGGCGCAGGATCATCTCGTGCGCTCCCGCCATGACGGCCGCCTGCACGATCCTCTGGCCAATCTGGTGAGCGTCTTCTGCGTCGGTCTGAGCGAAGCAGGAGATATTCTCAGCGATGGTTCCGTCGAACAACTCGATGCGTTGCGGCAAGTAGCCGATGTGCTTTGCCAACGCGGCCTCGTCCCAATCGGCATAGCGCGCGCCATCAATGCGAACGGCACCAGACTTCACGACCGCCGCATTGGCGAGAACGCGCGCAAGCGTGGTTTTGCCGGCGCCGCTCGGGCCGATAACCCCCACTATCTCGCCTGGCCCCGCCGAAAACGAGGCATTCTGCAGCGATACGGTGCGCCCATCTGGAGCGAGCGCGGACACCGCTTCGAGTTGGATGCGGCCATTCGGGTCCGGAAGCGGCGTGTGTAGGACGGCGGACTTTGCGTTCGCGAAGAGTTTTCGTAGGCCCTGGTAAGCTGTCGCCGCCATGCCGATCTGGCGCCAGCCGCCAACGATCTGTTCCACCGGCGCAAACGCCCGCGCCGTCAATATTGTGGCGGCGATAATGGCGCCGGCTGAGATTTCCCGTTCCACGGCCAAATAGGCGCCGAGCCCCAGCGCCGCGGATTGCAACAACATCCGCACCACTTTGGTCGCCGCGGAATAGGTCGCGCTCTGGAAACCGGCCTCGGTCTGCAGGTCCACATATTCGGCGCGGGCCTTTGCACGCCGGTTGCGCATCTTGGCGCTCGAACCCAGCGCATTAATGGTTTCCGCGGAATTCAGATCGCCGTCATGGGCGACGTAAAAGGTCGCTGCCTTGGCGGACAATTGCGAGAGCGCCCCTCTGCTTGCCCGTTCGTTAACCAACGCCAGGGCGGTGATCAGCACGGCGCCGCCAAGCGCCATCATCCCAATCCAGAAATGGATGATAAAGCAAATCCCGATGAAGAGCGGGGTCCAGGGGAGGTCCAGCAGCCCGATCGCAGCGGGGCTGGTCACCCCTTGGCGGAGCGTATCGATGTCACGCGCGGTGGCCGCCGGCGCTACGCCCTCGCGGCGCGCCCGCATGGTTTCGGCAATGACGGCGTCGGACGCCAGCCGCTCGATGCGCAACGCCGCGCGCGAAAGCAGGCGGGCGCGCGTCGCATCCAGAATGGCCATCACACCAAGGCTGGCTACCAAGACCACGCTCAACAGAATAAGCGTGGCGATGCCCCCCGTTGGGATCACGCGGTCATAGACTTGGAGCATGTAAAGGGAAGGCGCGAGGTAAAGCAGGTTAATGGCGCCGCTGAAGAGCAGGATAAGTTTGAAGTGCCCGCGCAGGCCCTTCTTGCCTTCGGCCAGCACTTCTGATGCTCGGAGCGCCTCGCTGAATTCCTGAGCCGCGCGCGCGCCGCCCTCCCACGCCGATATCAACCGTTTAGCGGGTCCGGTCTCCGCCGCTTTGCCCAAGAGCGCCCGCGCGCCGTCCAGGCGCGAGCTGTGCCAAATTCTGCTAGTCCAACCGCCCGAGCCATCGCTCGGGCCCTCCGCCTGCGGATCAGGCTGCCCCTCAGGGGGCCCGGCGTCCCTGTTCCGCACAAATCGACTGACCAACGGGAATCGTGAGAAGTCCATGGCCGCTCCCATGCTTGTTTCGTGCCTCGCACAAAGACGGCCTGGGGAAAGGGCGCAACAGGACTTGCCCCGCAGGCGTCAAATGCAAGCGTGGCGCGCATTTAACTGCGCGCCACGCACTAGCGTCTTGATTTGGGTCAGCTGGGCCTTGAGGCCCGGCTCTCCCCATCACGGGCCAAAGATGAAGTCGGCCGAGGTGATGACGTTGGCGCCGGTCCCATCGACGCCGAGCAGCACGAACGAGTTAACGCCGTCGATGGTGACCCGGGTATTGGCGCCAAGATCGGTGATGATGAGCCGGGTGCCGATATCGGCGGCGGTGAGGCCGGCGAACGCGGTCACGTCCAGCAGATCCTGCCCGCCGCCGGCAACGTCGGCGTCGAACCCGGTGATCTGGTCGTTATTTCCCGAGCCCGAGGCGAACACGAAGATGTCGTTGTCGTTGCCGCCATTCATGATGTCGTTGCCAGCGCCGCCGATCAGAATATCGGCGCCGTTGCCGCCCGACAGAGTATCGACGCCGCCGCGGCCATCGAGCGTGTCAGCCCCGCCATTGGCGCCGCCTTGCAGATTGTTGGCGCCATTGTTGCCGAAGATGAAGTCGTTGCCCGAACCGCCGATGACGTTGTCCACGCCAGCGATCGAGGTGAACCCGCTCGCCGTGCCGGCGACCAGATCGACGCTGACCGAGTTCGGAACCAAAGTCCCGTTGTAGCTCAGGACGTCCGCTCCATCGACGCCAAGATCGGCGGTGACCGATTCGATATTGGCCAAGGTCACGCCATTGAAGCTGACGAGCACGCCGGCATTGTACACCGCGGTGAGCGTGTTGGTCAAAATCGTGCCGTTGATCTGCAGTGTGTCGTTGTCGGCGCCGCCATTGTAGCTGTTGTCGTTGCCGTCGGCGAAGCCGTAGAGGATCAGATCGTCGCCTGCGTCGCCGTTGACTACGTCGGCGTTGCCGACCCCGCCGCGAAGCGTATCGTTGCCGCCGCCGCCATTGATGACATCGCCGCCAGCGCCATTATTGCCGCCGTCGATGACGTTGTCGGCGCCGTCGCCAGTAAGAGAGTCGGAGCCGCTCGAACCCACCAGGTTCTCGACGCCGCTCAGCGTGTCAACGCCGGTTTGGGCGCTGGACGATGAGTTGGCGGCGAGATTGACATTGGCGCCGGCATTGGTGGCCGCCAACGAGTAGGTGTCGATCCCGAGGCCGCCAATGATCTGGTCGTTGCCGTCGTTGGGCGGTCCGCCCGCGGGCGCCGAAGCCAACAGGATGTCGTCGCCGCCGCCGCCGTTCATGGTGTCGTTGCCCATGAAGCCGGTGATGGAATTGGCGCCGCCGTCGCCGAGGAGCGTGTCAGCGCCCGCGCCGCCGACGATGTTCTCGATGCCGGCGATATTGGTGAAGCCGGAAGCCGTTCCGGTCGCCAAATTCACCGCCACCGCGACCGCCGCCAATGTCGTCGAATAGTTCAACGTATCGACGCCGCCTTGCAGGTTGGCGTCTACGCGTTCGACATTGCTGACAACACCGCCTTCGATCCGGTCGATAAGCGTGGGAGACGCGAGGCGAATATCGAGCACGTCGGCCACACCCGTTCCCGAGATGAGTATGGTGTCGAAATCGGCGCCGCCGTTCATCGCATTGTCGGCGCCATCGCCCATCGCGTACAGGATGGTGTCGTTGCCGGCGTTGCCATTGACCGTGTCCACGCCCTGCCCGCCGGTCAGAATGTCAGCGCCGTTGCCGCCATTCAGCTGGTCGGCGCCAGTTCCGCCCACAAGCACGTCCGCGCCATCGCCGCCGTTCAGCGTATCGTTGTTGGCCCCGCCGT
>JBEBIU010000180.1:0-2899 GCA_040080225.1 Terricaulis sp.
GCGGCCGGTGGGGGGAGGGGACTCAACCCCCACCAACCAGCGCGCCAACCCCTCCTCATCCGCCACCGTCGCGCTCAAGCCGACGCGGCGATGCGAGGGGGCCCAGGTGCGCAGCCGCGCGAGCGCCAGCGCGAGCAAGTCGCCGCGTTTGGTTGGCGCGAGCGCGTGGATTTCGTCGATCACCACGGCCTGCAAATCTTCGAAGAACACGCGCGCGTGTTCCGACGCGATCAGCAGACACAATTGCTCGGGCGTGGTGAGCAGGATGTCGGGCGGATAGGCGCGCTGACGCTGGCGCCTGCTCGGCGGGGTGTCGCCGGTGCGCGCCTCGATGCGAACCGAGAGGCCCATCTCGCGCACCGGCGCATCCAGATTACGCGCCACGTCGGTGGTCAGCGCCTTCAGCGGCGAGATGTAGAGCGTGTGCAGCTTGTGCCGCCGCCGCGGACCCTGCTCGGCCAAAGGCGCAAGCTCGATCAGGCTGGGCAGAAACCCCGCCAGCGTCTTGCCGGCGCCGGTGGGGGCGATCAGCAAAGTCGAGAGCCCCACGCGCGCGCGGCGCACAAGTTCGATCTGGTGGGCGCGTGGGGTCCAGTCACGTTGGGCGAACCAGGCGGCAAAGCGCTCGGGCAGCGGCGGTCTAGCCTTCATCGTCTTGATTAGCCGCTAGCATTATGCTATCATCCTTCGATGGCTCAGGTTCTCATCCGAAATCTCAACGACGAGACGGTCGCGCGCTTGAAGCGCAAGGCTGACCGGTCGGGCATATCGCTCGAGGCCTTCCTACGCCAGTTGCTGAGTCGCGAAGCGCCCTCGCGTACCGAAGCCGTCGCTGAAATAGAGGCGCTGCGAACCAAGGTCGCGCCACCCGACCCCAGCGAGCCGACGAGCGCAGATTTGATCCGCGAGATGCGGCAGGCGCGCACGGTTGCGTTAGCTGGCGAAGAATGATCATCGACGCCAGCGTGGCGCTGCGTTGGTTCTTGAATGAACCGGGCGCCGCTGACGCTGCTGACGTTTTCAGCCAGGGGGCCGCGCCGGTCGCACCCGACCTCGTCTTGGTCGAGATCGCGAACGGGCTCTGGGCCGCTGCTCGTCGACATCGCATCGACGAAGCGACAGCGCGCGCTCAACTCGCGGCGACGCCGCACTTGTTCGGCGAGTTGCGTTCCTCCGAGGTATTGGCGCCGAGGGCTTTCGAAATAGCCCGCGCGCTTGATCATCCGATTTACGATTGCCTTTATCTTGCAATGGCGGAAATCGAACGCATGCCGCTCATAACGGTAGACGCACGCCTACAGAAGGCCGTGACAGGCACCCCTTGGCGCAATCTGGTAAGCGTGCTGACGCTGTGACCCAACCCAACTTTCCGCTGCTTGCGACCGCGCGCCATCTAGGCGCCGCAATCGCACCCACACTCGCCGCCATGATCCGCTGTTTCACCGCCCTCTTCGCTCTGTGTTTGCTCGCCGTTTCGGCCACAGCACAGACGGCTTCGCCGCCCGCGAGGCTTCAGCAGGCGGTCAGCGCGACGACAGCGGCAAAAACGCCCTACGCTTTCAACCTCGACATCGCCTCGGAGCAGCAAAATTGGCGGCTGCGTTTCCATCCGCGCGCCGACCCGCGGCTGCAATCGCTCCAACCCAGGGCGGAGAACCTAGAGGACGATCAGCGCCGCGCACTGGAGCGCATGCGCGAGCGGCTGGAGGGACTGCCCTGGTGCGCCAGCGATGAAATGCGGCGGGTGGCGGATGTGCGGCTGTTGCGCGAAGATGCGCAGACCGCGACCTACGCCTTTCAACCAACGCGCGAAAGCATCCGCAGCGAACAGGCCCGCGGCTTCGCGCGACAATTACGAGGAGAATTCACCATCACCAAGAACGCGCCCGACCTCACCCGATTGCGCATCTACGCACCGCACGCATTCAGCCCGATGCTGCTGGTCAACATAGAACGCCTAGACATCATCGTTACCTGCGCCGCAGCGCCCAACGGACGGCGCTACGCCGCCGAGACAGTGAGCGAAGTACGCGGCGCCGCTTTCGGTCAAGTCTTCAGCGAACGCTCTGTCCAGCGTACACACGGCGTCGTCGCCCCATGAGCCAACACAGCACCTACCGCCACCTGCGCGCCGACCGCATCATCGCGACGCTGGAAAAGCTGAGCGCCCGCATCGGCGAGCGTTTTCCCGACGCCGGTCTCGCGCAAGTCTGCGCCGAACTTGTCGGTTCTTCGCGCACACTTTCATCGGAGGCGGCCGCGCTGGCGCGCCCCTCGCTCGCGTGGCCGCTGGCGGGGATTATCCTTGTCAGTACAATCGCCGCGCTGCTGTTCACGGGGCTTCGTTATCTTAAGCTGGACGGCGAGTGGGCGAGCCCAACGGAAGTGATCCAGGGCCTCGAAGCCGCGGTCAACCTTCTGATCCTGGTCGGCGGCGCGATCTGGTTCGTGCTGACGCTGGAAGAGCGCGCCAAGCGGCGGCGCGCGCTTGATGCGCTGCACCAATTGCGCGCGCTGGCGCACGTGATCGACATGCACCAGCTGACCAAGGACCCCACCGTCGTCCTCAACGCCCACAAGACCGCGAACTCACCCGAACGCACGATGACGCGCTTTGAACTGACCCGTTATCTGGAATATTGCGCGGAAATGCAGGCGCTGGTGGGGAAGCTCGCGGCGCTTTTCGCAGACCGCATGCGCGACGCTGTCGTCATCAACGCGGTCAACGACATCGAGGACCTGACCACCGGCCTGGGGCGCAAGATCTGGCAAAAAATCACCATCATCAGCGATCTTGAAGAAGGCTAGTGCGGCGTACGCAAATTTGGAATCGGCGTGCTCGCCATGGAGGCGCCATAAACATGGACCGCCGGCGCCCTCGCCGGCATCGGTGTTAGCT
>JBEBIU010000087.1:0-13105 GCA_040080225.1 Terricaulis sp.
GACATGAAGTTCGCTCAGGCATTGCTCAGCGCCATAATCGCGTGTTGCACGATGGCTGCGTCCGGTGCGGCTCAAGGAACAAGCGCGACGCCTAGTGAGGCCTGCGCCCTTGCGGTTAGTTCGGCCTCGACTCTGAACGGTTCAGCGCTCTTCGCTGGGGCGACCTCGTGCGCACAAGCGGATCGCAAAGATGACACCAATCTCCTGATCATCGTTGGCCAGATCAGAGCCATGTCAGACTTGGCGATACTGACGCCGAGCGATGAGCAGAGCACGACACGCGCTGGCCAACTTTACGCGCGGATTTACTATCAATTTGGCGGTTTGGGTTTCGACGAGGTGTATCGAACTGCTGCGAGTGTCTCAGAGCTGGAGCGCCGTGTCCGTGAGGTGAATATCGCTTTTGCGCCCGGCTATGATCCTGGCTGGGCATATCGTAGTTCCTCGAAAATCGACATTTACGATGCGATCGTCGCCAATGCGCGAGAGCAGCGACTCTGGCAAATGCGATCTATGGCGTTGCGGCTCCAGGACGATGACTATTATGCGGTTCATCAAGCGCTCGCTGAATTGCAGCGAGCCAATCCTACGTTCCAGGAAGGAACGCCCGTTTACGAGGAGCTCCAACGGCTAAACGCGCGGATGGAGGCCGCAGCGCGGGACATACCCACACTTCCTCAGCCCGAGGATTCCACTCCATATGCACGCCTGTACGAACCTGACCCAGAAATGGTCGCTCGCCAGGTGGCTTCCGGGTTCAACGGCGCTGCATCATCGGAGACATACTTGTTTCGCTCCGAGGCAGAATTGCGCGCGTCCTGGTTAGCGCGGGCGTTGCCGGCGCCACACCTTGCGGCGCTGATCGCCAGAACCGATTTCAGGTCTCAGTGGCTAGTGGCGCTTAGTGCTGGACGGCGCATGAACGCGTCGAACCAAATTGTCCTTTCATCGCTGGACTACAGTTCAACCTTTCCTGGTTATTCGATCGGCGTGCGCATCGGAGTCGTGCCTGAGTCGTGCGGCATCGACTTCGGTGCATCGTATCCCTTCGTTGTTGGAATTGTTGATGCAGTACCCGGTGCGGAAATGCGCGGAAACAGCGTGTCGAACTTCCCGGTAGAATGCGGAGCGACCATGTCGGCGGAGCCGACGCCGGAATGAAACGCCGCTCCTTTCGGAGCGGCCTTCGTGTATCTGCGTGAGCGTTATCGTTCACGCAAACAACTTCGCCCAATTCCGCGCTTCGCGTTTCTTCCAGCCGCCGCGATGATACGCGTCGCTCACGATAATCGGCGCAACGCTCGTCGCTTCCGCGAACACCATCTGCTCGTGCACCGTGCTCACCTTGCCCCAGCTTGCGGCTTCTTGCAGCGTCGAGGAGGAGCAGGCCCCGTCGCGCACGTCGGCCACCGTGATCTGCACGGCGTATTTGTGCACCTCGACATCCGCGTGCCCCAAAATCTCCGCGCACACGACCGTGTCCTGCGCGAAATTCTTCGGCACGCCGCCGCCGACCATGAAGAGCGCGGTGGTGCCGGCGGCGAGCTTGATCTCGGTCAGTTCGCGAAAATCGCCGGCGGAATCGATCGTCAGGTAGGGTTGCTTGGCTTTGCGCCGCTCGACCTGGTGCTTGACGATGCCGAAACCGGCCGAGCAATCGGAAAACGCCGGCACGAAGATCGGCACACCTTTTTCGTAGGCGCGCTGGATGAGCGAATCTTGCTTTTTTGCGTTGCCGGCGGCGAGCCATTTGCCCAGTTCATGGATGAACTCGCGCGACGTGTAGGGGCGCGGTTCGAGCGCGTTGCAGATTTCGTAGATCGTGTGATCGACGTGCTGAAGCTCTTCCTCGTCGATATAGGTGTCGTAGATGCGGTCGATGTAGAGCGAACGCAGAATGTTGTCGTCGGGGATTTCCTTGGCCTGATAGTGCTTGAAGCCGAGCGCTTCGAGGAAATCCATGTCGATGATGCACGCGCCGGTGGCGACGATCGCATCGGCCATGTTGTACTCGACCATGTCGCGCCAGACGTGCAGGCACCCGCCCGCGCCCGTCGAGCCAGCCATGATGAGCCAGGTCGAGCAGGTCGTGTCCTCGAGCGCCATGTTGAGGATCTGCGCGGCGCGCGCGGCGTCGCGCGACGTGAAGCTCATCTTGCCCCACGCGTCGATGATCGGGCGCGCGTCGAAGCTCGCAATATCGATGTGCTCGACGGGGGAGGAGAGCAGTTCGGCTTTGCGGTTGGGAGTGGTTTTCTCGGCCATCGGAGTGGACTCCTAACGGCGGCGTCGGGATTTGCGGATCGCACGGACGCTCCGCCCACGCGCGATCGGGGGTGCGTTTAGGGCAAAGCGCGGGGAATGCAAGGGAATATGGACCGTCGGCGCCCTCGCCGGCATCGGTGTTGCAAACACACCGCCGCCGGAGCGGTAGCAAGCGCCGCTGCCGGCGGGGGCGCCGGCGGTCCATATTTTTCCGGCAAATGCCGCGCAAAGTCCATGCTATCGTGCAGGATGCGCACGATCAGCACGCGCCCAGCAGTCGAGAATACGAGCGACCCCCGCGGGTATTCTACGAGTTTACCCTGGGGCTGCGTCGATTTGCGCCTAAGCCTGCTTGTTCTTGCGCGCGCGCTTTGGCTTTGCCGCCGCGACATCGCCGAACATGCTCGGCCACGGCGCGTCTTTCGATGTCATTGTCACCGCGTCGCCGAAGCCATTGAAGCGGGTGGCCATGGCCATGCCATAGGCGCCGAGCGAGCCGATCTCGATCAGGTCACCTTCGCGGATGTCGGCGGGCAGCATGAAGGGGCCCGCGGCTGCGTCCATGGAATCGCAGGTCGGGCCGTAGAGCGAAAACGGCGCCAGCCGCGCGCGGCTTTCCTGCGCGCGCAAGAGCTTTGCCGGGAACGACCAGTTGAGGTGCGTGGCGTCAAACAGCGTGCCGAAAGCGCCGTCATTGAGATAGAGCGCATCGGCCTTGCGTAGCTCCACGCGCGCGACAGTTGAGCCTGCCTCCGCCACCAAAGCACGGCCGGGCTCGGCCCAGAGCACGGCGTTTTGGGCGACGAACATTTCTTCGAAGCCGGCTTTGATCGCGTTCACATACTCGATCATCGGCGGTGGGCTCATGCCAGGATAGATCGCCGGGAAGCCGCCGCCGATATCGACGATGTCGGCCACCACGCCAGCTTTGACGATGGCGCGGTTCACCATGGACATGGCCGCGCGATACGCCTCCGGGCGCATGCACTGGCTGCCGACGTGGAAAGAAACGCCCAGCATTTCCTCGCTGACCTGGCGCGCACGCCGCAGCAGCGCCGGCGCCTCTTGTTCGGAAGCGCCGAACTTGCGCGCCAGCGGATAGGCCGAGCCTTCGCCGGAGACGGCGAAGCGCACCATCAAAGTGAGATCCTTGGCCCCGCCGGTTTCGGAAAGGATTTTCTCAAGCTCGTCTTCACTGTCGAGCGCGAAGGTCTTCACGCCAAACTCGTGGAAGGCCCGCGCGATGGCGCGGCGGCTCTTGACTGGGTGCATGAAGGCGATGCGCGCGTCCGGATAGCGCGAGGCGATCAGTTCGACTTCGGCCTCGGAGGCGACGTCGAAGCCCTTGACGCCATTCTTCCAGAGCGCGTCGAGCACCCACGGCGAGGGGTTGGCCTTTACCGCGTAAAGCACCTCGCCCGGAAAATTGCTCGTAAACCACCGTGCGGCCGCGGCGACGCGGTGCGGGCGGGCGATTGCCACAGGACCATCGGGCGCTTCACGCGCCAGAAGGTCGAGAGGCGAGAGGACGTGGTCCATCCGGCTGCTCCCAAAACTGCCACCGCTTTTTGCGGTGTGTTCAAACCCAGGCCGGCGTTAGTCGGACATGCATTAATGTCAGGTCCGCCCTTGGGAGCTTGCGCCGGAGGATCGCCAAGAAGCTTCCTGCTTCCCGTTGCTTGCGATCCCCCAGGTGGCCTGGGCCGAGGGGGCGTTAGTGGACGCTGTTTCCAGGTCCGCCGGTAAGCGGGGCAGATAGGGTGATCTTTCCCCAATGTAAAGAGAGGATCAGGGTTAATTCCCTTTCGTCAGCGCAATAAAACGCGACCCGCACGCTACGTCACAGAACTGCAACGGAAGCGTCGCACAGCCTTTGCGTTTCCGTCGCGCTGCCTTCACGCGCCGCCTTTAACCCCCGCCTCGCCCGAGGGGCGAACCGCGCCCGAAGCAGGGCGGGACTTCAAGAGGGGGTCTTCATGAAGAAGCATAAAATGACCAAGGCAATGCTGGCCACGTTGGCGGCTACGGGTGGGGTTGTGGTCATGGCGGAGTTTGCCAGCGCGCAGACAGCGCCGCCGCCGGTGACTCAGCCCATGAGTGGCGCGCCGGAAATTCGCGACGGCCAGCAGCGCTTCAAAATGCGCGGCCGTTTCCAGTACGATTTCATTTCAAGCGACTGGGAAAACAACACCGAGCAGGGGACGCGCTCGTACGTTCGGCGCGCCTTTATTGGAGCGCAAGGCCGTCTCACAGACAATTGGCGCTACAAGATCGATTTCGTCCTCAATCCCGGCGCCAGCGAAGCGACGACCGCGACAACCACGATCGCCGACTGCGACTCGGTTACGCCAGGCAATCAGCCCTGCGTGGCGACAGTCACCACCACGGGCGGCGGCGATGACGTGGCGGTGGACGACGCATATCTGGAATACGCGGGCGACTTCTTCTCGTTCGTGATCGGCGAAAACAACGTTACCGCGCCGCTGGAAGATCGCACGTCTTCGCTCGACATTCCGTTCATCGAGCGCTCGAGCATTATCAACACGTTCGGCTATAGCCGCTCCGCGGGCGCTGCCCTTCTCACCAACGGCGCCAATTGGATGGCGGCGGTTGGGGTCTATGGCGACTCGCTGAACAACCAAGACTCCAATTTCAACAACGACGAAGCCACGCAAGTGAGCGGCCGCTTCACCTGGGCGCCGATCTTCGAAAACGCGCCCGACAGCTACACGCTGCTGCACATCGGCCTCACCGCCCGCCAGCGCTACAATGGCGATGATTCAACCGTGCGCTATCGCACCCGTCCCTTGAACGGGCGCAGCAGCCGCTACATCGACGCCGGCAGCGGTCTCGCCGGCCAAAGCGACACTACATACGGGGTGGAGCTTGCCGGCCAGTGGAACCAATTCGGCTTCACGGCGGAGTATCATACGCTTTCGGGCGATACTGTAGCGGGCGTCAATTTTGACTATGACGGTTACTATGTCGATGCGTACTGGTCGCTGACCGGCGAGCCGCGCTCTTATCGTGGTAATACCGGCTCATTCGGTCCGGTCGTTCCCCGTCATGCGATGAACGAAGGCGGACTTGGGCATTGGATGCTCGCAGCGCGCTACGACTTCGTCGACCTCAGCGATCCGGCGGGCTCGAGCACGACGCGCGGCGAGCAAACGGCGTACGCACTTGGGCTCGACTGGATCCCGCTCGATCACGTTCGCTTCAAACTCAATTACGCGATGACCGAGATGGATCGCGCCAACCTAGCTCAGCCGGATCTCGACGCTGAAGTGATCAGCCTGCGCACGCAGTTTGATTTCTGACTATCTGTCGAATGTCATACCACCTAATCACCTCCGATCCCCGGGACGCCGCGTCAGCGGTGGGCCCGGGGCCCATAAACTCAAGCGACTGTGGTTATGGGCCCCGGAATTCGCGTGCCGCGAATCCGGGGATGGGTGGACAGAAATTTCTTGGAGACACTCACATGCACAACTTGTCTTTGTTCACCAAAGCAGCAGCGGTTTCCGCAGCATGCCTTGCAATGACAACCAGTTCGGCGCTTGCGCAGCCAGCCGCCCAAGCCTTCACCATCCAGATCGACGGATCGTCCACCGTGTTCCCGCTTTCCGAAGCGGTGGCCGAGGGATTCCAACAGCAGACCCAAGGCCGAGTTCGCGTCACAGTCGGTGAATCTGGCACCGGCGGCGGCTTCCGCAAGTTCTGCCGTGGTGAAATCCACATTTCCGGCGCTTCGCGGCCCATTCGCACCAGCGAAATGGCGTCGTGCGCCGCCGCCGGCATCCAGTACGTCGAAATCCCGGTGGCCTTCGACGGTCTCACCGTTGTGGTGAATCCGTCTAGCCCGATCCGTTCGATGACTGTGGCGGAACTGCGCCGCATTTGGGAACCCTCCGCTCAAGGACGCGTCACCAATTATCGCCAAGTGAACCCCTCGTTTCCTGACATGGCGATGCAGCTCTACGGAGCGGGCAGCGCATCGGGAACGTTCGACTATTTCACGGAAGCGGTAAACGGCACGGCGCGCGCCTCGCGCACCGATTATACGCCAACGGAAGATGATAACGTTACCGTTCAAGGCGTCTCCAGCAATGCCGGCGGCCTTGGCTATTTCGGCATGGCGTATTACGAAGAAAATCGCTCGCGCCTGCGTGCACTCGCGATCGACAACGGCAACGGCCCGGTGGCGCCGTCGGTTGCTAACGTGACTAACGGAAGCTATGCTCCGCTCTCGCGTCCGATTTTCATCTATGTCAACGCGGCGGCGCTGCGTCGCCCCCAAGTGGCGCAATTCGTGCAGCACTACATCAACAACGCCGGCGCCTCCGCCACCCGCGTTGGCTATGTGCCGCTGCCGGCGAGCGCCTACGAGACGTACCTGCAGCGGGCCCAGCGCCGTCAGGTCGGCACGGCGTTCGGCGGCCGCCAAGCGATCGGCATCACCATCGAGCAATTGCTCGCGCGACGTCTGGTGATGACGCCGACGTCGGGGGATTGACGAAAGTTGGCGCGTGGAGAGCAAGTTCGTCTAAATTGTATCGCTTTAACACCCATTCCCGGATTGCGCGTAGCGCAAGTCCGGGGCCCATAAACTCAAGCGGTTCGTGTTTATGGGCCCCGGGCCCGCCGCTGGCGCGGCGTCCCGGGGATGGGTGATGTTTAGTTTGAACGGAACCTGTTCTAGAAGCGCCGAGTCGGACGCTTGGCCACGCGCGACGTTTGAGGGGAGCAGGGGCGTTGAATCGGGATTTCACCACCAAGAGGCTGCGCCTTGGCGAGCGCGCCATTGAACTGGTCCTGTTCGTGGCGGCCGCTTCCGCGATCGCCATCATCGGGGGAATTCTCTACGTCGTTCTCTCGGAAGCGATCAAGTTCTTCGGTCAAGTCTCGTTCCTGGAATTCGTCACCTCGACGGTTTGGACGCCGACTTTCGACAATCCCAGTTACGGCATCGCCCCATTGTTAAGCGGCACCTTCATGTCAACCATAGTGGCGCTCGCTGTCGCGGTGCCGCTTGGGTTGTTGGTTGCGGTGTATCTTTCTGAGTTCGCAAGTTCGCATATACGCGAGCTGGTCAAACCGACGCTGGAATTGCTCGCGGGCGTGCCGACCGTCGTTTACGGCTATTTCGCTCTGCTCTTCATCACGCCGCTGCTGCAGCGTTTGCTCGCCCCATTCGGCATCGAGTTGCCGGGCTTTAACCTGCTGTCGGCGGGCATTGTCATGGGGCTGATGATCATCCCCACCATCGCTTCGCTTTCGGAGGACGCTTTGCGCGCGGTGCCGCGCAGCATGCGCGAGGGGTCCGCCGCGTTGGGGGCGACGCGGCTTGAGACCGCGCTTCGCGTGGTCTTTCCCGCCGCGGTGTCCGGCGTCGCCAGCGCCGTCATTCTGGGCATGTCCCGCGCCGTGGGCGAAACCATGATCGTGGCGATCGCGGCGGGCCAGCAACCTGTCATTGTCACTTCTCCCACACAGCAAGGCGCAACGGTGACCGCTTTTATCGCACAGGTGGCGCTGGGCGACATCCCGTTCGGCACGCTTGAATATTCGAGCATCTTCGCGGCTGGCCTCGCGCTCTTGGTGCTGACTTTGGTGTTCAACCTCGTCGCGTTCGCGTTGCAGCGCCGGTTCCGGGAGGCCTATTAATGTCCGCTGACGCCGCCCCTGGGCTTGACATAGCCGCACACCCCCCCGGCTTGAAGCTGCGGAAGTTCAAGGGCGCAAGCTTTGTGTTCTGGGGCATTGTTGCGACCTTCGTCGGCCTCGGCACCTTGGTCGCACTTGTCAGTCAACTCGTTCACGATGGCGGCCATCGCCTTACCCTCGATTTCCTGGGGAGCTTTCCCTCAACGGATCCAGCGGAGGCGGGCATCCTTTCGGCCTGGGTGGGCTCCATTCTGGTGATCATCGCTACTGCCTTCATCGCCGTTCCGATCGGCGTTCTGGCGGGAACCTACCTTGAAGAATACGCGCCGAAGAATGTCATCACCAGCGCGATTGAGATCGCGGTCAACAATCTGGCCGGCGTGCCGTCGATTATTTTCGGACTGTTGGCGGTTGGCTTGTTCGTGCAGGCGTTCAACCTTGGTCAGACCATCTTGACCGCCGGACTGACGCTGTCGCTGCTCATCCTGCCGGTTGTGATCGTGACCACGCGCGAAGCCGTGCGCGGGGTGCCGCAGGAAATGCGCCAGGCCGCGCTCGCGATCGGCGCTACCAAATGGCAAGCGACGCAAGATCATGTCCTGCCCTATGCGCTGCCGGGCATCGTCACCGGCATCATCATCGGCATGTCACGCGCCATCGGCGAGACGGCGCCGCTCATTCTCATCGGCGGTTTGACCTTCGTGGCGTTCTTGCCGATCACGCGCCCGGGCGATTCCAAGTTCGAGGTCATTGGCGCTGTCGATGAATATGGCGCTCCGGTTACGCCAGAGGCGAGCGAGAGCGTGCGCATCGCCCAAGACGGCGTGGTGGTGCTGCCGGATTTCAGCGAAATGCCGGTGAAGGCGGGGCAGGTGGTCGATCTGCCCCATGGCGCCAGTGTGCAGAGCTCGGCGACTTGGGGCGATGCGGTGCAGAGTTGGACGCCCACACACTGGCTGGGCTCCGAGTTCACCGTTATGCCGATCCAGATGTTCAACTGGACTTCGCGGCCGCAGGCGGAGTTCTTGGAAATCGCCGCCGCCGCCGGGATCGTGTTGCTGGCGATTACGCTTCTGCTCAATGGCCTGGCAATCTGGCTGCGCTACCGGCTCCGCAAGAATATCAATTGGTGAGTGGAGGCAGTCATTCCGGGATCGCGGAGCGATACCCGGAACCCAGGGGATGGTAGGGCTGTGCTTGTGGCCCCTGGGTCCCGGATCGCGCTCCGCGATCCCGGAATGACGGTGGCTGTGCATAAACTCTGAGTTTCGAACTGCTGCGACTACCTGTTGCCTATTGCCCCAGTTGCCTTGCGCGCCTGCTTAGCCTCGCGCTTCAGCTTCCGACGCTCCTTGGCGCGCGCGCGCAGGTCGCGCAATTTGTGCCAGAAGCGGCGCTTGCCTTCCTTCGGCAACGGCTCGAGGTTGCGGCGAAAATCCTCGGCGCAGGCGCGCCAGGAATGGCGCTCCGCCAAGGCCCGCGCGTCTTCGCGTTTGAGTTTCAGCGCTTCCAGGCAAGCCTTGCGCAAATCCGTATCGACGATGCCCGCGCCGGTGCCGGGGAGTATATCCTTCGGCCCAGGCGCGAAATAGCCGGCAACCGGAGTTCCCGTCGCCGCTGCTTCCAGGATCACCAGTCCGAACGTGTCGGTAAAGCTCGGGAACACGAACACGTCCGCATCGGCGAAATGACGCGCGAGTTCCTCGCCGAACTTGGAGCCGACGAACTTGGCGTCGGCGTATTTTTGCTCAAGCTCCTGGCGGGCCGGCCCGTCGCCGACCACAATTTTCGTCCCTGGAAGGTCGAGCTTCAGGAACGCCTCGATGTTCTTCTCCACCGCCACGCGCCCGACATAGACGAAGATCGGCCGCTTGAGGTCCGCAGCGTACACGCCGCCATCGATCCCGCGCTTGTTCGGGTGGAACAAGTCCACGTCCACGCCGCGCCCCCACAGCGCGACATTGCGGAAACCTTGCAACCGCAATTGCTCCATCATGGTCGGCGTCGCCACCATGACGCGCCCCGATTTATCGTGGAACGCGTGCATGTAGCGATAGCCCGCCCACAGCGGAATCCACTTGAAGCGCGCATTGATGTATTCGGGAAATTGCGTGTGGTAGCTGGTCGTGAACGGAAACTTGTGCTTCAGGCACACCGCGCGCGCGTCCCACCCCAACGTACCCTCGGTGGCGATGTGGACGGCGTCGGGCGCGAACGCGAGAAACCGGTCCTCGATTTCCTCGCGCGCGCCGAGCGCCAGTTTGATCTCCGAATAGGTCGGCAACGGGATCGTCTTGAATCCATCGGCCGGGGAGACGATCTCGACTTCGCAGCCGAGCGCCTCCAATTCACTGATCGTGCTGGCGAGCGTACGCACCACGCCGTTGACCTGCGGCGCCCAGGCGTCGGTGACCAGCATGATTTTCCGCGCCAGCGGGGGCATGCCCGGGGGGCCGTCCTCGGCTTCGGAGTCGGTCAGATCGGGATCGGTATTCACGGGGCGCGGTTGACCACGGGCGACCGGGCCGCGCAAGGGGCGCCTTGCCCCGAAGCCGGCCGGCGCGCATGGTTTCGGCGTATGCACCTCGATTTGGCGCCCGCCCTTGCTCTGCTGCGTCAGCAGATTCCCAGTCTGGCTGGAACCTATTTGTTCGGCAGTCAGGCGGGGGGAAACGCGCGCGCCGACAGCGATGTCGATCTGGCGGTTTTTGCAGGTCGGCCGTTGCCGCGCGCGCAGGTCGTGCAACTAACATTGGAGCTAGGCGCCTTGTTGCGGCGCGACGTGGATTTGGTCGACATGGCCAGCGCCTCGACCATCATGCAATTCCAGATCGTCGCGGAGGGCCGCCTGGTCGATGCGCCAGAACCCGACGCCGCTGCTCTTTTCGAGCTACGGGTCATACGCGAATACCAGGATTTGAAGGCGCGCCGCGCCGGGATAGAGGCGGACATAGTCGAGCGCGGGCGGGTCTATGGCCGATAATGTCATCGTCGGGAAATCCGAGATAGTCGAACGTTGCATTAAGCGGGCGAGAGACGAGCTTGCTGCAAGTTCTGACTTTGGCGCCGACTATACCCGCCAGGACGCGGCGATCCTCAATGTTGAGCGCGCTTGCGAGGCTGCGATCGACATCGCCAATCGGATCATCCGTTTGCGCGGTCTAGGTGCGCCGGCATCAAGCCGCGACGGCTTTGCCGCCCTTGTCGCTGGCGGCGTGATCGCGCAAGACCTCTCTGATCGACTCGTTCGTATGATCGGGTTCCGCAATCTAGCCGTTCACCAATATCACAAGCTCGACATAGTCATTGTTCGCGCTGTCATCGAGAAAAGCCTCGACGATCTGCTCGAGTTCAGCGCGCTGGCGCTGCGTTTGCCGTTTTCCGCATAGCCAAGAATGTCCATGCACCCATCACCGATCCCGCATCCCGCAGCCGCCATCGACTGGGACGTGCTCGACGCGCTGAAATATCGCGACGAAGATGCGGCACTTGCGGAGCTGTTGGCCGCACCTCCGCTCGATCCTGCCGCCCGCGCCAGCGTCAACGCCGAGGCGCGCGCGCTGGTCGTGCGGGCGCGGGGGCTGAAGCGGCGCAAGGGCGTGATGGAGAGTTTTCTCGAAGAGTTTGGGCTCTCCAACGCCGAGGGCTTGGCGCTGATGTGTCTGGCCGAAGCGCTGTTGCGGGTGCCCGACGAGGAAACCGCCGATAAATTGATCGCCGAGAAGATCGCCGACGGCAAATGGGGCGAGCACCTTGGCAAGTCCGATCATTGGCTGGTCAATGCTGGAACCTGGGGGCTGATGCTCACCGGGCGCATCACAAGATTGCCGGAGGAGATGAAAGGCGAGGCCAGCGAAGTGGTGGCTCGCCTGATCAAACGCATGGGCGAGCCGGTGGTGCGTGCAGGCGCCATGCAGGCGATGCGCATCCTGGGCGAACAATTCGTGCTGGGGCGCACCATCAAGGAAGCCTTGAAGCGCGGCGCCGGCATGGTGCGCCAGGGGCTCGCCAGCGGTTATTCGTTCGACATGCTGGGCGAGGGCGCGCGCACCAACGCAGACGCCGAGCGCTATCTCGCAAGTTACGCGGCGGCGATCGAAACGGTCGGACCCTCCTGGACCGCCGGCGTGCCCGCCGGCGAGACGCCGGCAGTCCAAGAAGGCCCGCGCAGCAAAAACGGCATTTCGGTGAAGCTCTCCGCGTTGCACCCGCGCCACGAGGCGCGACAGGAGGCGCGGGTGATGGCCGAGCTTTACCCGCGCGTGCTGCAACTGGCGCAAGCGGCCAAGCGATGGAACATCGGCCTGACGCTCGACGCCGAGGAGGCCGACCGGCTCGTGCTTTCGTTGAAGCTGTTCGAGCGGCTGGCGTTTGAGCCTTCGCTCAAGGGCTGGGCGGGCTTGGGGCTTGCGGTGCAGGCCTACCAGAAACGCACGCGCGCGCTGATCGAGCGGCTCACGCTGCTTGCACGCAAACGCGGCGAGCCGATCCAGGTGCGTTTGGTCAAAGGCGCCTATTGGGACGGCGAGATCAAGCGCGCGCAAATCATGGGCCGGCCGGATTTTCCAGTGTGGACCACCAAGGCCGCCACCGATGTGCATTATCTCGCCTGCGCGCGCGACCTGGTCGCCGCGGGCGACGCGATCTTCCCGCAATTCGCCACCCACAACGCACACACGGTCGCCGCCGTGCGGCGCATGGCGCATGCCGCGGGCCGCGACAGCGCCTACGAATTTCAACGCCTACACGGCATGGGCGAGGCGCTCTACGCAGCGCTCGATCCTCCCGCGCCGGTGCGCGTCTATGCCCCGGTCGGCGGGCACGAGGATTTGCTGCCGTATTTGGTGCGGCGTCTGTTGGAGAATGGCGCGAACACGTCCTTCGTACATTCGTTCCTCGACGACGATGTCTCGCCTGAAGCAGTCGCCGCCGATCCCATCGCCACTTTGGAAGCGCGCCCGCACCGCCACCCGCGCCTGCCGCCGCCGCCGCAATTGTTCGGCGCGAGTCGGCGGAATTCGGGGGGCAGGGATTTGAGCATCGCGAGCGAGCGAGAGGCGCTGGTCGCCAGCCCTCTCCCTGGCGGAGAGGGCGCCTCGCGCAGCGAGGCGGGTGAGGGGCGCTCCGGCATGCCGGCGCCTGCGAGTTTGCACGCCCCTCACCCGCCTCGCTG
>JBEBIU010000181.1:0-2883 GCA_040080225.1 Terricaulis sp.
CCGTCTCATCAACGCATGGTCCCCCGAGACGCCTTGAACGCCTCACGTCCGCGCCGGCCGCAACAAACAGACCGCGCAGGGCGCGCTTCGGCAAACCCAGCTTTTTGTGTTTAAGCGCTCCCCGAAGCGCGCCCTGCTCTCCCGTTTGGGAGCACAACTAAAGCGAACCCGGAAACCGCCGCGCGCTGTCCGGCATTTAGTGCTGTACAACACTTGGAACGCCGGCGTCCTCGCCGGCATCGGTGTTTCAATTTGCACGGGCAGCGTCGGTAGCGACGCCGTATGCCGGCGATCCAAGTTGACGGCGCACCCCCCCTAAATCGCAACCACTCTCGACGTATCCGCCGCCGCGCCATCCAACTTATCCAGCAAATAATCGAGATCGTCTTTGGGGATCGACTGGAACAAGGTCAAGGTCCGCTCTAGCATGCGGCGGCGGAATGCGATTTGATCTTCAGCGCCCCCATCGCGGTCGATGCTATGGTAGACATCGAGAGCCGCGCGGAACGACGGGAATAGGCGCGGCGGCAGCCCCGATCGGTCGAACGCCGCCTTCAGCCCAAGCGGGCCGCCATCGTGCAGCAGCAGCCAGATGCGCTGGTGCGCCATGCCGGCAAGCTCGGCCATGGCGTGCTCCACGAATTCCATGTGCCCGAGGCACAAGCCCCGCATCAACAGCGACGGCGTTAGCCGCCCGTTCAAATTCAGTTGTTGTACAAATCGGCCGAGATCCCTCTGACGCCCGGCTTGCTCCACGATATCGATGGTGGCGCGTTCGCGCGCGCCCAAGGCAAGATCGATGGCTATCTGCGGCGGCAATTCATGATTGTTGACCAAATGATCGAACAATTCCCCCGAAACCATGGAGACCAATTTCTCCGTCACCGACACCGGCAATTCGTTGCGATGCACCATCGCCGCGGTCACCCCGGAGACACCGGAGAAACGGTCCAAAGCCGCGCCCAGGCCGTCGGCGTCGAATTTTGCGTTGTCGTTGGCCAAAGCGCGCTCGACCGCTTCCGACACCGCGTAGCTCGCCACCGCGCCCGTCACTGTGGTCGATAATGTCTCGCGACTCGCCACCGCGACCTGTTTGGACGGCGGGCACGCGCGCACGATGGCGACCAGATCGGAATCGGTCAGTACCGGTGAATTCATGATCACGGGCAGCGCAATGGTGTCGATGTCTTGGGCCAATTTATTGGCTAACTCGCGCGGCAGATTGGGCGAATTCTTGAGCGCGACCGCCAGCGAGCGGCGTACCAAAACAGCCGCGTCCTGGGCCATGATGGACAGAATGCTTCGCGCATGCGCCCGCTCTTCGGCGGTGAGTTCCGCGTCGTCGATGCAGCGGCAAATCTTATGCGCGGCGTGGGCGCGATCCTCTTCGGTCGGCCCCTTGATCAAAGTGCGGATGTCGCTATCGGTCAGATGGGCGCGCATGGTTACGATGGTCATCGGCATCTCGCGCTGGCGGGCGCGCGACGACTCGGATCGCCGCGCAGGTTTCGCTACCTTTGGGTGCGTGTCTTAACGAAGGTTTGAGTTAACTCGTTACCCAGGAGGAACAATGCTCGGAGGACTCAGGGTCGTCGAATACGCCACCTATATCGCGGCGCCCGGCGCCGGGGGCATCATGGCCGATTGGGGCGCGGAGGTCATCAAGGTCGAGCCCCCGGGCGGCGACCCCATCCGCATGTTCTTCGCTTCCGTCGGCGTCGAGAGCGCGATCAATCCGGTGTTCGACATGGACAACCGGGGAAAACGCGCGATCGTCCTCGACACAACCCAGGAAAGCGGGCGCGAGGCGCTGTTGCGCCTGGTAGATCGCGCCGACGTGTTCCTCACCAATGTGCGTCCGGGCGGGTTGAAGCGCGCGGGCCTCGATCACGATTCCTTGCTCGAACGCTGCCCGCGGCTCGTTTACGCCAGCGTCTCCGGCTACGGCCTCGATGGCCCCGACGCCGACCGACCCGGCATGGATTCCGCCGCCTTCTGGGCGCGCTCGGGACTTGCTTCGATGTTCAGCCCCAAGGGCGGCGAACCGATCGCACTGCGCACGGCGTTCGGCGACCACGTCGCCTCGATGGCGACGGTCGCTGGAATTCTAGCGGCGTTGCACGAGCGCAACGCCACCGGCAAGGGACGCTTGGTGGAGGCGTCGCTGTTGCGCGCGGCACACTACGCTGGCGCCTCAGACTTCGCGCTCCAGCATGCGCTGGGCCGCGTGTCCTCAAACAAGCCGCGAAAGGACGCGCCGCAGCCACTGATCAATGTGTTCAAGACCAGCGACGGCCATTGGGTGAGCTTGTTGACGCGCCAAGGCGAGAAGGATTGGCCAAAACTGGCGCGTGCGCTTGGCCTCGATAATCTTGGCGCCGACCCACGCTTCGCCAGCGCCAAGGCCCGTCGCGAAAACCGCGACGCGCTGATCGAAGCGCTGGACGCCGCTTTCGGCGCGCGGCCGCTCGCAGAAATCGCCGCTGCCCTCGACGCGGAGGAAATCATCTGGTCGCCGATCCTGACGCCGCGCGAAGCCGTCGCCGATCCCCAAGCGCTTGCGGCCGGCTGCATTGTACAAACACCGACCCACGATGGAGGACGCGTCAACGCGCCTGCTTCTCCAATCCGCTTTCCCGGCGCCGAGGACGGCCCCAAAGGCCCGTCCCCACACATTGGCGAACACACGCGCGCGGTGTTGGGGGAGCTTGGGTATGGAGAGCCTGAGATCGAAGCGATGTACGCAAGCGGCGCGGCGACGTAAGCAGCGTGGACCGCGCGTCTCCAGACGCGCATTGCGCCAGCCTGCAAAGGGTGAGCCTGGACCGCCGGCAACCAAAGGCAGCAGCGCTCGCGAAAACAGCGCGTGCGCGAGTTCTGGCG
>JBEBIU010000182.1:0-2850 GCA_040080225.1 Terricaulis sp.
GACTTGCCCTTCCTATTCCCCAGCCCCTATTCCCTAATCCCCAAGATGACCCGCATCATCGCCATCACCGGCGGCTCCGGCGCCGGCAAGTCGACGCTGGCGCGCGCGCTTGCGTGGAGACTCAACGCCCCGGTAATCGCCGAGGATGATTATTATCGCTGCCGCACTTCCTATCTACGTTTTGACGCCGCCACACACAATTTCGATGCGCCCGACGCAAAAGAGCATGATTTGCTGTGCGAACATCTCTCCTTGGCGCGTGCAGGCGTTGCGTTCGAAAAGCCGCTTTACGACCTCTCCACCCATCGACGGTTGGAAACCACCCAGCGCGTCGATCCGGGCGCATCAATGATTGTCGAAGGCCTTCATTTGCTGGCCACGCCGGCTCTGCGGGCGCTGTTCGATCTTAAGGTATTTATCGACGCCGATGAAGCGTTACGGCTCGAAAGACGCATGCTCCGCGACATAGAATTGAGAGACCGTTCGGCGCAGTCGGTGTTGGCGCAGTTCTTTGAAAACGTGCGCCCGATGCATGAACTTCACGTCGAGCCGCAACGCAACTTCGCCGATCTTGTACTGCTCTCGCCGCCCGACGCGAGCAAAGCCCGCGTTGAAGCAGATTCTGAACGCATCGCGAGATTGCTGACGGCGCTGGCCTAACGACACTTCTCAAGCCACGCTGAAGTGCTAAGGTAGCGGCGATGGAGGGGAAGATGCCGCACGGACGCGTCATTGGGGCTGCGTTGATTTTGGTCTTTCTCAGCGCATGCAATGGCAACCAGGGCGCCCCGGCTCTGCTCGCCATGCGCGCAGCGCTTGACCAGGAAGTGCGCGAGGCTGTCACCGTCAATTTCGATCCCGCGGCGGAGGCCCAGCGTTCTGAATGGTTCACTGCTTCCCTCGTACAGCGAGGATACTTCCAGGTCTCTCCGAACCCCAATTCGGCGCCGTGGTACGTCGTTTCGATGTCGCCCTCCGGCGTTGCGCGACTTCGGGAGGCCCAACAGGCTGGGCTATTCGCCATCGCAGCATTTTCCAGTTCTCCATTGGAGTGCTGGCAGGCTGGCGAAACTCAGAATTGCGCAGCCGACGTGACCGTCCAAGTCCGCCCTGCCGGCCTGCCCGACGTGATGGGACAATCCCTCATTCCCATATCTGGCCGCATGACGGCGTCCTACAATCCGCGCATTGGCCATTGGCGAGTTTCGGACACCCGCTTCCCGAATGGCGGCGTATCTCGACCCATGCAACAATTCCTCATGAACAAGCTCGGCGAGCGCGTCCGCGATCCGAGCCTCGTGCTGCAAACGGAAATATCCGCCGCCCAAGCCCAGGCGTTCCAGATGATTGAGGCGCGGTTGAGACCCGAAATCTACGTCAACGGCAGCGTTGTGACGTCGACGCATCAGGATTTGGATTTCCTTCGGCAGCGTGTTCGCGGCGCTTCTTGGCAGGCCATCAGCGACGCGTGCAGTTCAAGTCAGGCGGCGGGGGGCGGCTGGCGCCTGGCGCAGCGTCCCGAGTTCGATGCGATCCTCGCCGATGGGAGACCATCCGACACGCCGGACAATCGCATCTGGGGCGATATGTTCCTCTATGTCGAAAACCCGCAAAATCCTCGGCAGAACGACATTTGGTTCAACTCCTTCTTCTGGCACGGCCGCGCAGCGCGGCTGTCGCTCGACGAAGTGTTGGCTATTGGCTACGGCCCACGCGGGCGGATGTTGTGGGTAGCCTCCACCGCCATCAGCCGCGGCGGTCATATCGGGGGATACGGCGGCAACATTCCCGAACCGCCGGACGAACCCTTCAGCCTGCGCGCACAACGTCGTTCAGACCAGGAAGAAGCCGTACTTTATCGTGCGCTCGCACGCCAAGCCGTGAGAGAAGGCCAACCAAGCGGCGTCTGCGTGCGGCCAACACGCGCGCATTCCACCTCCGCGACGACGCCCTAGCAAAAGAAAAAACAGTGGCGCCGATCCATTCTCTTGACGTCATTGCGCATCACTATGACGCGGTGTTTTGCGATGTATGGGGCGTCATTCACAATGGGAGGCAAACGTTTCCCGAGGCCGCCACGGCGCTCATGCGCTTCCGCAACCTCGGCAAGCGCGTCGTGCTGGTTACCAATGTGCCAAAGCCGCGCGACCCGATCCCCGGCCAACTCGATCGCTTGGGGTTTCCGCGCGCCGCCTGGGACGCGATCGTCACCTCCGGGGACGCTATCCGTGCTGAATTGGCCGCGCGCGCGCCCGGGCCTATGTACAAAATTGGCCCCGCACACGACGCGTCGCTGTGGGAGGGTTTGGGTTTGAGTCAATCCGGACTCGACGATGCGCGCTTCATGGCCATTTCCGGCCTCAATCGCGACGACGAGACGCCAGAAACCTACGCCAACATCCTCCGTCAGGCGCGGGAACGCGACCTCGAATTGCTGTGCGCCAATCCCGACATCGTCGTGCGCGTCGGCGAGCGGTTGATCTGGTGCGCCGGCGCGCTGGCGCGCGATTATGCGGCGCTCGGCGGGCGGACCGTAATGGCGGGAAAACCGCATACGCCGATTTATGAAATGGCGAACAAGGAATTGATCGCCCTCGGCTTGCAAGCCGACGCGCGGGTGCTCTGCATTGGCGACGGAATCGGCACCGATGTCAAAGGCGCGGCGGCACAAGGGCTGGATTGCCTGTTCATCGCTTCGGGCATGCATGGCGAGACGTTGTGGACTGACGGCGCCTTGGATTCCGCTAAGGTCGCGGCAGCACTAGCGGCGGAAAAGACGAGTGCGACATACGCGATGGTAGCGTTGCGGTGATGGCTACGCAGTGCGCCCTAATCTTGGACCGCCGGCGG
>JBEBIU010000183.1:0-2849 GCA_040080225.1 Terricaulis sp.
GGGTTAAGGCCATCGCCGCCGTGGCCAGGAGCGTTTTGGTGAACGACATCTGATTTCCTTTGTGAAAGTCCCTACACTCACACAACGGAAATCCGCGCCGTTTCCATCCATGGTCCGGAATTTATTTTGTACAGGTTCGCGGGCGGCCCTCGCTTAAGGCTCGCTCACCAGGCCAAGACCGTAAATCGGATCGCGTCCCGGCGCGCCGAGATCGGTAACATCGGGCGATAACGCTGCGATCGCTTGCTCGGGTGTGGACGCATTGCGAACTCGCAGCGCCAAGGCCGCCGCGACTATGGGCGCGGCAAACGATGTGCCCGAGACGACGTCATAGTCCCCGTCGTCCATCGCGGCTTCGACCTCCACGCCGTGCGCCGAAAACGCAATCTGTGGCCCGCGATTGGCTGAGAGATAGACCCGGTTTGCCGCATCGACCGCGGTGACGGCGATGACGCCTTGGGTCGCGGCGGGGAAGGCGACCGGAGAGGTCGGCCCGTCATTGCCGGCTGCCGCAACCAGGATCAGTCCGCGCGCGATCATGGCGCGGCAAATCGCGTCGAGGGCGCGGTTTTGCGGCCCGGTCAGGCTGATGTTCACCACCACGACGCGTTCGCGCGCCATCCACGCCAGCGCGTTGGCGATAGCCTCGGCCGAGCCGCCCTCGACGCTCTCGCCGAACACATCGGCGGCGTAGAGCTGTGCGCCAGGCGCCGCGCCGCGAAACGCGCCGTCATTGCCGATGAGCAGAGAAGCGACCGCTGTACCGTGCGCGCTTGGCGCGACGTTGGATTCATCTGTGAAAGAGCGGGATTCTATGCGCGCGCCGCGCAGCGCGGGGTGGTCGAGCGCGACGCCCGCGTCGATCATGCCGATGCGCGCGCCGGCGCCGTTGGCGGGGGAGGTCGCGCTGCGGGCTCCGCTGGCATTGGCTTGCGCGCCCGAGGGATCGTAGACGTGATCGAAATCGTAAACGCCGCTCGGATCGGCGGCCTGCAGCATATCGAGCGCTTCCTGCGTGGAGAGCCCGGGCGGGGCGCGCAGCACCACGATGCGCAAGCCGAGGTCCTCGGTGCGCGCGGTCCGCATCTGCACGAAGCGCAAGCGGCGCGCATGCGCCAACGCTGCCTCGCTTGGATTGATCGCCAGGATGCGTGCGCGCAGCACGTTCTCACCGCGGCGGCCGCGATCGAACCGGTCGGGATTGGCGCGCCGTCGCTCCAGCACGAGTTCCCGCCACTCCGCCAGGCGATGACGCGCCCGCGCTCGCCTGATCTGCCGACGCCGCTCCTGCTCGCGCCGCGCCTGGCGCTGCTGAGCGCCCGTTTGCGCCTGCGCTTCACCGCCGCCAGACGCCCAGATTTGGGGCCCGCCGGCAAGCTCGACGCCGGCGAGGACCAGAACCGATAGCAAGGCGGCCCGCAGCAGTTTCAGCTTTTGTTTCATACGCGATACTCGACCCGTCTCGGCTTATTGCGAGAATAACGCGCGCCGGGCGTGGACTCATCCCCCGACGAACAGCAAATTCAGCATTCAGCTTGGATGGATTTTCCGCCCGGTTTCGTTGTGGAAGCAGACGATGCAGTATCCAAGCGGTGAGAACCCGCCAAGCGGCGGTGTCCGGAAAGAATTGATGGGCCTGATACCCCGTCTGCGGCGCTTCGCGCTGGCGATGACGGGGTCGCGGGCGGATGGGGACGATGTGGTGCAGGACACGCTGGAGCGCGCCTTGCTGCGGCTCGATCAATGGCGGCCGGACACCAAATTGGACGCTTGGGTTTTTCGCATCGCGAAGAATTTGTGGATCGATCAGATCCGGTCAAGGCGGGCGCGCGAGCGGTTTGTTGTGAGCGATTCCGATGCGGATGCTCCCGGAATTGACGGCCGCGGCGCGATGGAAGCGGCGCTGACTTTGTCGAAGGCGCTGCAGGTGCTGGCGAGCCTGCCGGAGGAACAGAGGATTGTGATTACGCTCGTGCAGATCGAAGGCTTCACCTACCGCGAGGCGGCCGAAATCCTCGGCATTCCCGAAGGCACGGTGACCAGCCGCCTGGTGCGCGCGCGCGCCGCGATCGAGGCGCAAGTGCTGGGCGAGGACAGGACATGAGTATCAGCGAAGAAACGCTCATGGCTTTCGCGGACGATGAATTGTCCGCCGAGGAAGCCCAGCGCGTGGCCGCGGCGCTGGACGCTGACCCGGCGCTGGTGTTGAAGCTCGATCGCATGCGCCGCGCCAAGGCGGCGCTTGAGGGCGCTTTCGGCGGTCAATTGGATCTCGAAACGCCGGCGCGCTTGCTGGCGCCGTTTGCGAATCCGCCACGCGCAAGCGCGAGCATCCTTGCGTTTCCGCAAGGCGCGCGGCGGCCGCTTTACGCGCTCGCGGCGGCGGCATGCGCGGCTTTGGTGTTTCTGGTGGGAAGAGCAAGCGTCGGTGACGGCGCTGTGATGTTCGCGCGCGCGGATGGCGTTATCGTCGCGTGGGGGGATTTGGACAAAGCGCTGGACGCCCAAGCCGCTGGCGCGAACGCGGGCGCGCGAATACAAATCGCCATGAGCATTCCCGACGAAGGCGGCGGTTATTGCCGTGTCTTCAGACTGGAAGCCTCGACCGGATTGGCCTGCGGCGAAGCCGGCGAATGGCGCATCGATGCGCTGGCCGCGAGCAACGGAGCGACGGATGCGTCAGGCTACGCCACGGCGGCCGGCGCACTGCCGGCGATCATACAAGACGCCGCAAATCAAAGACGCGCCGGCGATCCGCTGGACGCGGACGCGGAGCGGCGGGCGATGCGGGAGGGGTGGCGGTAGGCGGGCGCTTGCGCTGCCCCGAGCCGCCCCCCGCCCCCTAATCG
>JBEBIU010000006.1:0-54515 GCA_040080225.1 Terricaulis sp.
AGCCTTCCTTCCAGTTCAGCGCAAATTCTCTCCCAAACGCTGCCGCATCCAGCAGCCCTCAGTCCTCTCCGCTCCTGGTCCGCTTTCCTCGCACGCGGGCGGTCGCCCGCAAGGGGCAAGCCTGCCGGGCGCTAATGCGCCCCCTTGCCAGCGCCCTCATGCCCGCATGCGCGAACACGTCCCACCGCGGGAGGCCCGCGGGCAATCGCCGGAAGTCTCCGGCGCATGGGAGAAGAGAAATGTTCCGCTTCACACTGCAAGGCCGCATCGGCCGCATCGACCGGGTCAAAGGCACCGACGCCATTGTCCGCATATCTGTCGCGGCCGACCGCCTGGTCGAAGGCAAGGACGGCGCCTTCACCAAGACCGAGTGGCTTTCGGCGATCTCGTTCGACCAGGCCTTCAATGAGAAGATGCTGGTGGAATTGGACGTAGGCCAGTCCGTCACCCTCGAGGGCCGCATCGAGCCCAAGAAGCGCCAAGTCGGCGATGTCGCCATCTACGACCAGAGCTTCGTCATCACTCGTTTCAATTTGCTGTCAAAGCCGAAGACCAACGGCAAGGCCAAGCCCGCGCAGCCGGCCGAAGCCGCCGCCTGACCTTCCTTGTTGCGACCGCGCCGACCGGGCGCGGTCGCTTCCTTCCTCTGCTTATGGAGTACCTATTCATGACGAACGAACTCATCACGCCCGCGCAACGCAAAACCATGCTGGCCAACGGACGCCGCAGCGCCGCCGGCGCGGACATCGATCCCCATCCGGTGGTGAAACTCTTCACCCCCGATGCGGGAGCGACCTGGCTGTTGACCGAACTCGACCCCGATGATGCCGATATCGCCTTCGGCCTTTGCGATTTGGGGCTCGGCTACGCCGAACTCGGCTCGGTGCGGGTTTCCGAAATTGGGTCCGTTCGCGGCAAGCTTGGCCTGCCGGTCGAGCGCGATCTTTATTTCGAAGCCGACAAACCACTCTCCGCATATGCCGAGGAGGCGTCCAAGCACGGCGCCATCACAGTATAGGAGAACGCTTCAACAGAAGCGCCAGATGCATGCGCGACAGCCCGTCCGCGCCGAGACGGATCAACGCCCGGATTAGGTGTTCGGCGAGACGATTCGATAGCGCGTGCCGCGGCCTTCGCCCAAGCGTTCAAGGCGTCCAAGCCCGCGCAGCTTCTTGATAATGGCCTCGATGGTGCGCGGCGGGAAGGCAAGCGCCTCGACCGCGTCCTTGCGGCTGAATTCCGCTGCATTGCGCGTCTGCGCCCATCGCCAGAGCGCCAGCTGCTTTGACGAAAGCAGCGCTTCAACATTGTCTTGCTGGATAAGCTCAAGCGCTTTGCTCGCTTGCGCATTGACGATCTCAAGGAAGTAGATCAGCCAAGCGCCGATATCCTCGTGGTCCGATTTCCAGCTCGATTGCGCCCGATTGAGCGCCAAATAATAGTCGGCCTTGCCTTGCTCGATCAATTTTTCATGCGAGACCAGCGCCGCGAATTCATAGCCCTGCTGCAACAATAGCAAATTGGTCAGCAGACGACTGGCGCGGCCATTGCCGTCTTGGAACGGGTGGATGGCGAGAAATTCGAAAATGAAATTGCCAATGCGGAGCAGCGGATGTTTGAACTTGGCGGCGTCCGCCCAGCCGAACCACTCGACTAGCTCGCGCGTTTCCTTGGGCGTGAGGTGCGGCGGCGTCGGATCGAAGATGATGCCGACGACATTGCCACTCTGATCTTTGGCTTCGACGCGGTTGGGACCGAACTTGTAATTGCCGCGCTGGCGTTCGTCCTTGTCGGAATATCTGAGCATGTCGCGGTGAAGTTGGAGGATGAATGACTCGCTCAATTTGATATCGGCGTGGGCGCTAAGGATCAGCTCCAGCATTTCGAGATAGCCCGCGACTTCCTGTTCATCGCGGGTGCGGAATTTGCGGATGCGTAAATTACGGTAGAGCGCCTCCACCTCCTCATCGCTGAGGCGGTTGCCCTCGATCCGGTTCGAGGCGCCGGTGGAGGTGACGATCACCGACTGCGTCAGGCGCGTTATGGTTTGCGCTGGGAGTTTGCCGGTGAGCTTGAAGGCTGTTTTCACCGCGTCGATTTCGGCCAGAATGGCATAAATCGCCTCCGCCTTTTCGGGGCCGAGGTTCAGGCGTTTGCTGAGTCTGTCCGCGGGCCAGTCCATTTTTCGCTCGGCCTCCATGGTGATATGATGTGATATAGTGTGAGTAAAAGCAAGCCTGGCGCCAGACACCCAGATAAAACACCTTGCAAATCCGGCAAATAATGCCTATTCTGCAGGGCATGATTTCCCGTCGCGCCGCCGAACTCGTCACCGAGGCACTTGCCCGGTCGCCCGCCGTGGCGTTGCTCGGGCCGCGCCAAGTGGGAAAAACCACGCTGGCGAACGCCGTAGCCGCCACATCGCCGGGATCGGTTTATCTCGACCTGGAGCGGGCCGCGGACATGGCGCGCCTCGCCGATGCCGACGCCTTTCTGGGTCCCCTCGCCGGTCGGCTGGTCGTGATCGACGAAGTGCACCGCGCCCCGCGCCTTTTCGAGGAGTTGCGCGGCTTGATCGATCGGCGACGGCGGGCGGGTCATCGCACTGGGCAATTCCTGCTGCTTGGCTCCGCCTCCATCGAACTTCTCAAACAATCCTCTGAAACCCTGGCGGGCCGGATCGCCTTCGTCGAACTCGACCCGGTCTCTATTCCCGAGGCCTTGGCCTATGACCCGGCGATCCTGGACACGCTCTGGCTGCGCGGCGGGTTTCCCGACAGTCTCCTCGCGCGCTCCGATGCGGCGAGTCTCAGATGGCGGGAGGATTTCATCCGCACCTATCTGGAGCGGGACATCCAGCAATTCGCCGGCGGCGTCAGCCCGGTCGTCATCGGCCGGCTCTGGACCATGCTGGCGCATGCGCAGGGCGGACTTTTCAATGCGTCGCGTTTCGCCAAGTCGCTTGACGTTTCGGCGCGTACCGTCGGGCGCTATCTCGATTTGCTCGAAGGCCTGCTGCTGGCGCGGACGCTGCGGCCATGGCGCTTCAATATCGGCAAAAGGGTGGTGGCGGCGCCGAAGATCTATCTTCGCGACAGCGGCATCGTGCATGCGCTGCTCAACATCAAAACGCGCGAAGACCTCTTCGGCCATCCCGTGGCGGGCGCCTCCTGGGAAGGCCTCATCGTCGAAGCGATCGTCGCGGCGGTCCCCTATCACGTGACGCCCTGGTTTTACCGCACCAGCGCCGGCGCTGAACTCGATCTGGTGTTGGAGCTTGCGCCCGGCCGCATGGCCGCCTTCGAGATCAAACGCCGCGCGCCCTCCGGCCCGCCCGCGGGATTTCGCAATGCCTGCGACGACATCGATGCAGTGCATCGTTTCGTGGTGTTTCCAGGGCCCGACGGATTTCCCATGGGCGGCGGCGTTCAAGCGCTAGCGGCGCCAGAGATCGCAGCGACCGTGCGCGACTTGCGATAGCAGCGAGCGAAATGGAACAGCGAAGGCGGGGAAGTTGGAAGTACGGCATAGTGCAAGATAAAGAAGGTGCGGCGCTTATGGGCATAAGCGCCTGTCTGCACGTCGAAATTTCCACGGTGGAAACCCCTGTCGCGTGACGTGGAAAAAAGGTGGGGTCGCCGATGGCGCGCAAGCGCTCGAAGACGGCGCGGGATCGCGGTTAACTCAATCCCATGGGCCCGCTCGATAACGATTTCGAACTGCGCATCGGCAAAATGGGACGTGATCGTGCGCCGATCTTGGGTCCGCTGAAGGGCGTGATCGGCCGGACGAAACGCGCTGGCGGAAAGGCAATCGGCGCCGGCCGCGCGCCCTCCCCGAAAGGGCTGCGTGCGCATTTCGTGAAAGGCGGGGCCAAGGCGACGCGTCCCCGCGCACTCACGCAGCGCCGCGTGATCGTCAAGGCGCGGATCGTGCCGCACGGCGCCGGCGCGCCGCTCAAGTCCCATGTCGCCTATCTCGCGCGGGAGGGGCGTGCTCAAGCGCGCGTCGAAGCGCCGGGTTTGGCGCACGAACCTGATGCAGAAGCGCCGAAGCCGGAGCTGACCCACCAGGTTGATTATCTCTCCCGCGAAAACACGGAAGGCCGAGCGCTCTACGATTTCTACGACGGCGCTCGCGACGGCGTGGACGCCAAGGCGCTCATCGCCGGCTGGTCAGACGATGTCCGCCATTTCCGGCTCATCATCAGCCCTGAGGACGGCGCGGCGCTCGCCGATTTGAAGCCCTTCATCCGCGAGGTCATGGCAGACCTAGAAACCCGCCTCGGCACGCGGCTCGAATGGGCGGCGGTCGATCATTGGGACACCGACAATCCCCACGCCCATGTTCTGATCCGCGGTCGGCGCGCCGACGGCACGGACCTTGTCATTCCCCGCCAGATCATCAGCCACGACATCCGCGAACGGGCGCAGGAAGTGGTGACGCGCGTGCTGGGGCCGCGCCCGGCGCTGGCGCCGGAGGTGGCGCGCGCGCGGGAGATCGCCACGCCAGGCCTGACGCCGCTCGACCGGGAGATCATGGCGCGGGCGAAGAGCGGCATGCTCGATTCCCCCGAACGCGGCCGGGTCGACCTGCTTCAGCGCCTGGAGCGGCTGGAGGTCTGGAACCTCGCCGCGCGCCATGCCGACGGCCGCTGGGCGCTGGCGCCGAACTTGGCCGCCAACCTCAATTCACTCGCCGAGCGCACCGAGATCACGCGCATGCTGGAGCATGTCGGCGGCCTGGGCCGCGCCGATTACGACATCCTGGAAGCCGATCGCTCCGCCCCGGCGATGGGGCGGCTGGTCCATGTCGGGATCGTCGACGAATTGTCCGAGCGCGCCGTCGCGATCATCGAGGATGGCGATGGGCGCCTGCGTTATGCGGGCTTCGACCGCACCGAGGATCAGGCGGTGTTCGCCGGGATCGCGCGCGGCGCATTGGTGGAGTTCACGCCGCGCATCGCGGAAGTTCGGCCCGCCGACGAAGCCGTGGCGCGCATCGCCGAACAGACCGGCGGGCTCTATTCCATCGAGCATCACGCGGCGCTGGCGCCGCACGCTGACCCGGCGCTGATCGCTGGCAATGTGCGCCGCCTGGAAGCCATGCGCCGCGCCAATTTGGTGACACGCCGGCCGGACGGCGTGTTCGAAATAGCGCCCGATCACCGCGCGCGGGCGCTTGCGTTCGAGGTCAAGCGCTTGGCGCGCACGCCGGTTTCGGCGCGGGTGGCGAGCTATTGGACGCTTAGCGAACAGGAAAACGCGCTGGGCCTCACCCAGCTCGATCGCGTCCTGGCGCATGAAGAATTGGCGCCCGAGGGCGCGGGCCGCTTCGCCCGCGATTTCGAGGCGGCGCTGCAAAGGCGGCGGCTGTTTCTGATCGAGCAAGGCTTGATGGGCGCCGGCGAGCTTAGCCTTTCCAGCGACGCGCTCCATCGCCTTGCCGCGCATGAACTTCGCTCGGCTGCGCAAAAACTCGAAGCCGAAATCGGCCGCCCGGTGCTGACGCACCTCACCAACCGCGTGGAAGGAACCTACGCCCGCCGCATCGACCTCGCCCAAGGCCGCATGGCGCTGCTCTGGCAACGCGACACAGCGCACCTCGTCCCCTGGCGCCCCGCGCTGGAACAATTCGCCGGTCGGCATGTGCAAGGCATAGTGCGCGGCCAATCGATTTCGTGGAGCTTGTGGCGCGGGAGGACAATTGGGTTGCCGCCGATGTGAGGGGAATTCCCCCTCCTAGCCGGGCGACTTCTTTAAAACGGCCGTTGTCAAAGGATTACCTACTCACGCCCTGGGGCCTCTCCAGTCATGGCGTCGGAGCGCCTTTTGGAAAATGCCGTGCTAACCTAAACGCATGAACCCTGGCGAGAATCTAGAACTGCTGGCGCGCGGCGGCGCGGTTGGCGCGTTCCTGGGCCTGGCTTTGCTGAGCGTGCGCGGAAGGCGCACGCCGGCGCGCCTGACCGGAGCGCTCTTCTGCCTCGGAGCTGGGGCGCATACGCTGACGCAACTGCCCAGCTCTGAGGCGGCGCTGGGCTTTGTGTGGTGGCCGGTTTGGTCGTTCTCGGTCATGGGCGCGGGGTTGTTCTGGGCGTTCGCGCTCGAATTGTTCGAGGATGGCGGCGCGCTCGACCTGCGCCGTTTCGCGCCAGCCCTAGCGCTCCTTGCCTTTGGCGTGGCCGCTCTTTTCGCTTCGGAGGCCGCCCATCGTGCTCTCTATCTTTCCCATAATGTTCTCGGCGCCGGTCTCATCGCCCATGCGCTGTTTCTGATTGCGCGCGGTTGGCGCGGTGACCTGGTGGAGGCCCGCCGGCGTCTGCGGGGACCGATCCTGGCCACGGCCTCCGTCTATGCGCTGGCGGTTATTGCGGTGCAGACGGGGGAGTTATTTGTGGGATCAGCGCAAGCCTTGTCGCCGATCGCCGCCGCCGCATTGCTTTTACTAGGCCTACTTTCGTTGGCGGCATTCGCGCGCATGGACCCAAGTCTGTTCGGGGCGCCGGCGGCGATGCCGGCGCCTGCGGCGCCTCAGATCAGCGCGTCCCCGCCCGACCACGCGGACGCCCAAACAATCGCGGCGCTTGACCGGTTGATGCGTGAAGAGCGCGCCTATCGCGAGGAGGGCCTGACCATCGCTGCGCTGGCGCTGCGCCTAAAGCTGCCTGAGCATCGCCTGCGCAAACTGATCAACCAGCATCTCGGCCACCGCAATTTCAGCGCCTACCTCAATCAATGGCGAATCGGCGAGGCCAAGGCGGCGCTGGCTGATCCAACCCAGCGCGAGGTGCCGATTTCGACGATCGCGCTCGATGCTGGTTTTGCCACGCTGGGGCCGTTCAACCGCGCCTTCAAGGCTGAAACCGGCCAGACGCCGTCTGAGTTTCGCGATTTCGCGCTGCCAAAAACTCCTTGACCTGAAAGGTGATTTTCAGAATCGGCAGGCCACTTTCGAAATCGGCTAGCCGGCTTTCAAGCGCGGCGAGATGCGGCCGCGCGCTTGGCCGATGGTCGCTTTGCCGGAATGGTCCGGCGCAAAGAGGCCCCATGCCACCCGATTTCAATCTCTGGCGCGAATTCGTCGCAATCTTCCCGATCATCGTCAGCATCGAGGTTGGCCGATACCTGATCGCGGCGGGGCTGGTCAGCCTCATCATCTGGGCGTTCTGGCGCGGCCATTACGCGGCGCGCAAAATCCAGGCGCGCAAGGCCGAGCCCGAAGATTATCGGCGCGAAGTCCTCGCCTCGCTGCGTACGGCGCTCATTTTCTCCTGCGTCGGCTTTGGCATGTACGTCGCCTACAGATCTGGCTGGCTTACCATTTACCAGGATTTCGCGGTCAAGGGCCCGCTCTACTTCGCGGTCACGCTGGCGGCGATGATCCTTGCGCAGGACGCCTATTTCTATTGGACGCACCGGGCCATGCATCACCCGCGCCTGTTCCGGACGTTCCATTGGACGCACCACAAATCCAAGACACCCACACCCTGGACGGCCTACGCGTTCGATGCTCCTGAAGCGCTGGTGATGGTCGCGTTCGTGCCGCTCTGGGCAGCGCTCGTGCCAATGCACGATCTCGCCATCTTTACGTTCGTCACCTGGCAGATCGTGCGCAATGTCATGGGCCATGCCGGGGTCGAGATGCACCCGGTGTCGGGAAAGCCCTCGGCGCTGTTCGGCTGGTGGAACACGACGACCCACCATGACCTGCACCACCAGAATGGGCGCAGCAATTACGGTCTCTATTTCTCCTGGTGGGATCGCTGGATGGGCACTGAGCATCCGGATTACCAAACCGAGGTTGCAGTGTTCGCCATGTGTCCGGTGCGGCGGAAGAAACCAGCGCGCGTTGGCGCGAACATGGCCGCGTTTGTGGCGCTCACGCTCGCTGCGAGCGGCGCCATGCTCGGCGCAGCGCGCGCGCAGCCAAATGCCGCCATAGGCGGCAATTGGGCCACGCGCGGTTTCGGTTCCGTGGTTCAACTCCGTCCCTGCACCGGCGCGCCGGAAACGATGTGCGGGCGCATCGTCTGGCTTTGGGAGCCGAACGATTCCAACGGGCGCCCGCGCGTCGATAATCACAATCCTGACCGAGGTTTGCGCGCGCGTTCTCTGGTCGGCGTCGAGATCGTGCGAGGATTGCGCGAATCCGCGCCGGGCGTATGGAGTGAGGGTTCGATCTACAACCCCGATGACGGCCGCACTTACACGGGCGCACTCCGCGTCCGCGACGGCGCCCTGGAACTGCGCGGCTGCGCCTTGGGCTTGTTCTGCCAAACCCAGATCTGGCGCCGGCCCAATGATGTGCTCCGAGCCGTGCGGAGCCTCGACCAATGAACGGCGCCCAATTATCGTTTCGCGCCAGGGCAATGGTCTACCTGCCGCTGGCGCTGCATCTCATTCCGACGCTCGGCATCGGTTATTTCATCGTCATCCCGCAAAGCTGTATTGCCGGCGTAAACGAACTGACGATCGGCTTCGCCGCGGCAAATCTCGGATTTGTGCTGAGCTACATGGCCGGTGTGCGCCTTGCGCAAAAGCAGGGAGGCGCCCGTGCGTAGGCCGCGCTTCATCGCCGAACAGGCGCGCCATGCGAAAGGCCCACTGGGACGGTTCGTAGCGTTCATTATGGCGGGTGAGACTTGGGCGGAAAACCTGAAGGCAATCGACGCCTTGGATATCCAGCCGGCCGACCATGTCCTCGACATCGGTTGCGGTCACGGACGCAGCCTTACGGAACTTGCAAAGCGCGCTCCGCGCGGACGCGTCGCGGGCGCTGACCCGTCGGAGCTCATGGTGGAAACGGCGGTGCATCGCAATCGCGCACATGTGCGTGCGCGCCTCGTCGATGTCGTTCTCGCTAGCGCTGATCGCCTACCGTTCCCGGACGCGGCCTTCGACAAGGTGCTGTGCGTTCATGTTCTCTATTTCTGGGATGATCTTGGCGCCGGCCTTCGCGAGATCGCGCGCGTGATGAAGCCGCGCGCGCGCCTCTCGCTCGTCTTCCACACCGCGGCAAACCACGCCGCCGTGCGAACCTTCCCTGATGATATATATCGCTTCCCGGCGTTAGCGGACGTCGTTGCGGCGTTGACGGTCGCCGAGTTCATCTTCGACGAAAATCCGACGTTTTGCCAATGGGACCAAGTTGAGCCGATGCGGGTAACGGTGACCAAGTCGCCTCCAGATACGCCATTTGCACTCTGACTGGCTCGAAAGGACCCCCATGTTTGGATTTATTCGCAAACGGCCGATTATCAGTTTCACGCTGCTCGTTTTCTTCATCACCTACGCGATTGGATTGCCTTGGCTGTTTCTTACCCAAGAACTCGAACAATCGCTGGGTTTGCGCGAGGAATTGTTGAGCCTTGCCTGGATGCGCGCAGGGCCCACCATCGCCGGTTTGATCGTCGTGGCTATCGTTGCCGGCCGCATGGGCCTCAGGACTTGGCTTAGCCAATTGCTGCGCTGGCGCGTTCATCCGGGCTACTATCTCGCGATAATTCTGATCGTCCTGTTGCCATTTCTGGCGTCGATCGCCGTGGTCCCCCTTTCGACCCCCATCGCCGCGTCACCCGATCTGGCGCACGGTCGTGATTGGGCGGCGATTGGCTGGTTGTACCTTCAGGAGATCGCCTACATCACCGTTACGAACGGCGAAGAGACGGGCTGGCGATTTGCGCTGCTTGGACTGTTGCTGGCGCGCATGCGGCTCTTCCCAGCTGTGTTGATCGTCGGCGTGATCTGGGCGGCATGGCACGGACCGGCTTTCTTCCTCTTCGATCAAGCGTCAGTCTGGTTTCCGTTGATTGGCATTTGCCTGGGTTGGTCGGTTTTGTATGGCTGGCTCTACCTGCGCACCGGTTCGCTTCTGCTGCCCGTGCTCGCGCACGGCGCCGCCAACGCGACATTTTACACCTTTGAACGCCACTTCCCTGGCTTGTCGGAGGCCTATGACGCTTACAATCCGATGGCGGATTGGGGGTTTGCGGCCTTTGGATTGGCGCTAGCGCTCGTCGTGCTCACACTCGATCGGCGTCTGTTCTTCGGGCCGGCCAGCTACCGTGACGGCGAGCATTGGGCTGCTGGTGCCGCACGCTAGCGCCAGCGTTCCCAGTCGCGAGCGTTTGAGCCTGCCATGCCGCTGGCTTGCGATCGAGCTCCTAACCGAGGTGCCAGTAGCGTCGAGTCAAGGGTTTTGGGGAGGCATCTCATGCGAGGCGGATCAGTCGGGCTTTTCCTTATTCTCGTCACCGTAAGCGTGTTGAGCGCTTGCGCGTCATCACCATTGAACACGCGTGGCGAAGTGGCGTGTTCTGGTTTTGCTAGCGCCGGCGCCGACGCCGAAGAGATCAGGCGACTTGAGCAGCGTGGCGCGGCCACCAAGGTCGAGGGTTGGACGATTGAAGCAGCGCGTTCCTTCTTCGCGCCAGAATGGTTTTCGGTTCAGCCGGACGGCTCGGAGATGCGGTTGAACGCCGTCTTTGCTACGTTTCAAGATGGGCGAAGCCGGCCTTGGGCGGGGCGCTTCGACCTCGTCGAGCTTGATATTCGGCTATTGCAACATGGCTATCGTCGTCGGCTTGGCTGAGGCGCGCGCGCCTGGAGCCTTGGAAGCCTCGTCAGCCGTCCGCTTTCGGTATTTAAACATTTGGAGCAAGCGCGGCGGGCGATGGCTCTATGCGGGCCAACAGTACACACGTTGCTAGGGATGCATGCTGTTGGCTACGACCAAGCAAGTGTTGCGGCGGCGATGGCGGCGCAGAAATCGGCTGACGCAGTGTCTTCGGGAACCTCGAGAAGCCAAAGCGGCGTTCGCTGATCCCAGTAAGCGCGCCGTGCCGATTTCGACCATTGCTCTCGATGCCGGGTTCGCTTCTCTCGGGCCGTTTAATCGCGCCTTCAAGGCGGAGACCGACAAGACGCCTTCGGAGCATCGCGACCAAGCGCTCGTTCAGAAAACTTGATTGGACTGGCCTTTTTCACAATCTGCGCGCCGCTTTCGAAATTGGCTAGCCCGTATTCAAACGCGGCGAGCCGACGCGGCACGCTTGGCTCATGGTCGCGTCTGCCGGGATGTTCCGGCGCAAAAAGGGCGCGAACGGCGCGACGCCGCAGCGTCAAATTCTAACCCAGTCCGCGCCTGGGCGCACTTACAATCACCCCACCTGAAAGGAGCTTCCCAATGACCCGTCTTCTCAGCGTTCTCTGCTTCGCCGCCGCTCTCACCGCCGCGCCCGGCGCTTTTGCCGATCCCGGCACGCCGCCCGCCGTCACGGTGAGGAGCCAAGGCCTAGACCTCTCCAGCGAAGCCGGCGCGCGGACCGTGCTTCGCCGCATCGACCAGGCGGCGGACCGCGTTTGCGGCGCTTCCATTGCGCGGCAATACCCTTCGACGCGGCGCACTTTCGAGGCGTGCCACAGGGGCACAATGGCGCGCACTGTCGCCCAGCTCGGCGCGCCGCGTGTGAGCGAGCAATACGCGCTGCGCCCCGGCGCGCAGAGAGCCGATGTCGCCGGTCGCTGACCTTTCCCGGCGGTGTTGCGAACGCGGAACTGGAGGCGCTTTGCGCCTCCTTTTTCGTAGGCCGATTAGCGCCAGCGCGCCGCTCCGTTCCTCGACTTGATAGCAAGAATTGGCGAAAATGAATGGCCGAACTGAACGGGAGGCCGCCACGGCGGAACCGCCGCAAACTCAAGGGCGGGGCGCAAGCTGTGGACAAGAGCTCGACGCGAGATCGTGATCGGAGCGCGCGGTCCAACGCCCATTCCAGTGTCGCACGCGGCTCATTCCCGTGCGCGCGACGAAGCCGAGAAGGCAGCTTCCGCGGCGTTCCAGCGCAGCGCCGCCATGAAGGCGTCGACATATTGGCCAGAAGCGGCGCCGTAATCGATCGCGTAGGCGTGTTCGTACATGTCGATCGCAACGAGGACGGCGCCGTCGGCCGCGCTCATGGTGTGATCGCCCGCCCAGGTATTGATCAGCCGTCCCGCGCGCGGGCTCCAATTTAGCAGCGCCCAACCAGAGCCGCCGCCCATCGCCTTGCCCATGGCAGAAAATTCCGCGCGCCAACGATCGAACGCGCCGAAATCGTGTTCGATTTGCGCGCCGAGACGCGCGCCTGGAGCACGCGCCTCGCCAGCGAGACCGCCGAAATAAACCTCATGCAAGATCATCGAATTGAGCGCGATGAGCTCTTCGCGTTTGAGGCCGTTGACCAGAAAGACTGGCGCGGTTGCGAAATCGAGCCCCGCCAATTGCGCCTGGATGGCGCCCAGCCGCCGCACCGCGCCAACATAATTGTTGTCGTGGTGACTGACGAGCATGCGTTCGGACAGCCCAGCAACCCCGCGCGGATCGAACGGCAAGGTTTGCGGTAGGTAGGCTGGCGCCGCCGCCGCTGGTTGGGCCATGACTGTTGTTTCAAAACCGAGCGCTGCGCCGGCTGTGAGCGCGGCGATCATCGCGCCACGACGATCCATTTCTGCGGTCATGGGACCTCATCTCTTGCTCCGGCGGCGGGACGCCAATCGTGCCGCTCGCCGCTCGCCGCTCGCCTTGGTCGCCCAGGCGTATAGCGCATGGTAAACGACAAGGCCCTGCTCAAGCAAAGCCATCTGTCGGCGAATTTGACGCTGAGCCCCGGGGAGAGCGCATGCAGGCTCGCGGCCTCGGGCGCGCCCAAATCAGTGCCCGGACCGCCGATAACGACCGACATGAACAATCTGATCAATGACATCGCCGCCCTGGAATTGTGATTGATCCATGCCAAAGCGCGCCCGGACGCAGATGGTAAAAAACCATGAAACACACCAGTTTGGGCCGGCGTGTAGAGGAGTAAAGCCATGCGTATTGCGGTAATCTCGGCGCTGTCTTCGATCGCCCTGTTGGGCGGGTGTGCGACTTCGGGAATGGATCATAGCGGGTTGAGCCGTGAAGAGATGATGCGCCATTGTCAGATGATGGAGCAACATGCCGCCGCGCAGCCGCGGGGAACGCCCCCTGTGAGCGGTGCGATGGATCACGGGGCGATGAGCCATGAGTCACGAGGAATGATGCGTCATTGTGAGATGATGCAGCGGCAGCAAGCGGCGCCCGCCGATGCGCAGCCCGCCGCACCGCACCAGCATTGAGCGCGATCGCGGATACGGGCGCGCGCGGCGGGCTTGATCCTGTCTGCGGCATGGCCCCGAAGCCCGGCACGCCTCACCGCGTTACGCATGAGGGCGTGGAAATCTTGTTCTGCAGCGCTGGCTGCAAAACAACATTCGAGGCCAATCCGGCGAGGTACGCTCAGGCCGGCCGCAATTATTATGCTCACGCGGCAGCGTCTGCCGATCCGACCAAGCTCTTCACTGCCGCAAAGTGGACCTGCCCCATGCACCCTGAGATCGTGCGGGACGACCCTGGCTCGTGCCCGATTTGCGGCATGGCGCTCGAACCGATAATGCCGAGCGTCGATGCAGGGCCCAATGCCGAGCTCATCGACATGTCACGCCGCTTCTGGGTGGGCGCAGCGCTTGCTCTGCCGGTGTTGGCGCTGGAGATGGGCCGCCACTTGCTCGGCATTGATCGTTTCGTGTCTCCGGCATTGAACGCCTGGCTGCAATTCTTCCTGGCCACGCCTGTTGTGCTGTGGGCGGGCTGGCCGTTCTTCGAGCGCGGCTGGGCGTCGCTGCAAACCCGCAACCTCAACATGTTCACTCTGATCGCGCTCGGCACGGGCGTTGCCTGGAGCTACAGCGTTGTTGCGCTGTTTGCGCCGACGCTGTTTCCGCCTGAGTTTCGCGACGCGCACGGATTGGTCGCGGTCTATTTCGAAGCGGCGGCGGTCATCACCGTGCTCGTGCTGCTGGGGCAGGTGCTTGAATTGCAGGCGCGCGAGCGCACTGGCGGCGCCATTCGCGCGCTGCTTGATCTCGCCCCGAAAATGGCGCGGCGCCTGCGCGATGGCGCCGAGGAAGAAGTCGGTCTCGGCCAGATTATGGTCGGTGACCGTTTGCGCGTGCGGCCCGGCGAAAAGATACCGGTCGATGCCATCGTCATCGACGGACGCTCGACCATCGATGATTCCATGGTCACCGGAGAATCGATGCCGGTAACGCGCCAGGCCGGCGCGCGCGTGATCGGCGGCACGCTTAATCAGACCGGCGCACTGGTGATCGAAGCCGATCGCGTCGGCGCCGATACCATGTTGTCCCGCATCGTCCATATGGTGGCTGAGGCGCAGCGCTCACGCGCACCGATCCAGCGTTTGGCCGACAAGGTGGCGGGCTGGTTCGTGCCGGCCGTTATTGCTATCGCCGTGATTGCCTTGATCGCCTGGTGGATGCTTGGGCCCTCGCCGGCGTTCTCGTACGGATTGATTGCCGCCGTCTCGGTGCTGATCATCGCCTGTCCGTGCGCGCTCGGCCTGGCGACGCCGATGTCGATCATGGCTGGCGTCGGCCGTGGCGCACGCGCCGGCGTGCTAGTCAAGAACGCCGAAGCCCTGGAACGCTTCGAAAAAGTCGATACGCTGGTGCTCGACAAGACTGGCACGTTGACCGAGGGCAAGCCGGCCGTCGTCGCGATCCACGTCGTGGCGAACCAGGATGAAGCCGAAGTGCTGCGCCTTTCGGCCAGTCTGGAGAATCGAAGCGAACACCCGCTGGCGGCGGCGATCGTCGTTGCCGCAGCGGAGCGCAATCTTTCGCTCGAAGAGCCGACGGAATTTGACTCCCCGACCGGCAAGGGCGTGATCGGCGTGGTCGGCGGTCGCAAAGTGGCGATCGGCGCCGAGCGCTATCTGCAAGAACTCGGCATCGACACCACAGCGCTCAATGCGCAGGCCGAGGCGCTGCGCCGTAACGGCGCGACCGCGATCTATGCGAGCATCGACGGCAAGCTCGCCGCCGCGTTCGGGATCGCCGATCCAGTCAAGAAAACGACGCACGCGGCGCTCGACGCCCTGCGTGGGCAAGGGCTGAAGCTCGTCATGTTGACGGGCGACAATCGCACCACAGCTGAAGCGGTGGCGCGCGATCTTGGCATTGACGCGATCGAGGCGGAGGTTCTGCCCGAGGACAAGTCGCGCATCGTGGCGCGCCTGAAGAGCGAGGGCCGCATTGTCGCCATGGCCGGTGACGGGGTGAACGATGCGCCCGCGCTCGCCGCCGCCGATGTCGGGATCGCCATGGGCGGGGGAACGGACGTGGCCATCGAGAGCGCTGGCGTGACGCTGCTGCATGGTGATCTCGGCGGGATCGTGCGCGCCCGCGCGATCTCGCAAGCGACGATGCGCAACATCCGCCAGAACTTGTTCTTCGCCTTCGCTTACAATGTGGCCGGCATCCCCATCGCGGCGGGCGCACTCTATCCGATCACCGGCGATCTTCTCTCTCCCATGATCGCCGCGGCGGCGATGGCGCTTTCCTCGGTTTCGGTGATCGCCAATTCGCTGCGGCTGGGATCGGCCAAGATTTGACCAGCCGCCTGCTTATTGCCGCACCAAGCGCAATAGGCGGTTAGGTCGGGGGCCGCCAAGAGCCCGCGATGTCTTCCATCCCGAGCCGAACGCCATGCGTCGGCTGGCGGCGAAAAATGCCCAGCCTCCGACGCGAAAATGAATCGCCGAATTGAACGGAGCGGATTGAGACCCCACGGCGGAACCGCCGCAAAATCAAGTGCGGGGCGCAAGCCGTGGACAATTTCCGTCTCCGCGCGGGAAATGGAAGTCGATCTTGATCGGCTAGGCCATTTTTCATGTCGTCGAAAGCAATTGATCGTCTGGAAGCGGAATCGTGGACAACGGAGATGGCCTGCCGCGACCTGACGGTTGGCCGCACCGCGCTTTGGGAGCGCAGGCGTGATCCGACGCTGAGTGTCCCTCGGAGGCCTCATGTCTGTCCAGCACGAGGGTAGGCGCTTGCGGGCTGCGGCGCACAAGCCATTTCGGCGTCGGTCAAATGCGGCGGTTGCTGGCTTGAACCAGCTCGACCTGTTTGCGTCAGCGCCGCTCGTGGCCGCGGAGCATAGTTCGCATTCAATCGAAGAGCCGCGACGCTCCCCGTCGCCGCCCGTCGATTTCCAACCGGAGCCGCTGGCGCGAGAGCGGGCCGCCGACGCGTGTGCGCCATCCAGTCCAACGTGCGTGCCGCATAAACGGATCGCGCCGCCGCCATTGCGCTCCAAAGAGGCGGAGCTTCGCATCGTCCGAGAGGCGGACGTCCCCACCTACGCCGCTGAGGACATCCAGACGGTGGAGCAAGTGCTTTCCGCCTGGCCGACAACCAAGGCGCTATTTACTTACGCGGAAATCCGCCAGTCGTTCGGCGTGTCTCGCGCCACGGTCGCACGAAAACTAAAGGGCGGCCTCATCCCAGGGATTGCGTTCGCGGGTGAGCGGGTGATGGCCGACGGCCCCGTGCGACGCTTCACGCGCGATCAAGTCAAGTTTCTGCTGCTGTGCGTACGCGGGCGGCGATAGCCATTTGGAAGCGGATTCCGCGGAAATCAGCGCTCTCATGCTGTCTCACGCTATACCGAGGCAATTCGCCTCGTTCGTTACCAATACATTACCAAATCGAACTTTGGCCGAGTGACATTGACGAGTGTTGCGAATAAACTCTCGTATTTTCAAGAGTTTAAATGGTGGGCGCGACAGGGATCGAACCTGTGACCCCTACGATGTCAACGTAGTGCTCTCCCGCTGAGCTACGCGCCCGACCGTTGGGTGGGGCGATATAGACCGCGTCGGGAGTCCGCTGCAAGGACCGGGATTGGGGATTCGAGATTGGGCGGTTGCCGGGATGCTGCTGGCTTTGGCAGGCTCAGCCCGATGAAGGACTGGCGCGAAGCCGCACGACAGCGCCGGCAATCCCGCTCCCGCCAACCGAACCCCGAGCCCCCATTAAGCCGCGGCGATCACGCGCTCGATCTCGATCACCAGATCGCGCAGGTGGAAGGGCTTGGACAGCACTTTGGCGTCCTTCGGGGCTTGGCTTTGGGGCGAGAGCGCCACCGCTGCGAAGCCGGTGATGAAGACGATTTTCATCGCCGGGTCGGCTTCCGCCCCGCGGCGCGCCAACTCGATGCCGTCGAGGCCCGGCATGACGATATCGGTTAGCAGCAGGTCGAAGGAGCTGTGCTCCAACGCCTCCCAGGCAGAATCGCCATCGCCATAGCCGGCGACGTCATGACCAGCGCGCGTCAGGCTCGTCGTCAGGAAGGCCCTGAGCGAGTCATCGTCTTCGGCCAAAAGGATACGCGCCATACGCGCACTCCGAACACCCGTCATAACCGGTAGCCTGTAGCATAAGAGTGGTAAAGGGCGGCTGAATCGAAGGCGCTGCTCCTGCGCAGTCCGGTATGTGTTGACGCTGCCTCTGACCCCAGCGATCAAGGAACGATGGACGCTCTCGAACCAGGTTGGGCGAGGACAGCGCGGTCGCCGGCCAGCGAAGCGGCCGATCCGACGGCATTCGTGCTGGTCCAGCCGCTGCGGCGCACGGCGCCGCTGATCTTCGCCTCGCCGCATTCCGGCCGGCGCTATCCGCCAGAATTATTGTCGCAGACGCGGGTGGGGTTTCTTACCTTGCGCCGGCAGGAGGACGCCTACGTCGATGAATTGTTCGCGGGCGCGGCCGCTCATGGGGCCGCGCTGCTCTCGGCGAATATCGCCCGCGCCTATGTCGACCTCAACCGCGCGCCGGACGAACTTGATCCCGATATGTTCGACGAGCGTCCGATCGGACTCCATTACAGTTCCGCGAGGGTGCAAGCCGGCCTCGGCGCGATCCCGCGTGTCAACAGCGACGGGCATCCGATTTATCGCAACAAGTTGCCGCTGGCGGACGCGGAACGGCGGCTGGCTTTGTACCATCGCCCCTACCACGCCAAGCTGGCGGCCCTGATCGAGGACGCGAAGCAGAAATTCGGCTGCGCGGTGCTGGTCGATTGCCATTCCATGCCGGCCAGCGCCCGCGGCGCCCATGCGCCCGACATCGTGCTGGGCGACCGCTTTGGCGCGGCTTGTCACCCCTCGGTGACGGCGCTGGCGGAAGCGAGCCTTCGCCGCCTGGGTTACCGGGTGGCGCGTAACGCCCCGTTCGCGGGAGGCCACACTACCCAGGCCTATGGCCGCCCGGGGCAGCAGGTTCATGCGCTGCAAATCGAGATCAGCCGCACGCTTTATCTCGATGAGCGCTCGCTCGAACGCACCAATGGCTTTACCCGTGTACGCGCCGACATGACCCGCCTCGCCGAGGCCTTGGCGGAGGCCTGCCTGCACAAGAGCTTGGCCTGAAAAGAAAAAGCCGCGGAGCGCAGGCCCCGCGGCGAAGGTAAATAGGGAGGAAACGCCCCAAAAGGGCGGAGGCGGCGTCGCGAAACGCCGCAACGCAACAAAGCTAGTGCTGCGCTGCACAATGCGCAAGCGAGAAAAGCCGATGATGCAGGCGCTGCATTTCGATATTACTGATTTTGCTCTATTATTTTCGTTTCGCATGCTATATTGCATGCGCTCAGTGCTGGCTTGGATGGGACTGCACGCCGAAATCGGCGGCGGCGACGTTGAACCCGGCCCCGAGGCCGGGCAGAACCCGGCCTAATCCCGAACCGAAAGCCCCTCTCCATGGCCGAGCGCCTGCGCAACCTCGCGATCATCGCCCACGTCGATCACGGCAAAACCACGCTCGTGGATCAGATGCTGGTGCAAGGCGGGGCCTTCCGCGCCAATGAAGCCCATGCCGAGCGGGCCATGGATTCCAATGACCAGGAGCGCGAGCGCGGCATAACCATTCTAGCCAAATGCACCTCGATCCTGTGGGGCGCCGACATGCGGCTCAACATCGTCGATACTCCCGGCCACGCCGATTTCGGCGGCGAGGTCGAGCGCATTCTCGGCATGGTGGACGGCTGCCTGTTGTTGGTGGACGCCGCCGAAGGGCCGATGCCGCAAACCAAGTTCGTGCTCTCGAAGGCGCTGAAACGCGGCCTGCGCCCAATCGTCGTGCTCAACAAAGTCGATCGCCCCAATGCCGATCCCGATCAGGCGCTATCGGACATTTTCGACATGTTCCTGGCGCTGGGCGCGAGCGACGAACAGGCGGATTTTCCGATCCTGTACGCCTCCGGCAAAGAAGGCTGGGCGGTCAGTGATCTAAAGCATGAGCGCAAGGATCTTTCCGCGCTGTTCGACAGAATCGTCGAGCATGTGCCTGAGCCGGCGCCGGTGCAAAGGCGCGAGGAAAAATTCGCGCTCCTCGTCACCATGCTCGACGCCGATCCATTTCTTGGCCGCGTGCTCACGGGCCGAGTCGAATCCGGCCGGATCGCCGCTGGCGAAACGGTGAAATCGATCTCGCGCGATGGCAAGGAATTGGAACGCGGGCGGCTCACCAAATTACTGGCTTATCGCGGCTTGAAGCGCGTGCCGGTGGACCGCGCCGAAGCCGGCGATATCGTCGCCATCGCCGGGCTGGTCAACACGACGGTTTCCGATACGGTGGGCTCAATTGAGCTGAGCCAGCCGATTTCCGCACCGCCCATCGATCCGCCGACGCTTTCCATCAGCGTGTCGATCAACGATTCCCCGCTTGCCGGACGCGCCGGCGATAAAGTGCAAAGCCGCGTCATTCGCGATCGGTTGTTGCGCGAGGCAGAATCCAATGTCGCCATCCGCGTCACCGAAACCGCCAACAAGGATTCCTACGACGTCGCCGGCCGCGGCGAATTGCAATTGGGCGTGCTGATCGAAACCATGCGCCGCGAGGGCTTCGAGGTATCGATCTCGCGCCCACGCGTGCTGACGCGGCAAGAGAACGGCCAAACGCTCGAGCCAATCGAAGAGGCGGTGGTTGACGTCGACCAGGAATATTCTGGAATTGTCATTGAGAAGCTGAGCCTGCGCAAGGCCGAGCTTGCCGACATGCGTCCTTCCGGCGGCGACAAAACGCGGCTCGTGTTCCATGCGCCCTCGCGCGGCCTGATCGGCTATCACGGCGAATTCCTCACCGACACGCGCGGCTCCGGCGTGATGAACCGCCTGTTCCACGGCTGGGCGCCATGGAAGGGCGACATCCCCGGCCGCCGCAACGGCGCTCTAGTTTCGAACGACAAGGGCCAGTCGACCGCTTATGCGCTGTGGAATCTCGAAGAGCGTGGCGCCATGTTCATCGCCGATGGCGAGGACGTCTACGAAGGCATGATCATCGGCGAAAATTCACGCGGCGAGGACCTCGACGTGAATCCGTTGAAGGGAAAGAAGCTCACCAATGTGCGGGCTTCAGGAAAGGATGAATCGATCCGCCTGACGCCGCCGCGGCGGCTGACGCTGGAACAAGCCATCGCTTGGATCGAGGATGATGAATTGGTGGAAGTGACGCCAGCGGCGATCCGCCTGCGTAAGGCTTATCTCGATCCGAACGAGCGCAAGCGCGCAGCAAAAGCTGCGGCGGGGTAAGTGAGAGCATGGGACGAACGTCTTCGATTGGCTCGCGGATCTACCCATTTGGGTTCAGGTTGCGCTAGGCGTGATTGTTGCTGGCCTAATACTGTGGATGCTATTTCTGAACTGGCTTGATAGTCGGCACTGAGGCTAGGTTCTGGCGCACTTCGATTGAGCGCACTCGCCCTCCCAGCAGAGGTGCAGCCTTCGAGAGGCTCGGGCTGACGAAGATGGGAGCTTGGACTGACTTAGCGCGGAATAGCGTCACGCTGAGCCTGTCGAAGCGCGACGCGGCGCCCCGCGGCGCGCAGGTGGGATCCCGCAACCTCCGTTACATTGGCATCACGTTGGTCTTGGCGCCCTGAGGCGCCAATCTATCCCCGCTTTTTCGCCCCTCCCGGCCTTGAAAATCAAGGATTGTACAAAAACTTATCCCACACCCCAGGCGCTGTCGTAGAATGTTGCATCGCCTTCGCATGGAGGGCAGTCGGTACCCTGTTCAAGCCGATGCGCATGGCGAGGTGGTGAGCGTGAAGCGTCAAAAGCGCAAAGCCCGCGCGAGAAAATGAAGCGTGGGAAGTCACCGGGACCGATGCGAACACATCGGCCCGCACGCCGCCGGGGTACGCGTCGCGGAGTGAAAGACCTCCAGTCCCGCCGCCCGGCGAGCACGACCACGGGGACGCGTTCGATCGCGTCATGAGCGCCGAACCAACGGCGCAGTTTTTTACGACGCGTGCGAACGCGTCCCCGCCCTCCGCTTTTGAAGCGGCGGCCTCTTTAAACCAAACGGCCTCGGCCGAACGCGCCCGCGCGCGCAGGAGAAACACGATGACGAATGACATATCGGCAAGCGACGAAAAGAAAATCACCGAGACGCTCAGAGCCTCGCTGCAGCTGCCAGGGACGCCGCCCAGCCACATTGCCCACGCCCACAAGCAAGAACGCGAGCGCGACCGCGCCTCGATTGCGCTGAAACGCGCCGAGACCGCAGCGCGCCGTGGGGACGCCGCCGAGGCCAAACGCTGGAGCGAAATTGCGCGAACCCTCGCCGAAGCGGCGCGTACGCTCGCCGAAGCGCCACCGCCCATGGACGACCCGGAAGAAGAAGAGCGTCTGCGCGCCCAGCTGCGGGCGCGGCTCGGCGCCCACATTAATGCTGAACACGAATTGCGAGCCTGGGAGATGCGCAAGGAAATCTGGGATGAGATGGCGGCGATGGCCCGCGCGCAGGGTTTGCCCGAACCTCCGCCAATGCCGCTGCGCCCGCCGCACTGGACCGACGATCTGCCAGATGACCTTCGCGCCGCGATCCGCGCGCGGGACGCGGGGAGCTGACGCCCTGCGCCAATGGATCGCGCGGTCCGGGGTCTTATGGCGGAGCCAAAATCAAAGCGCTTCCAATGTTTCGAGCTGCCATGAACCCGGGGCTCTCCGCCGCAAGGGCGGCTACGACCGGGGAGCGACAATTTTGGTCGGGTCAAAACCGCTTCACAAGCTGGCATGAGCAACCGCCGTCCAAAGCGCCGATCATGTGCCAATGTGGCGCCGTTTCGCCGGCCAAGCAGGCTATACCAGGTCTTTCCGGGCCTCCCGCGGGCGAAATCCGCCTGTTTGGCGCGGCGCGTGGCTTGCAGTTTCCCCTTTCGCACAACAGGCGGGCCCATGGGGGAACCGCCGTCAAGAAGGGCGCTTCCCATGGCTAACGCCATTGACCTCCATGTCGGCAAACGGCTTCGTCGCCGCCGCCGGCTCTTGGGCCTCACCCAGCAACAATTGGCTGAGTCCATTGGCATCCGCTTCCAGCAGATCCAAAAGTACGAATGCGGCGCCAATCGCGTCACTGCGAGCCGCCTCTATGAACTCGCCGTCGCACTCAACGTGCCGGTGAACTATTTCTTCGAGGGCCTGCAAGCCACTCCGGCGATCCCAGGCGCGCCGGGCGCTCCAGCTAACGATCGCGACCTGATCGCGGCCGATGTGCTCTCACAGAAAGAAACGCTCGAACTGATCCGCGCTTATTACAAGCTCGGCGAGCGTCCGCGCCGCCGCCTCTTGGATTTGGCGAAAGCGCTGCAAGACGAAAACACCGACGCGGCGTGAAACGTCTGAGGACGTCTTCAACTTTGCGGGGAACGGGGGGACGGACTCGCCAGATTGGCGAGTCCGTTTTTCTTTGTTCGCGTCTTGCGTAGGGTTGCGACACTTCCCCTGTTGCGATTGCGCTTTGTCCGCAACACTCCTGTCAATACGTATCGCAAACGACATTACTCGCTGGAAAGGCGAGCACCTTTCAGCAATACTTAATTTATTCCAACGGGCTGGGGTTGCGGTGAAAGGTAAAGGGACATGGGGGACGATATCGACGTCTACATTGGCAAGCGGCTACGGCGCCGCCGCCGAATTCTAGGCATGACCCAGCAGCAACTGGCTGAGTCTATTGGCGTTCGCTTCCAACAGATCCAAAAATACGAGTGCGGCTCGAACCGGGTAACGGCCGCGAAATTGTTCCGTCTCGCCTCTTCGCTCAACGTGCCAACGAATTACTTTTTCGAAGGCTGGAGAAGCGCAGCTGACGCGGCGCAACAAGAAAAGCCTGCCGGCGAGCAACATCACATCGCCGCCGATGTTCTCTCACAGCGCGAAACGCTGGAGTTGATCAGGGCGTACTACCAGTTGAGCGAACGGCCTCGCCGCCGTCTGCTCGATCTGGCCAAGGCGATGAATGACGACGTTACGGTGGCCGCCTAGTCATAGGCGCTACCAAAGGCGCGGAGGGCTCGTGTAGTCCTGGGGGATGCACAACCTTCCGCGCCTCCTCGCCTTCGCAGACACGCTCGCAGATGCGGCGCGCAAGGCGATCCTCCCCTATTTCCGCGCCGACCATAACGTGAACCACAAGGGCGGCGACCGCTTCGATCCCGTCACCGACGCCGACGAGGCCGCCGAGCGCGCCATGCGTGCGCTGATCGAACGCGAGTTTCCGGATCATTCAGTGCTGGGCGAAGAGTTCGGCGGGACGCTGGCAAGCGAAGGCTACCAATGGATCCTCGATCCCATCGACGGTACCCGCGCCTTCATCGCTGGGCTTCCCACCTGGGGCGTGCTGATCGGGCTCTACCATGACGGTCGGCCGCTGATCGGCGTGATGGATCAGCCCTATCTCGACGAGCGCTATCGCGGCTGGATGGTCGGCGCCAATTGCACCGCGCGCGGCCAGACGCGCGTACTGAAGACGCGCGCGTGCGCTTCGCTCAGCGATGCGATTATCTCAACAACCAGCCCCGATCTGTTCGAGGGCGAAGAAGCGCTGGCCTTCGCGCGCGTTCGGGACCAGGCGAAACTCGTTCGCTACGGCTTCGATTGCTACGCCTATTGCATGATCGCGGCTGGGCACATGGACGCGGTGATGGAGTCCAACCTCAAGCCGTTCGACATCGCCGCCCTTATCCCGATCCTCACCGGCGCCGGCGGCGGCGTGTGCGCATGGGATGGTGGCGATGCAAGCGAAGGTGGACGCGTGTTGGCGTGGGGGGATGTGAGGGTGCGGGATGAGGCGATGGGGGCGTTGGCTTAGAGCCTGTTCTTTCCAGATTGAATCATTTCAACACCCATTCCCGGATTCGCCGAAGGCGAAGTCCGGGACCCAAGGACGCGAACGGTTCGTGAGTATGGGCCCCGGAATGAATGCTGCGCATTCCTCCGGGGATGGGTGGTGTTGAACCTGCGCGGAAATTTCTCTGGGTCCTTGGGACTCCGAAAACTCGCCCTACCGATAAAACTCCGTTCTGCGATCCCTGAAGAATCCCCACGCCGCGCGGTGGCGGTCGAGGAAGTCCAGATCGAACGTGTGCACCAGCACGCCTTCGTCTTCGCGCTCGAACGCCGCAACCAGATCGCCGCGATGATCGGCGATAAACGAAGAGCCGTAGAAACGCTGCCCGCCCGCTTCCGTACCGATGCGATTGCTCGCCACCACCGGGATGACGTTCGACACCGCGTGGCCCTGCATCGCGCGCCGCCACGGATCACGGGTGTCGAGCGAGGAATCATGCGGCTCGGAGCCGATCGCGGTGGGATAGAACAGCACCTCCGCGCCCATCAGCGCCATCGCGCGCGCGGCTTCGGGGAACCATTGGTCCCAGCAAATGCCGATTCCGATACGGCCGTGCGCGGTGTCCCACACCTTGAATCCGGTGTCGCCGGGGCGGAAATAATACTTCTCCTGATAGCCGGGGCCGTCAGGGATGTGGCTCTTGCGATAGGTCCCGAGCAGCTTGCCGTCAGCATCAACGATCACCACGGAATTATAGTACGCCGGGCCGTCGCGTTCGAAGATCGAAACCGGGATAACTACGCCCAGCTCCTTCGCCAGCGGCGCCATCGCCGCGACGCAAGGATGGCTCGCCGCCGGGAACGCGGTCGCGAACCACTTCTCCTCCTGTGTCGTACAAAAATACGGTCCCTGGAACAGCTCCGACGGCAGGATCACCTGCACGCCCTTGCCCGCCGCTTCGCGGATGAAGGCTTCGGTCTTGGCGATGTTCGCCCCCAGGTCGCCGCCATACGATGTCTGGATCGCGGCGACGGAGATGGTTCGGGTCATCGGCACAGTTCCCCAAAGACATTTGCCCCGTCATTCCGGGGCCGCCGGAGGCGGAGCCCGGAACCTAGGGGCCACAATCGCGCTGGTTGCCCCTGGGTTCCGGATCGCACTCCGCGCGTCCGGAATGACGGAGTTTGTGTGGTGCATTGTAGCGCGCGCAACATCACTCCACCTCTTGCTGCGTGATGCAATGGAACGAGCCGCCGCCGGTGAGGATGGCGCTGGAGGGAAGTCCCACCACCTTGCGGTCAGGGAACAAGCCAACGAGCGCCTTGACCGCATCGGCGCCGGCGCCGGAATAGACTGGCACGACCACGACCTTATTGCCGATGATAAAGTTCATGTGACTGGCCGGCACGGAATCGCCATCCTCGTCTTCCACCAGCCCTGGCGAGGGAATGCGGATCACGTCGAGCTTACGGCCCTTCGCGTCGCGCATAGCTTGCAACGACAACGCGATTTCCTCCAGCACGCCGTGGTTCGGATCGCTGCGATCTAGCGGCGCCTGACACACGACGCGCCCCGGCGCGATAAAGCGGGCGAGATTGTCAATATGGCCGTCGGTGTGATCGTTGGCGAGGCCTTCGTCGAGCCAGAGTATCTTCTCGACGCCAAGCGCACGCTTCAACTCCACCTCAGCGCCGGCCTCGGTCCAATGCGGATTGCGGTTTGGGTTGAGCAGGCATTGGCGCGTGGTCAGCAAGGCGCCTTCCCCGTCCATCTCGATAGCGCCGCCTTCGAGGATGAAGTCACAGCGCTTGTACTCAGCCTTGGCCAACAACGCGACGCGAGCGCTGACCTCATCGTCGTGCGGCAATTGATATTTGCCGCCCCAGCCATTGAAACGAAATCCGATCGCTTTGCCGCCGGGCGCGAAGATTGGCCCGGTGTCGCGCAACCAGATATCGCCAAAGGCGCCGGCGAGCACTTCGGCGCTCTTGCCCAGCGCCAGTTTGGCGGAGGCTTCGGCTTCGCGCCCGTGGGCGAGCACGCGCATTTTGTCCCCGGCCCCGCCATCGGCCAGTGCGTGGACCATCGCGGCGACCTCTGCGCGCGCGGGGCTGAGGTCGTCGCCCCAGAGGTCGGCGGCGGACGGCCAGGCGGTCCAGATCGCCTTGTGCGGCGCCCATTCAGGGGGAATTCTGTGCATAGTCGCGCCTCGGGCGTGTTGGATGACGCCAAATAAGCGCTCGCGCCGGCAATGCAAGTGAGCTTGGGCAAGTGAGCCTGGGCAAGTGAGCCGACGTTCTGGCGCGGGTGTTCGGCTTCCGCTAGAACACAGGACGAGGGGAATTCTGAGCCGCCAATGACAGACGCTCGTGGGATCGACCGCCCGACGCTTGCCTTTTGGGCGGTGCTGATCGGGCTTACCGCGCTCAGGATCTATGTCCTGCGCCTCGATTTGATCGATCTGTATTTCGACGAAGCCCAATATTGGGCTTGGTCGCGCAGTTTCGAGTTCGGCTATTTCACCAAGCCGCCCTTGGTGGCCTGGGTCATCGGCGCGACAACGGCGGTATTTGGAGATTCCGAATGGGCGGTGCGGCTGGCGGCGCCGCTTGCGCACGCGGTTGCCGCGCTGGCGTTGTTCGGCATTGGCCGCGCCATGTATGGCGCCTGGGCCGGCTTCTGGGCAGGCCTCGGCTGGCTGCTCATCCCCGGGGTGACGCTGTCGGCGACGATCATGTCGACCGACGCACTTCTGCTGCCTTTGTGGGCGCTGGCGCTTCTCTCGTTGTGGCGGCTGACGCTGACGCGTTCCTGGTGGTGGGCGATCCTGCTTGGCGCCGCAATGGGCCTAGGCGTCCAGGCCAAGTACGCGATGCTGTACTTCCCGGTTTGCGCGGCGCTTGCCGCTTATTGGCTGGCGCCGGTGCGCCAGGGGCTAGCAGGCGGGCGCGGCATCGTCGCCGCGCTGCTCGCGGTCGCGATCATGGCGCCGAATCTTTATTGGAATTTCGAAAACGGATTCGTGACCGCCCAGCACACGGTCGCCAACGCGCGATTCGATGCGCCAAGCCTATTCAACTTCGACGAATTGCTCGAGTTCGTCGTTGGCCAGGCGGGCGTCATCGGACCACTTTTGTACGTGGCGTTCGCGGTTCTGCTTTGGTTTGCGGCGACACAAGCCGCGGCTCTGCGGCAGGAGGATAAGTTCCTGTTGTCCTTCATACTGCCGCCCTTGATCGCAGTCGCGGTCATCGCTTTTGTCTCGCGCGCCAACGCCAATTGGGCGGCCGTCGCTTACCCCGCGGCGGTGGCGTGGATCAGCGGCAAACTTGCCAGCGGCGTCAGCGGCAGGCGCTTTCTCGCGGGGGCCACATTGTTCAATGCGGCCGTATTCGCGGCCGCCGCCGCCGTGGTGGTGTATTACCCAGCGATCGCCAACCGCTCGGACGGCATTCGCGAAGCCAGCGCCTGGGAAGAGACCGCCAACGAAATCGCGCGCCGCGCCGCTGCGCAACCGGGGGGGCTGCCATTTACCGCGGTTCTGGTCGATGACCGCACCACCTTCTTCGAACTGAACTATTATTGGCGCGAGCACCGCAACGCTGGCGCTCCGCTGCCGCCAATCCGCATGTGGCTGCTGCACGCTAAACCCCGCAATTCAGCGGAATTGACGGACCCCATGCGCCCCGTGGACGGCGCGCGCGTACTTGTCGTGCACATGACGCCGGAATATGTCCCGCTGGTCGCAGCTGACTTTGAACGCTTCCGCCCGGTCGAGCGGCTGGCCATTCCGCTCGGCGGCGATGTCAGCAGAAAATTGGAAATCTCGGTCGGCGAAGGTTTTGCGCCGGCAGCACGCGATGCGGCGTTTGAAGAACGTTTGCACGGTCAGCGCGACTGACGCGAGGAGCACGCCAATGTCGCGCAAACTTGAACCCGAAGAAGTATTGCTGCTGACGCCAGTGCTGCCCGTGATCGCCATAGAAGACGCCGAAAACGCCGCACCCTTGGCGCGAGCGCTGCTGGCGGGCGGGATCAGTTCGATCGAGATCACGTTGCGCACGCCCGCGGCGCTTGGAGCCATTCGCGCCATCATCGACGCAGCGCCGGAAATGGTCGTCGGGGCAGGCACTGTGCTCGACCAAGATTCTCTCGCCGCCGCTATCGACGCGGGCGCTAGTTACGCGCTGTCGCCTGGCGCAACGCCGAACTTCCTGCGAGCGGCGCGGCAAGCGCCGATACCGCTGATCCCCGGCATCGCCACCGCAAGCGAACTCATGCGTGGATTGGACCTGGGCTATCGTTGTTTCAAATTTTTTCCCGCCGAGCAATTGGGAGGGGTGGCGACGCTCGCGGCCTTCGACGGTCCGCTGCCCCAAGCGCGCTTCTGCCCAACGGGAGGTATCAGCGCCGACAAGGCGGCTGCCTATCTCGCGCTCGACAATGTGCTTTGCGTTGGTGGCTCGTGGGTGGCGCCGAGCGCGCTGATCAAGGTTGGCGACTGGGCAACGATCGAGGCGAACGCGCGCCGCGCCTCGCAGCTGCGCTAGAGCCGGTCCCGCAGCGCGTACCAGAGCATGCCGAGCACATGCAGGGGCGTCCGCAGCGCGGCGCCGCCGGGGAATTCCGCTGGCGCGATTGCCGCCAACGCCTCGAACAAATCGCTGCGTCCGCCCATCGCCTCTACCATCGCGGCCCCAGCGATCGCGGGCAGCACCACGCCCTGCCCCGAATATCCATGCGCAAAGAATAAATCGCCCATCCGCCCAACGTGCGGCAGCCGCGACATTGTCACGGAGACGAGCCCACCCCAAGCATAGTCGATTTTCACGCCCGAAAGTTGGGGAAAGATGCGCAGCATGAACGGGCGCACGAAGGACGCGATGTCGGCGGGCGGTCTGGGCGTGTAGCGCTCGCCGCCGCCGAAAATCAGCCGATTGTCGGCGCTGATGCGAAAATAATTCACCACGAAGCGACTGTCGCTGACGGCGAGATCGTCGGCGATCAGCGCTCGCGGCGATTCCAGCGGTTCGGTGGCGACGAGATAGTTTGCGACCGGCATGATGCGGCCGGCGACGCGCGGCGCCAAATTGCCAAGCAGTGCATCGCACGCGAGCACACCGTGCCGCGCCCTCACTTCACCCTTCGCGGTACGCGCGATAACGCCACGCTCGCCGCAGACCGAGATCGCCTCCGAGTGTTCGAACAACTGGACGCCGCTCCGCGCCGCCGCATTGGCGAGGCCGAACGCATAGTTCAGAGGATGCAGGTGCCCGCCAAGCGCATCGAGCAATCCACCGTGAAAGGCCTCTGACGCGATCTTCGCTCGCGTTTCCTCTCGGCTCATCACCCGCGCGTGCGGGTATTTCATTACTCGATCGAGCGTTTCCACCTCCGTGCGCATCCAGGCGAGATCGGCGGGCTTCGCCGCCGCCAGTAGATGCCCGTTGGCGACAAGATCGCAGCGAATGTCGTGGCGTTTGATGCTGGCGAGCAGCTCATCGCGCGCGCGCAGCGAAATGTCGAACAGAAGCCGCGCCCGCTCTTCTCCGTAGGATTTGACCAACTCGGTCGCGCCCTTGCGCCAGCCCGGGATCACCTGCCCGCCATTGCGCCCGGACGCGCCCCAGCCGATCCGGCCTGCTTCAAGCAGGATCACCGACATTCCCCGCCGCACCGCATTCAATGCCGTGGACAGCCCCGTGTAGCCGCCGCCGACCACGACCACATCAGCCTCGTGCGCGCCTTCCAGCGCCGGCGCCGACGCAAACGGATTGGCGGTCGCAGAATAATACGACCGCTCCATGTCCAGGCCAGAATTGAGCGTCAAACTCAAACCTTGAGCAGCAGGTGGTCGCGCTCCCACGAGGAAATAACGCCCTCATAGGCGGCGAGTTCTTGCGCCTTGATGCGCTGGAACGCGGCGCAGAAATGCTCACCGAGGAGTTCACGCACGGGATCGCAGATGCGGAACCGGTCGAGCCCCTCGTACAGCGTACGGGGCAAGGTGCGCGCTTTGTCGTAGGCGCTGCCCTCGATCATGGCGCCCGGCTCGAGCTTGTCGCGGATGCCCAGATAGCCCGACACCAAACAAGCCGCGAGCGCGAGGTATGGGTTGGCGTCGGCGCCAGGCAGCCGGTTTTCGATGCGGCGATTTTCCGGCTGCGAAATCGGCACCCGCAATCCGCACGACCGGTTGTCGTAGCTCCAATGCAGATTGATCGGCGCGGAGAAATCCGGCCGCATGCGGCGGAACGAATTTACGTTGGGTGCAAACAAAGGCGTCACCTGCCCGAGATATTTTTGCAAACCACCGACGAAATGCCGGAACATCTCGGTGTTGCCTCCGGTCTGGTCGAGCGGCGTCCCGAACAGATTCGCGCCGGTTTTCGCATCGACCACTGAAATGTGCAGATGCATGGCGCTGCCGGGCTGGTTCTCCATCGGTTTGGCCATGAAGGTGGCGTAGACGCCGTGCTTCAGCGCCACTTGCCTGACGATGCGCTTGAACACCAGCACCTGGTCGGAGACATGCACCGCATCGCCGTGATTGAAGTTGATCTCCAGCTGCGCGGTGCCGCTTTCGTGGATCATGGTGTCGAGATGCAGCGAGGCCGCCTCGGCGTGTTCGTAAATAGTCTCGATCAGATCCTCGTATTCGGTGATCGCCTCGAGACCATAGGGTTGCGGCGATGTTTCCGAGCGACCCGAGCGACCCGCTGGCGGCAGCAAGGGCAGGTCGGGGTCGGTGTTCACCTGGGTGAGGTAGAATTCCAATTCCGGCGCTACGACCGGCTTCAAGCCCAGCTTGGTGTAAAGTTCGATCGCGCGCTTCAGTACATAACGCGGCGCAATGTCGTAAGGGCGGCCATCGGTATGATAGGCGTCGGCGAACACGAAGGCGGTGGGCGTTTTGTAGCCCGGCGCGACGCAGATGGTCTCCAACTCCGGACGCAGCACGACGTCGGGATCGCTCATCGCTTCGATGTCGTCCTCGTCGTCGGCATACTCGCCGGTGACGGTCAGCGAATACACGCTGGAGGGTATGCGCAGCGAGCCGTCGCGTTCGCTCTGCAGGAATTTCTGCGCCGGAAACACCTTGCCGCGGATGACGCCGTTGAGATCGGGCACCAGGCATTCGACCTCGCCGATGCCGTTTTCCTTAATCCAACTCGCGAAACTCTTACTCATGACACACTCGATGTTGACGGCGCGCGCCGGAAACTCGCGTGCTCCACACACGCGGTTGCGTAAACTCTTCTATTAAGCCAGCGCGGCGCGCTTGTTTTGCGCTGAAAGGGCCGCTTCGCGCAGCCCACAAACCGCGTCCTGGGCGCCTCTTTCGAGGGCAGCGGGAGCGCATGGATCACCTGAAACGCCACTATGATTTGGGCGGCGGGGGCAAGTCAAGCGCGGCGGATCGAGGGGCGCGTGCTTTCTTCGCTGAAGCGTGGCGCGCAGTCGGAATTGCGTCTAGGTTCCAGGCCATGCCGACGCTCGATCCGCTCTACGAGGAAAGCCTCAATGCGGCAATCTATGCGGAACTACGCCAACGCCTTGTAACCGGGCGCATGGCGCCGGGCCATGAGCTTTCCACGCGCAGCTTGGCCGCGGAACTCGGCGTGAGCCAGACCCCGGTTCGTGACGCGTTGTCACGCCTTGCCGCCGATGGCGCGGTCGCAATCCGCTCGAAGCGACGCATCCTAGTTCCCTTGATGACGCAGGAACGGTTCGACGATCTGCTCCGTTGCCGTCTGTTGCTCGAACCCGAAGCGGCGGCGCGCGCCCTCGACCACATCGACGCGGCGCGGTTGGCTTCGTTGCGGGAGATCGACGCCGCGTTGGATCTCGCGATCGCGGATGACGATCCGGATTCCTACATGCGCCATAACCACGCGTTTCACTTCACGCTCTATCGCGCTCAACCCGGCCCGACCATGGCGCAATTGATCGAAACGTTGTGGCTGCAATTTGGACCCTTCATGCGCCTCGTATTCGGCCGCCTCGACGCCGCGCGCCTGAACGATCAGCACCAAGCCGCGATCGCCGCCATCATCGCACACGATGCCGAGGCGCTGCGCAAAGCCATCGCCGCCGATATTGGCGACGGCATGGGATTGCTCAGCCGCTCTGGTTTTGCAGCAAACGGAGCAGCGGCCAAGGTTTAGCACCTATGGACCGCCGGCGTCCCCGCCGGCATGCAGTGTTGAAAACGCGTCACCAGCTGGGCGGTAGCGAACACCGCTTGCCAGCGAGGATTCCAAAAGAAAGCGTCGGTCTATTCCGCCTTCAGCGCCCTGAGCGCGGGTTCGACCTCGCGCAAGGAGCGGGCGATGATGTCGATCATGCGATCGATCTCGGCGCGCGTAATAATCAAGGGCGGGCACATGACGATGGAATCGCGAATGCCGCGCACCATCAGGCCGTTCTTGATGCAAGCGTCGCGCACAATCGGCCCAGCCTTGCCTTCTTTGCCGGTGAAGCGCTCGTTCGTGCCCTTCTTGGAGACAATCTCAACCGCGCCGATCAAACCAAGCGAGCGGATCTCGCCCACCAGCGGATCGCTGTCGAGACGCGTCAGCGCTTCCGCGAAATAGGGTCCGATGTCGCCGCGCACGCGTTCAACCAGACCCTCGCGTTCAATGATTTCGAGATTTTTAATCGCCACCGCAGCCGCGACCGGGTGTCCAGAATAGGTGTAACCATGCACGAAATCGCCGCCCTTCTCGCGCAGCACTTCGACGATCTTACGTGAAACGCCGACCGCGGAAACCGGCAGATAGCCCGAGGATAATCCCTTCGCCATCGGCACGAGATCGGGCGTGACGCCGAAATGCTGGAAGCCGAACCACGAACCGAGACGCCCGAAACCGGTGATCACTTCATCGACGACCAGCAGAATTCCGAATTTCTTGCAGATCGCCTCGACGCGCTTCCAATATCCACGCGGGGGGATGATCACACCGCCTGCGCCTTGCACCGGTTCGCCGATGAAGGCCGCGACATTCTCGGGGCCGACTTTAAGGATACGGTCTTCGATCTCCTGCGCGCAGCGAGCGGCGAACGCGTCCTCCTCCTCGCCGAAGCCCTCGCCAAACTTGTACGGTTGCGCCACGTGCTCGACGCCTGGGATCGGCAGTCCGCCGATCGGATGCATGTGCTTCATGCCGCCGAGGCTGGCGCCGGCCATGGTCGAACCGTGATAGGCGTTCCAGCGCGAGATGAAGATGGTGCGCTTTGGTTGCCCATGCACATTCCAATAATGGCGCACCATACGCATGACGGTGTCGTTTGCTTCCGAGCCGGAGGAATTGAAGAAGACGTGCTGCAATTCGCCGCCAAGCTTTTCCGCCAGCTTGGCCGCGAGCGTCACCGTCGGCGGCGTCGCGGTTTTGAAAAACGTGTTGTAGAACGGCAATTCCTGCATCTGCTCGGCCGCAGCGCGCACTAGTTCCTCGCGCCCATAGCCGACATTGACGCACCAAAGGCCTGCCATTCCGTCCAAGATCGCCGCCCCGTCGCCGTCGTAAATCGTGCAACCATCGGCGCGCGTGATGATCCGGCTGCCGCCGAGGGCTACGATCTCGCCGTAATTGGCCTGCGCGGGCAGATGATGCTCGACGTCGAGGCGACGGAGTTCGGGGATGTTGTAATTGCGGGCTGTCATGTTTGTTCCTTGTACTTACTTACTCGATTTACACCCATCCCCGGATTGCGCGCAGCGCAAGTCCGGGGCCCATACACGCGAACGCTTGTGTTTATGGGCCCCGGACAACGGCTTCGCCGTTTCCGGGGATGGGTGGTGAATTATCCCGACGCCAACTTCTCCCCGCGCAATGCACGGCCCAGGAGTTTGAAAAACACTTGGCTCTGCGGGTTCTCGTGCGCTTTCCATTCCGGGTGCCATTGCACGGCGAGCACCGGAGCGCCGTTCACCTCCGCGGACACCGCTTCGACAATGCCGTCTGGTGCGGTGGCCTCGATCTTGAGCCCCTTGCCGAGTTTGTCGGCGCCCTGGAAATGTACGCTGACGACGTCGAGATCGTCGCGTTTGTAGGCGTCGTGCAAGATCCCGCCAGGTATCAGATTTACCGGGTGGATTTGATCAAACATGGCGTTGAAATCGGCTTCGCGCGGGGCGTGGTGTTTGATCAGGCCTGGGTGATCGGCGGTGTCGCGTCGCAAGGTGCCGCCGAAGGCGACGTTCAACTCCTGAAACCCGCGACAAATGCCGAACACCGGCTTGCTCAGCTCCAGCATCGCATCGATCAAGCGCGCCGTCATTTCGTCACGCTCGGCATCGTAGGGGCCGGCGCCATCTTCCACCAAATCGCCGTAACGCTTCGGATCGAGATTCGACGGCGTGCCGGTGAGGAGAATGCCGTCGAGCCGCGGCGCCACTTCGCGCGCGCGCATCAGATTCGGCATCGCCGGTATCAACAAACCGGCGGCGTCGGCATAAGTCAGCGCGGAAAGCACGTAGCGCGTCATCACCGCCTGCGCGGGCTGGCCGTTGATTTCGCGATTGCAGCAGATGATGCCGAGGACGGGGCGGATGGCGGTCGTCACGACAGCAACACCGCAGGCGAGCAGGCATGCCAGGCTAGCCACACGGGCTCGTCCCAGGTGAAATCCTCCTGATCGTAGCGCGTCAAATTGGAGCGGAAGGTCCTCACGCGGCGGCCGCTTTCAAGTTCGATCTCAAAAATGGTCTCGCTGCCGAGATAGACGATGTCACGGATCATGCCCGCCACAACATTCGTGCCGGCCGGCGCGTCTTCCATTTTCATCGGACTGGAGCCCTCGGGCCGCTTGTGCATTTCGATCTTCTCCGGTCGCAGCGCCACCCATACGGTAGAGCCCCTGGCGCCGGTGACGCCGTGGTCGAGATAGACCGGCGCCGACAATTCCTGCGTGCGCACTATGGCATGGTCCTGCTCGTCCTTGTCGAGCACGCCCTCGAACATGTTCACCGAACCGACGAAATCCGCCACGAACCGCGAATTCGGAAATTCGTAGAGATCGGCAGGCGTCGCCACTTGCGCCAGCAATCCCCTGTTCATCACCGCGCAGCGCGTGGCGATCGCGAGCGCTTCGTCTTGATCGTGCGTCACCATGATGAAAGTGATGCCCACTTTCTCCTGCAGCGAGGTGAGCTCCGAGCGCATCTGGTCGCGCAATTTCGCATCCAGCGCCGAGAGCGGCTCGTCCAGCAGCAGCACGCGGGGTCGCTTCACCAAAGCCCGCGCCAACGCCACGCGTTGACGCTGACCGCCCGAGAGTTGATCGGGCATGCGCTCGCCATAGCCGCCGAGCTTGACCAGTTCGAGCGCCTCTTCGACGCGCCGCTTGACCTCCCCACCTTCGACGCCGTCCATCTTCAAGCCGTAGGCGACGTTGTCCGCCACCTTCATGTGCGGAAACACCGCGTAGGACTGGAACACCATGTTCACCGGCCGCTTGTTCGGCGGTAGTGCGGCGACATCCTTGCCGTCAATGAAGACACGGCCCTCCGTTGGCGTCTCGAAGCCAGCGAGCATGCGCAGCAGCGTCGTTTTCCCGCAGCCGGAGGGGCCAAGCAGCGCGAAAAACTCGCCCTCGCGGATCTCGAGGTTCACGTTATCGACCGCAACCACCTTGCCGTAACGCTTAGTGATGTTCTCAAAGCGGATGATCGCGTTTTCCTTTACATGCGGCGTTGGCTTCGCGGCAGCGGCGGGGGCGAGGTCAGTCATGGCTTGGGCTTCTTGTTTTCGGATTGGTTCTGCAGGTGCAGGCCGATTGCGGTGAGGACAACAGTGACGACAATGAGGATGGTCGAGGCGGCGTTCACTTCCGGCGTCACCGAGAAACGCAGCATGGAATAGACCTTCACCGGGAATGTGATGGTGTCGGGTCCGGCTGTGAAGAAAGTGATTACGAAATCGTCGAGGCTAAGCGTGAACGCCAACAGCGCGCCAGCGATCAGGCCGGGCTGCATGTGCGGCACCAGCACGTCCCAGAACGTGCGCCATTCGCTGGCGCCGAGATCTTTCGCCGCCTCCTCCAATTCGCGGTTGAACGAGGCCAGCCGCGCCCGCACCACGGTGGCGACGAAAGGAAACGCGAACGAGACGTGGGCGATGATGATGGCGCCGAGATTGAGCGGCCAGGGCATGCCGGTTGGCCACGGCATGATCTTGGCGAAAAACACCAGCATGGCCACGCCCATGCAGATCTCCGGCACCACGATCGGCAGCGCCATCGCGCCTTCGACCGCGGTTTTTCCCGGAAAACGAAAACGCCACAGCATCACCGCGGTCAGCGCACCGAGGACCACGGAAATTATAGTGCAGAAGAAGGCGATGGTGAGCGAGTTGCCGAAGGCTTCGATCAATTCGGCGTTCTTGAATACCTTCTCGTAATAATCGAAGGTGAAGCCTTGCCAGACGATATTGCGCTTGCTGTCGTTGAAGCTGAACACCATCAGGATGATCAGCGGGAAATACAGAAAGAAGAACGTGGCCCCGACGATCAGCTGCAGCGGCCAACGGCGGTGATATTCGAGCGGACCCGGCTTTTCCCTCGCAACGCGCGCCATCAGCGCCTCCCGGGCTTGCGCTGGATCAGCGCCTGCGCCGCGATGGCGAAGAAGGTGAGGTACATGAGCAGGAACGAAAGTGCTGCGCCGAACGGCCAATCATTGGCCTTCTTGAACTGGCGTTCGATGACGTTGGCGATCATCTGACTGTCGGTGCCGCCAAGCAGATCGGGCGTCAGATAAGAGCCAAGCGCGGGAATGAACGTGATCAGCACGCCCGAGGCGATGCCCGGCGCGGCCAACGGCACCACCACCAGCAGGATTGTGCGCAGATGCCCCGCGCCAAGATCGAGGCTCGCCTCCATCAGCGAACGATCCATGCGGTCGAGCGCGGAATAGAGCGGAAGCACCATGAACGGCAGATGCACATAGACCAGCCCGACAATCACCGCGGCGTTGTTGTAGAGCAGCGTCAGCGGCTCATAATCCCCGAGCGGCGCCATGCCGACAAGCTCGCGCGCCGAGCTCGCAAGGTTCCAGAACCATTCGATCCCGAAATTGACATAACCCTGCTCACGCAGCACGGCGATCAGCGCGAAGGTGCGGATCAGCAGATTGGTCCAGAACGGCAGCATGATCAGCAACAGCAGCCACGCCTTCATGCGCGGGCTGGCGAAGGCGATGGCGAGCGCCACCGGGAAGCCGACCAGCAGGCAGAGCAAAGTCGTGACGCCCGCCACGATCACGCTCTTACCGAAAATGCCCAAATACAAAGGCTCAAGAGCGCGCATGTAATTGGCGAAGGTGCCGGTCAGGTCGATGGTGATCGGTCCGACGTTCTCGCCGAACGAATAGGCCCAAATCACCCCCAGCGGCACGAGGAAGAAAACCAGCAGCCAGACGAGCGGCGGCGCCGCAATCGCCGCGAACGCTCCCCTCGCCTGGCGCCACGTTTGTTCCATCGGCGCTGTTTAAGCCGCGCTGATGCGCGTGAACATCTCCTCAAAGCGGCGTGAGCGTTCGTCGCCCTCGAACGCTCCGTACTCGCTCTTGGCCATGATTTCCGGGGACGCGAAAATGACCGGATTATTCTTGTAGGAATCAGGCATGAGCGCGCGAACGGCCGCGTTCGGCGTTGGATATTGGATGGTTTCGCTGATCTTCTTGCCCGCCTCGGCGTCGAGCAGATAATTGATGAAGGCGTGCGCATCGTCGGGATTGGGGGCGCCGACGGGGATGCACAGGCAATCTTGATTGATCAGCGTGCCTTCGTTGGGAATCACCCAGCCGATCTCGGGGTCATCGGCGATGACCTGGGCGATGTCGCCACAATATTCCATGACGAGATCGACCTCGCCGGAGACCAGCAGATCCTGGCCGTCGTCTTCGTGGAACGCCTTGATGTGCGGCTTTTGGCGGATGAGCATTTGCTCGATCTCGCTCAGCACCGTCTCGGAAATGTTGTTAAGGGAGTGGCCCTTGTACTTCGCGCATAAGCGGATGAGGTCAGCGGATTCGCCCAGCACGGCGATGCGGCCGGAATAACGGTTGCTGTCGAACAGCCAGCGCCAGGAATCCGGCACGCCCTGGACCTTGTTCTTGCGATAGCCAATGCCAAGCGTGAGCCAGGTATAGGGCATTGAATAACGGCGCGCGGGATCGAACGGTGCGTCCTGGAATTCCGGCGACAAATTGCTGAAATTCGGAATCTTCGCCCGGTCGAGCTCCATGAGTAGTCCCGCTTGCGACATGCGCGTGACGTACTCGTTGGAAGGAACGATGACGTCATAGCCTTTGTTGCCGCCGCGGAATTGCGCGAACAATTCATCGTTGTTGGCGAACTTGGTCATGGTGACTTCGACGCCTTTCGCGGCTTGGAAATCAGCCAGGGTGGTGTCGCCGATATAGGTGTCCCAATTGTAGAAATTGAGCTTGCGGGCGTCGCTCCCGCTCTTGCCGCACGCCGCCAGGCCGCCGGAGAAGCTGATCCCCACCGCCGCGGCGCCGAATTGTTGCAGGATCGAGCGGCGGGATGCGCCGCGGAGATATTTGCCCTTCGCCATTGTTTCGCTCCCTGGAGTTCCCGCGGTCGCCGCCGCGCGTTCTTTGCGCTTTCTAACAAACACGCAAACCGCGCCGCTAACAACATCTGTGATCACGAAATCGACGTTCTTGTTTTGTGCCAACCGCGCCAACGCCCCTGGGACATTGATCCATTGCCGCAAGCGAAAACTCCGTCATCCCGGACGCGCGCAGCGCGATCCGGGATCCAGGAGTATCGTAGAGCGATGCGCCTGACGCTGGATTCCGGGTTCGCGCTCCGCGCGCCCCGGAATGACGGTGCGTTGGTATCAGCAGGTGCGCAGATACCAATCGTAGTCGACGTCGGCGATCACGCTTTGGAAGCGCTCCTGCTCGGTGCGTTTCACGATCGAGTACATGCGCACGAAGCGCTCGCCCAGATAGTCCTTCAAGAGTTCGGACTCGGCGAAGCGGTCCACTGCGGCGAACCAATTGACCGGAATTTTCTCGCCGCTTTCCGCCGCTTGAGCGTAGCCGTCGCCGACGATGGCAGGGCCTGGATCGACCTTGCTGGAAATCCCATGGTGCACCGCGGCAAGCAGCGCCGCCAGCGCTAGCGCCGGGTGCGCATCGGCGCCGGCCACGCGGTGCTCGATGTGGCGCGTGTGCGGCGCGCCAGCGGGAACGCGGAACGAGACGGTGCGGTTGTTGACGCCCCACGTGGGCGCAACCGGGGCGTAGGAATTGGCCTTGAAGCGGCGGTAGGAATTGGCGTTCGGCGCGTAGATCGCCATCGAATCCGCCAGCAGCGCCTTCATGCCGCCTATGGCGTGCTTCACAGTCGGCGAACCATCGGGCGCCTCGGACGCCATGATGTTCTTGCCCTTCGTATCGTTGACGCTCACATGCAAATGCATGCCCGAGCCCGCCATGTCCGCGAACGGCTTGGCCATGAAGGTCGCCTCGCAACCATGCCGCAGCGCCACGCCCTTGGCCGCGCGCTTGTAAAGCACGGCGTCGTCGGCAGCGCGCAGCGCATCGGCATGGTGCTTCAGCGTGAGTTCGAGCTGCCCCGGCGCGTATTCGCTGATCGCGCCTTCCAGCGGCACGCCCAGCGCATCGGCGGCGGCCCAGAGATCGCGCAGAAAGCCGCTCGCCTCTTCGACTTCGCGCAGGCCGTAGACCTGGTGCTGGGTCGCGCGGTCCCCGGTGAGCGGCGAGCGCGGCAGCTGCACTTTGCCCGTGCGTGTGCGGCGTGCATCGACGAGATAATATTCGAGTTCGCACGCCACCACGGGCACAAGCCCATCGGCGGTGTAGCGATCGATCACACGCTGCAATACGTGACGCGGGTCTAGATCGTTGGGTTTGCCATCGAGTTCGTACATCGACAGCGCCACTTGCGCCACATCCGCCCCTAGCCACGGCGCCGGCGTCAACCGCCCGGCGATCGGCTTGGCGATGCGGTCAGCGTCGCCATCCTCCCACACCAATCCTGTGGCCTCCACGTCCTGGCCGGTAATGTCGTTGACCAGGATCGAGCCGGGCAAGAAACGCCCCTGCTCAAACACCGCCATGATCTCATGCCGACGCAAGCGCTTGCCGCGCGGGACGCCCGCCATGTTGGTGAACACGATCTCGAAGAATTGGATTTCGGGGTGGGCGTCGAGGAAAGCCTTGGCTTCCTTGGGTTCGGCTATTGTCATGGGGCGTGCTTATGGACCGAGGGCCGTGCAACGGGCAATCTCCTAGTCGAGAAAACCGCCGATGGCGTGGACAACTTTGATTCCTTGGCCTTGACACCCCGGCCCCGCCACACACCTATTCTACGCATGCTCGATCTTAAGCCGCCCACGCCTGAGCCTCGTGCAAAAACAGCGACGACAAAAGGCTGGCGGAACTATTATCGTGTCTACCGCGTGCTCCATCTCGGCCGCTTCGGCACGGTGTTTCCCGGCATCCACGGGGGCCCCTCCGTTTTCCCCTCGCAAGACCTCGCTGAAAGCTATGCCCGAGGCTTCCTCAAGATGCTCAATCCCCCGGGCCGCCATTTTATGGACCATGTCGCCGCCTTCCCCGAGGGCGAAGCAGCGAATTGAAGCGCGTTATTGCGCCCGCGGCAGCGTCTTGATGTAAGCCGCTACGGCGCGCGCATCTTCCTCGTTCATGCGGAATTGCGGCATGGGCGGGCGCGCCATCGAGCCGTCGGGACGCACGCCAGTTTGCAGGAACATCGCGAATTGCTCGTCGGTGTATCCTGCCGGGCCGCCCGCGAGCGGCGGCGCAACTGGCCCCCACGGCATCTCGACGGTCGGCGCGAAGCCAAGCGTTGCGCCTTGCAACGAGCGGCTCATGTCGGGCCCCGTCGGCGTCATCTGCGTGTGGCAATCGTTGCAGCCCACCAGACCGGTGACCAGATATTGTCCGCGCGCCACCATCTCTTCCTCTGTGGGTGCGGCCGGCGGCGACGGCTGCGCGCATGCCGCGAGCGCGAACAGCAAAAGGCCGGACATAAAACTTCTCATGCTCTCCCCCGTTTTTTGGCGACGGTAACCGATTGCGTCCGCGCGCGCAGCAAAAAAGCGCCCCAAGCAGCCGCAACGGCCGCCGCCTGCCCCACGCGATCACCACTATCGCCGACGCTCCCACCAGTGTATACAATGTATACAATTGCGGAGCCCGCCCATGTCCGAGTCCGAAGTGCTTTCCATTCGCCTGCCGCGCAAGGTCAAAGCCAAGCTGGAGCGGCTGGCGAAGCTTAGCGGCCGAAGCAAATCCTGGCACGCCGCTGAGGCGCTCGACGCCTACGTCGATTGGCAAATGCCGATTGTGAAGAGCATCGTTGAGGCGATGGCGGATGGGCGAGCAGGGAAAACCAAGTCGCATGAAGAGGTCTTCGCACGTCTCCTTAAACGCCTTGAAACAAAGGCCCAGTCCAAAAAGAGCGCGTGAGGCGCGTCGACATCACCGTTGCCGCCGAGCATGACCTCGACGCCATCGGTGATTTCATTGCCGCAGACAATCCCCACGCCGCCATACGTGTGGTTACACAGCTCAAGGCCGCCATCGACAAACTCGCCTTCATGCCCACTGCGCGCGCTGGGAGCATAGCGGGCACTTTCGAGAAGCCCGTTCGCAGCTTGCCCTACATCATCGCCTTTGAGTTGCCGGACAAAGAAACGCTGCGCTCTACACATAATTCACGGCGCGCGCGATTGGCCGGCGTGTGGGTGGCCGGGGTGATAAGGCGGACGCGGACGCCCCGCGAGGAACCAATAAACTAGGCCGCCAGGGACAGCTCCAATCGAGAGAAAGAGCGCGATGCCCGCAAGAAATCCGTCCACCGAGAAATCGTAGGTTTCCGCTGGCGCGAAATTTGGGGGGCTATAGATAAAGAGCGCGACAACGCTAGCGAGCGCTGCGGCAGCCATATCACCCCAGGGGCGCGGCGCCCGCGACCACCGCAGCATCCAGATCGCGATCGCGGAAGGAACTGCGCCGAACAACGCGCCGAGGGGAGCCACTACTGGTAGAATGCCAATCGACGAGGCAAATGCCTCGGCGACATTGTTTCCCCGCAACAGCATCGTGAACAACGCACACCAGGAAATCGCCACAACCGCGACAAGCCAAGCAAGGACGGCGCGGATCGGGTTCATTGAGATGGGCGGCTCCTATTGGCGGCGGCGGTCCACATTCACACCATCACCTGGTTCCCCAACTCCACCGCCCTTCCACTCGGAATATGAAAGAAGTCCGTCGCGTTGGTGGCGTTGCGCGCCAGGAAGATGAAGAGGTGATCCTGCCAGAGCGGCATGCCGGATTGTTCGCTCGGCACGACTGAGCGGCGGCTCAGGAAGAAGCTCGTCTTCATGATGTCGAACTTCAGCCCGTGCTTGCGCGCCCCGGTCAGCGCCTTGACCACGTTGGGCGTCTCCATGAAACCGAACGTGAGCGTGACGCGGCGCACATCGGGGAGGAAGTCCTCGACCTTGACGCGCTCCTTCTCCGGCGCGCGCGGCATCGAGAGCGTTTTCACCGTGAGCAGAATGATCTGCTCGTGCAGCACTTGGTTGTGTTTGAGGTTATGCATCAGCGCCGCGGGCGCCACGTCGGGATCGCTGGTGAGAAAAATGGCGGTGCCGCGCACCCGATGGGGCGGATGCACGGAGAGCGTCTCGAACAATTTCGCCACCGGCTCGTCGCGCCGGATGACGTCGGCGAGAATGCGCGTACCCCGCACCCAGGTCCAAAACACCAAGATGAGACCAAGCGCCAAAGCCAGCGGCACGAATCCGCCCGACCACACGCGCTGCAGGTTCGAGGACAGGAAGATGAATTCTATCAGCGCGAACGGCGCCACGATTAGAATCGACAGCCAGATCGGCCGCTTCCACAGTTTCCAGATGACGATAAACATCATGCACGTGCTCATCAGCATCTCGCCGGTGATGGAGATGCCGTAGGCCGCAGCCAAGCGTGTCGAGGAGCCGAACGCGAGCGTAAGGACGATCACGCCCGCAAGCAAAATCCAATTGATCTGCGGCATGTAGATCTGGCCGGCCTGTGTCTCCGAGGTGCGGCGGATTTCCATGCGTGGCAGCAGCCCAAGCTGGATCGCCTGCTGGGTCAGCGAGAACGCGCCGGAGATGACCGCCTGGCTGGCGATCACGGTTGCCGCGGTAGCGAGGATCACCATCGGCAGCCGTATGAATTCAGGCGTCATTTCGAAAAATGGACTGTAATCGAAGGCGACGTGATCGATGCCGGCGATGCGCGCTGCGTCGCGCGCCAGCGCATACTCGCGATTGATGATTTCGAGCTGCTCGATCGCGAAAGCGCCCTGGCCAAGATAATTCAACATCAACGCCGGCAGCACCAGCGCAACCCAGGCCAGCCGAATCGGCCGCCGGCCAAAATGCCCCATGTCGGCATAGAGCGCTTCAGCGCCGGTCACCGCCAGGAACACCGAACCGAGCACGACGAAAGTCAGAAATCGGTGCTCGATTGCAAAACTGATCGCATGCATGGGCGATAGTGCGGCCAGGATCGAAGCGTCGCGCAGGACGTGCATGAGGCCAAGCGCGCCCATAACCACAAACCAAATCGCGGTGATCGGGCCGAAAAACCTGCCGACCACGCCAGTGCCGCGCGATTGCACGGCAAACAGCCCAACCAGAATGCCAATGGCGATCGGCAGAATGAGCGGCTCGATATTGTCCTCAAGCGCTGGGACCGCCTTCAGACCCTCGACCGCAGAGAGCACCGAGATCGCCGGTGTGATCAGTGCATCGCCGTAGAACATCGAGGCGCCGGCGATGCCGATCACAAACAACAGCGGCGTACGCTTGCCGAGCGCCCGCTGCGCCAACGCCATCAAGGAAAGCGTGCCGCCCTCGCCCTTATTGTCCATCTGCATGACGAAGATGACGTATTTGAGCGTCACCACGATCATCAGCGCCCAGAAGATTAGGGACACCACGCCCAGGATTTCTTGCCGCTCCAAGGTCCCGCCCTGCATCACGTGGGCGATGCTCTCCTTGAAGGCGTAGAGCGGGCTGGTGCCGATATCGCCGTAAACGACGCCGATGCAGCCGATCACGAGCGCCCAGAAGCCGCCGTGCCGAACCGCGCTCGCCGCGCCATTCTCGTTTGGTGAGTGCGGCGCGCCAGCCGGGGCCTGCGCCATGATGAATTCCCCCTCGAGCAAGGCTCCAGCCCGACCCGGGCCGCGCGTTTAGACCTTTTGGCCCTGGGCGGCAATGTGGCGTGGGGACATTGTGGTTTGGTTAGCGGCAACCGCAGCCATGGCCGCCGCCGCGCCCGCGCGAGCCGGCCACGGCGCTCGCCCGAGCGGATGCGAAGGCGAACGCTGACACGCTCGAGCCACGAATGATCACCGTGCTGCTGGAATAGGCCCCGCCGCCCAAATCCGCTCCGACACCCCCGCCGCCAACGAAGAAGGACTGCGGCAACGTCACCGTTTCCGGGCCGGAGGGCATAATCGGGGCGACTGGCGCTGGCGGCGCCGGCTGGGCAACCGGCGGCTGCGGGCGCTGGCGGTGCCGGGGGCGTTGAGCGGGCGCACGCTCGATGCCGTCGGCGTAGGCCGGGCATGGCGCTGCCAGCAGGGGCATGAGGGCCAACGCCGCAGCTAAGGCAACAATGGATAAGCGCATGGGCGCATGGTGCCGCCGCCGGGCCGACGCGAAAAGCGGCTTCGCCTCAACCGCGCGAACTTCGCCGAACCACGGTTGGCGTTAACTCTAAGGGGCCTGCGCGCGCCAACTTGAACCCCGTCCCCACCGACACGACATATGGCCCCATTGCGAGGAGAGTTATGAACCAACTTAAGACTTTCGTGCTCATCGCCGGGCTCACCGCGTTGTTCGGCGGCGTCGGTTATCTGATCGGCGGCGCCGGCGGCATGATGATCGCGCTTGTTGTGGCGGCGGCGATGAATTTGTTCGCGTACTGGAACGCGGACAAGATGGTTCTGAGCCATTTTCGTGCGCAGCCAGCGGATGAGAACCATCCCGACGCGCGCGTGCGCGCCTATGTCATCGATACGCTGGCTTTGGCCGAACGCGCGGGCTTGCCGGCGCCGAAAGTTTATATCATCGACAATCCCCAGCCCAACGCATTCGCGACCGGACGCGATCCCGCCCACGCCGCTGTCGCCGCAACATCCGGGCTGTTGGGCGTGCTCACCCGCGAGGAAATTCGGGGCGTCATGGCGCATGAATTGGCGCACGTCAAAAATCGCGACACGCTCACTATGACCGTTACCGCTACCATAGCCGGCGCCATCGCCATGTTGGCCAATTTCGCCTTCTTCCTCAGCCCTCGCGATAGCAACGGAAATTCGAACCCGCTTGCCGGAATCTTGATCATGCTGCTTGCGCCGCTGGCCGCGAGCTTGGTTCAGATGGCCATTAGCCGCGCCCGCGAATACGAAGCTGACCGTCTCGGCGCCGAAATCGGCGGCGACCCGGAAGCGCTCGCAAGCGCGCTGCAAAAGATCGAGGCGTATGCGCGCCAGCGTTTGAACATCGACGCCGAACGCAACCCAGCCATGGCGCACCTATTCATCATCAACCCGCTGGCCGGTCGCGGCGCCGACAATTTGTTCTCCACGCATCCCAACACCAAGAATCGGATCGCCCAGCTCGCCGAGCTGGCCCGCCGTTCCGGTCGCCCAACAATCGCGACGGCGGCTGAGGGGCCGTGGGGCGCAAGCCGCAAACGCGGACCTTGGGGATAAGTCCCGCCAAGAAAGCGCACGTGGTCGGCAAACGCACATGGTTGATGGGGCGTTAACCGCGGCGGCGCGAGTCTCGCGCAGTCGCCATGCGCCTTGTTTCAGCTCTCCTCTGCGCGTCCGCCGGCCTGGTCGTCCCGGCGCCGCTGGCGTTCGCCCAAACGCCATTAACGATAGTCGGGCCCGATGATCAGACCCGCAGGGCTATCCTCGACATCTTGCCCGACCGCGAGCGTCCAGCCTCTTTATTTGACGCCGAGCGCATTGCCGAGGAAGCGGCTGCTCGCGCGCGGACTTGGCTGCGGTCGGAGGGCTATTACGCCGCCACAGTCACTCCCGACGTGCGCGACGAGCCTCCGCTTGCGCGTCTGATCATAGAGCCCGGCGCTCGGTTTCGCTTCGATGCGCCGCTTTTGTCGTTCGACGGCGCACCGCCGGACGACGCCACACGCGAGGCGGTAGTGCTCGCGCTCAACGGCCTCCACGAAGGCGAGCCCGCGCGCGCCGCGATCATCCTCCATGCCGAAGCCGAGGCGCTCGCCGCTTTGCAATCGTCCGGCTATGCGGATGCAGCCATCGGCGAACATCGCGTTACCGTCGACCACGCGACAGCGCGCGTCGCGGCGGAATTGCGCTTCAATGCGGGCGCCGCTTTTCGGCTCGGCGATATTCGCGCCGAGCCGGAAGGCGCGTTCCGCCCCGGCTTCCTTCACGGGCTACGCAATTGGCGGGTGGGCGACGCCTATTCGCCGGAGGCGCTGGCGCGGCTGCGGCGCGATCTAGCGAGCACAGGTGCGGTTTCGCGGATCGGCTCGCGGCTCGCGCCCGCTGATGAGGACGGCGTGCGCGACGTCGTGCTCGAACTCGAGCCGGCCAAACGAAACGCCTACGAGCTTGGCCTAGGCTATTCGACCACCGAGGGTGCGGTCGTCGAAGCGCGCTGGACCCGGCGCAATCTAACCGGTCGCGCCGACGCGCTAACGCTATCGACCACTCTGGGCGAAATCCAGCAGGATATCACCGCGACTCTGGCGCGTCCCCACGGTGCGGGGCTTGGACACACCATTAATTTCGGCGCGGCGCTGCAGCGCGAAACCAGCGACGCATTCACCCGCCAAGGCGCCTCGCTGCTCGCCTCCGTCGATGCCTCTACGCGCCTGCGGATTGGCCGTAGCTACGGCGCTCGGCTCTCCGCCGACCGCTTCGACGACCTCGCCGGCGGGGTCCGCGATGCGCTTGTGCTCTCGGGCTTCGCCGAACTGCGCTATGATACGACCGAATTTTCACTCGATCCACGCGACGGCGCGATTTTCGATTTTCGCATTGAACCCTCCGTCTCCGCGGGCGATGCGAGTCTCGGCTTCGTCCGCGCGATCGCGGAAGCGCGTGGCTATGAATCGTTCGGCGAACGCGATCGCCTTACCTTGGCGGGGCGCGTCCGCGGCGGCTGGCTCGAATCGTTCTTTGGCAGCGTGGACGACGTTCCCCCTGACCGCCGCTTCTACGCCGGGGGCGGCGGCTCGATCCGCGGCTATTCGTACAATTCTATCTATCCGCACATCCGCGACGATCTCGGTCTTTCACCTGGTGGCCAAGGCCTGTTCGAGACTTCGCTTGAGGCGCGCTGGCGCTTTGACGACAAGCTCGGCGCAGCCTTATTTGTCGACGGCGGCGCCGCTTTCGACGACCTCGAGCAGGCCAGCGATCTCACCTGGGGCGCCGGGATAGGCGTTCGCTACGACCTCGGCTTCGCCCCCTTGCGCATCGACGTCGCTTTCCCGCTCGACGCCGAACGCGATCGTTACGCGCTCTATATTTCCATCGGGCAGGCGTTTTGACAAACGCATCATCCCCTGGAAAGCGGCGCGCCTGGAAGCTCGCGACAGCGGGCGCGACTCTGGCGGCAGGCGGGCTGGCGCTCGCAATAGGTCCTGGCGCTGCCTGGCTCGTCGATCATTTTGCGGACGGTCGCCAAGTTTGGCGGCTCGGGGAAATCAAAGTCGATGGCGTCCGCGGCGCTTGGCTCGGCGATCTCCACGCGGCGCGGGTTAGCTTGAGCGATAAGAACGGCGCGTGGCTGAGCGGCGCCGACGTCGAACTGAAATGGCGCCCGCTCGACCTGTTGTTCGGCGCTCTGCACGTCGAGCGCATCAACGTCGAGCGCATCGATGTCGCTCGCGCTCCCGCTCTGTCAGCGCCCAGGCAGGGGCGCGGCGGGATCGATGTCGAAATCGGCGATGGCGGTGTGGATTTGTTGCGCCTGGATGAGCAAGCCTTCGGTGAGGCCGCCGATTTCAGCCTCGACCTATCGCTGGCCGCGAACGATCAAAAGCTGCGGCGAGCGGAGTTGTCGCTCGTGCGCGTGGACTCCGTCGCAGACCGGCTCATGCTCTCGTACCGGGACGACTTCGCGCTGAGCCTCGATCTGTTCGGCGCTGCTGGCGGCGTCTTTGCACGTGCGCTCGGCGTGCCCGACGCGGAGGTGGCCGCGCATGCGGAGGGGTCGGGCGGCGCCGGTTCAGGCGCGACACGCTATTCAGCAACGCTCGACGCCACCGCCGTGTTAGATGGCGAGGCGCGTTGGAATGCGGCGGAATGGTCGGCGCACACAAACGCGCACTTGCAACGTCTGCCAGCGCTGCGAAACTTGGCGCGCCGCATTGGTGAAAAGGTCGAGCTCTCGGCCAGCGGCGCACGAGGCGGACGCTTTCGCGCTCATGCCAACACCCCGTTTCTTACACTCGACCTCAGCGGCGTCGCCGACGAGCACTTTGCGCTGCAAGGGCCGGCGTCGTTCACCGCAACCACCCAAAGGCTCTCCGCCATAACGCGCGAGGCGCCGTTTTCGTTCGGTCCGGCGACGCTCGAAGGAGAGGTGCGCAGCGAACGCGGGATCATCGCCATCCGCGCAAATGCACGAGCGCAAGAACTCGATGTGTTGGGGCGTCGTACAAGTTTCTCTGGCCCGCTCGAAGCAGCGTTGACGCCAGACGATTTCACACTCTCGGCCACGCTTTCAGCGCCAAACGATGCGCCCGCCTTGTTCGGGCGCGGTGTTTTGTCGACGGAATTGTCGTACGACCGCCGTCGCGGGCGATTTGCCCTCAACCGCGCTGAACTGAAAACCGATGCGGTGCTGGTCACGGCGCGCGGCTGGGTGAGCGGCGGCGACGGCGAATTTTCGGGCGACTGGCGCGCGCGGCAGCTATCCGCGCTCGCACCGGGTTTCGACGGCGCGGCGAGCGGACGCTGGCGCGCGCATGCGTCCTTGAGCGAGCACAGAATCTGGACAACCGCAATTGACGGCGTGGGCAAACGTGTTTCCGGCGCAGGCGCGCTGGCGCAATTGCTCGGCGAGACTCCGCGGCTCGATGCCCTGCTCCGCAACGAAACCGGCGGCGTCACCGTTTCGCACGCGCGCGTTAACGGCGCCCGAGTGCGTTTAGGCGCAACCGGCAGAATCGTGCGCGGGAATGCAGACCTCGCGCTCGAAGCAAGTGCGCGCGGTCCAGTTACGATTGGCGGCGTCGAACTCGCTGGCGCGGGCGACGCCTCGGGCCGCCTCACGGGACCGCTTGCGCGCCCGGCTCTGAGTCTGCGCGCGGCCTTGGGCTCGTTCCATGCCGCAGGCGTGGCGTTGGATCAGCCGATCCTGGAGCTGACACTGGCGCCGGGCGCACGCTCTTATGGCGGCCCCGCCAATCTTGTTGGAACAGTTTCCGGTCAGCCGTTTTCAGCCACGTCTGACCTCCACATCGCTGGCGGCGCGCTAGAGCTGGAAGGCCTAGACGTCGCTGTAGGCGGACTTCGCGCGAGCGGCGCAGCACGCTTCGCCGAGCGTGGCCCCAGCGCGCAGCTGGAGGTCGCCGGATTGCTCGACGGATTGGCGCCTGGCGTGGCAGGGCGCGTTGAGGGACAGTTGCATTATGCGGCCGACGCGCTGCTGCTCAACGCACACATCGTCGATGCGCGCGCCGGGGTATTGCAGATCCGAACCGCGACGTTGCGCGCGGAAGGTCCGCCGAGCAACATCGCCGCGCGCGTTGAACTGAGCGGATGGATGCGCGAGGCGCCGCTGTCGTTTGCCGGCGGCGCGCAACTCGACACAGAACGCGGCGTGTCAACGCTCGCTGTGGAGGGCGAAGGAACGCTGGCCGGCGCCGCGATCGCCACAAGCGCGCCCCTACGCATGCGTTTCGAGCGCGGCGCGATCCAAACCAGCGCCAACCTTGTCATTGGCGACGGAACCTTCACCGGCGAGTGGCGCGAACGCGGCCGCGCCGTCTCGGGCTCTGCTCGCGTCGTGCACGCCCCGCTTGCGCCCTTCGCCGCGATCTGGGGAGAGCAGGCCGCCGGACGCATCGACGGCGAACTCCGCTTTGCAAGCGCCGGGCGCGGGCTTTCCGGCGCCGCCAGTTTGAATTTCTCCAACGCCCGCTTCGCCGGCCGCCAACGTGGGCCCCTGGACATCAGCATCGTCGGCGCTCTCGAGCCGACCCGGCTCACCGCCGAGGTCGATGCTCGCTCCATTGACGGACTGGAAGCGCACTTTGAGGCCGACGCGCCGGTCGTCACTAGCGCAGCGCCGATCCGGATCGCGCTCGCGCCCGAACAACACGGGCGCGCGCGGTGGTCGGCGCGAGGCCCCGCCGACAGCCTTTGGGCCGCCGCTCGTTTTCCCGACCAGAGTCTCTCCGGAGCACTCGACGGCGAGGGCGAGTTACAATTCGGCGCCGGGAGCATTTCCGGCGCCGGTCATGTTCAAATCGTCGGCGGTCGTTTCGAGGACAAGCTCAGTGCGGTGAGTCTGGTTGACCTCAACGCGCGCGTCTCCTTCGACGAAACCGGCATGACGATCGAGCGCTTCGAAGCCGCCGGCGTACATGGCGGCAGATTGTCGGCCACAGGCGGCAGCGCCAACCCGCGGGAGGGACACATCGCCGTGCGCATCGAAGGCATGCGCATCGTCAACCGCCCAGAAGCGCGCGCGACCGCCAACGGCGAGCTGGCTTTGCGCTGGGAGGGTCTGCACTCAACTCTCTCAGGCGCGTTGGAGATCACCGCCGCTGATTTAGACGTCGCCGCCAGCGCCGATGCTGGTATCCCCACCATCGACGTGATCGAGATCAATAGTCCTGAAACTGGGCGCGGGCCGGCGCCGACGCCAACGGCGCCGCGACGCAATGGATCGACCGCGCTCGATGTTCGCATTCACGCGCCCGGGCGCGTGTTTACTCGCGGACGCGGCGTCGAAGCGGAATGGTCGTTAGACATGCGACTAGCCAGCACTGCGCGGAACCCGCAGCTCTACGGCGAAGCCCGCGCCGTTCGCGGCGCGCTAGCGCTCTCGGGTCAGCCGTTTGAAGTCGATAATGCGCGCATCTTCTTCAACGGCGACCCGCTCGACGCGCAGATCGATCTCACCGCACAGCGCGACACCGCCGACCTCTCCGCGCGCATCCGCCTCACGGGCACCGCGCGCGATCCTGAGATCGCGTTCTCCAGCGATCCTGCGTTGCCGGAGGACGAAATCCTGCCGCAAGTGCTGTTCGGCCGTTCGGTGCAGGACCTCTCCCCTTTCGAAGGCGCGCAGCTGGCCGCGAGCCTTGCCGCGCTCTCGGGGCGCGCTTCGCTCGACATCGTCGATGCTGCGCGCGCGGCGGCGGGCCGCGATCGCTTCAATCTACGCCAAGACGCCGATGGCGGCTTCCTGGTGGCCGGCGGCGTGTATCTGACCCGCGACGTCTACGTGGAAGTGGCCCGCACCGGGCTCGGCCAGGCGCAGTCGCGGGTGGAATGGACCGTGCGCCCGCGCCTCGTGCTCGTGACCAGCTTCATCGGCAACGGCGATCAGCGCGTCTCGCTGCGCTGGCGGCGGGAGAGCGATTGAGGGCGGTTCGCGCCTATTGCCAGGCCATGCTTGACCAACTATATAGTCATTCATGACTATCTCTGTGAACATCGCCGAGGCGAAGGCTCGGTTGTCGGCCCTCATCGAAGCCGCCGAGCGCGGGGAGGAAGTTGTGCTCGCGAGAGCCGGCAAGCCGGTGGCGAGGATTACCGCTTTCGCCGCCAAGCCGGCGCGGCGGCCGGGAATCCTCAAGGAAATGGGATGGGCGGGCGAGCCTACCCCGTACGAAGCCTTCGAGCCCGATCCCGACCACACCGCTTGGATCGATGAGCCCATCGCTCCGCCGCTCTCGCAAGAGCCGAAGCGCTAACGCGGGTGCTGCTCGACACCCACACGCTGATTTGGTGGTTTCAAGACGCGCCGGCCCTTTCCAGCGCGGCGCGCGTGACCATCCAGGCGTCGCCGGAAGCGATCTTCTTTAGCGCGGTCTCGATCTACGAAACTGAGTACAAGATCTCTTCTGGGAAGATGAAACCCTTGCAGGCATCCTTCCTCGAACTTGCACGCGGCCAGGGCTTTGTCGAATTGCCGATCAGCGCCCGTCATGCCGATCTCGCCGCCCGTCTGCCCAGCGCGCACAAAGACCCGTGGGATCGCGTCCTCGCCGCACAGGGGATTTGCGAGGGCATGAGCGTCGTGACCCGCGATCCGCGCATAGCGGCCTTGGGCGCGACGGTGCTATGGTGAGCGCGAGCACCCCATGAAATTCCTCGACCAAACCAAAATCATCATCCGCTCCGGCAATGGCGGGGCCGGCGCGGTCTCGTTCCGGCGCGAGAAGTTCATTCCGTTCGGCGGCCCCGACGGCGGCGACGGCGGCAAGGGCGGCGATGTCTGGATCGAAGCGGTGGACGGGCTCAACACGTTGATCGACTACCGCTACCAGCAGCATTTCAAAGGCGGCACTGGCGGCCACGGCATGGGCCAGAACCGCCACGGCGCCGACGGCGAGAGCATAACCCTGCGCGTGCCCACTGGTACGCAAGTGCTGGAGGACGACAAGGAAACCCTGATCTCGGACCTCGCAACGCCGGGCATGCGCGTGCTGCTCGCCAAGGGCGGCAATGGCGGCTTCGGCAATTGCTATTTCAAGTCCTCGGTGAACCAGGCCCCGCGCCACGCCAATCCTGGGCTTGAGGGCGAAGAGCGCACGCTGTGGCTACGGCTGAAACTGATCGCCGACGCGGGGCTGATCGGCTTGCCCAATGCGGGGAAATCCACTTTCCTGCGCGCGGTGAGCGCAGCGACCCCGAAGGTCGCGGATTATCCCTTCACCACTTTGCATCCCCATCTTGGCGTCGTCACCATCGGCGAGGGCGAACGCTTCGTCGTCGCCGACATCCCAGGGCTGATCGAAGGCGCAGCCGAAGGCGCGGGGCTGGGCACGCGCTTCCTCGGCCACGTCGAACGCTGCGTGGCGTTGGTGCATCTGATCGATGCAACGGGCGAAAGCGCCACCGAAGCATACCGCGTCGTGCGCGGCGAGATCGAAGCCTACAGCGAAGAACTGGCGCAAAAGCCAGAACTGGTCGCGCTCAACAAATGCGATGCGCTTACCCCTGCCGAAGCCAACCGCAAACGCGCCGCGCTTTCGCGCGCGATCAGCAAGGAAGTGCGGCTGGTGTCGGGTGTGTCTGGCGCGGGCGTGCGGGAACTCATGCACGAAATCGCGGCGCTGTTGCGGGAAAGGCGGGGGGAAGAGAAATCCGCGACAGCACCGGTTTCAAGCGAGTGGGCCCCGTAAGCATGGCGCTGGCCAACCCTCTCCCCTTGCAGGGGAGAGGGTGCCGCGAAGCGGCGGGTGAGGGGAATGGCGCTTTCCCCGGCAAATACCGCGCTCCCCTCATCCGGCCCTTCGGGCCACCTTCTCCCCCCAAGGGGAGAAGGCCCCTCATCCCGTACAACATACACTAAACTGGAAGCGCCTTCAGCCGCCGAACCGCCTCCTCCAACAATGGATCGCCCGCGTTGCGCGCGATCCATTCGCCGAACGCGGCGGGGCCGGATGATTCCAACCGCTCGAAAGCAGCGAGCCCAGGTCGCCCAACCAAGGCGCCGATGCGATCCAGCGCGTGTAGCCACTCACCATTGCCCGGCCCGATCCCGTTGGTGAGATCGTTGGCGTGTACAAGATTGAACGGGGCGGGCAGGTCGCAGGGAACCAGCATGGTTGCGGCAAGCACGTTGCGCTGACGCCCAATGGTCGCTTCGCCCCGAACCCAATCGCTCGCCACCGCGCCCGGCGACCAGCACACCAAAACGCACTTGGCCGAGCGAACGTGGCGATCGATCTCGGCATCGAAGGTCTTGCCCGAGTGGATATCGGCGTCGAACCACACGCTGAGCTTCAGCGCCTTCAGCCTCTCGGCGATCGCATGGACCAAAGCGCGTTCGTCGCGCTTGTAGGAGATGAAGATGTCGATGGACTGAGTCGAAGGTGCGAAAGATCGCGGCGGCGAGTGCGGGAGCGCACTTGCTCTCGCGGTTAATTTGGCAGTCCAGCGGCGCAACAACAAAAACACACCAACCCCTGCCGCTAGTCCGATAGCGGCCCCCCAAGCAATTGTGTTGCTGTTAGTGTCGTGGAAAACAATATTCCAAACGGCGGAGCTGGCTATCAGCGCCACGACCAGAGACAGGAATAACGCGGCGCCAAATTTGAGCCACTGCGGCCCGCGAAACAGCGCCAGAAGCGCCAAAAATACGACGGCTAACAGAATAGGCGAACCCGCTTCGGAATCCATCGTAGGTTCGCCCCCCGTGTATCGCCCGAGTGACTCTACCGCCGAACCTGCTTTTCATTCAACGCAATAG
>JBEBIU010000088.1:0-12863 GCA_040080225.1 Terricaulis sp.
CCGTAAACATGGACCGCCGGCGCCCTCGCCGGCACATTGGGCTTGCTACCGCGCCGGCGTCGATTGAGCTCGCAACATTGCATGCCGGCGAGGCGCCGGCGGTCCATGTTTACGGCACGCGTTCTTGTACATGCGCTGCTGTCGCCACATGAGCGCACGAAATAACTCGCGTTCGACTATCCACTTTGCTCTAGATTAGCTCATGGCGTGGGCATCGCGGGCGCCGCCGCTGGATCAGCCTGCCGGATCAACGACCCGGAGGCCGACAACATTCCAGTCGCGGGATCGAGATAAGCGAGCGCGAGGCTTCCGTCGGGCAGCAAAGTCAGCGTGACTTGCCGCCCGGATGGGCAGGCCTGGTTGCTGACCTGCATGGCCTCGTTCATGGCCCAGGGCGATCCGCGCGCCGCCGAACCGTCGCCACCTTCCCACGCGGCGAAACATTGCAGCATCGGATATTGCGCGCTGCCGCGAAGAGCACGGCCCTCGACCCGGAGCGTGACGCCGATTTCGTATTGCGAATTGCCTTGAAGGACGTTCCCGGCCCAGACGCCGAGCAGGGGCGCGGTCATCGCCGCCAATTGTTCCAATTCGCCTATGCGCCCTTGCGCGTTCATGGCGTTCTGCGTGCCCGGGAAGGCATCGGCGAAGGCACGCAGAGCCTCTATCGTGTCCATGGCCTGTGCGGCGGCGTAGCGTGTTTGTTCCAACTGGTTCAGCGCGGCTTCCGCTTCTTCCTTGTGCGAACCCGGCGTTCCGCCGATGAATCCGCGCAGTGCGGCGGGATCGTCGCGCGCCACTTGCGCCCACGCTTGATCGATCGCCGCCGCTTCCTGCTGTGCCTGCACAGTGCGCCACACAAAGAAGCCGCCACCGCCAACTAATCCGAGTGCGACGAGTGCGATTGCCGCCCACGCGGCAGGCGGCAGGCCGGAGCGCGGCGGGGGCTCGTCGGGAGCGTATGATGTGTCCCCGGATTGCGCCGCACCACCGCTCGACCACGCTGAGGGTGCGTCGATGGCGAACCCCGCGGACTGGGGTTCATTGCCATGGGTCGGCGATGGCGGGGGCTGGTAGGGGTGAGCAGCCGTTTGCCCAGGTTGCAAATTGCTGAGGGCGCCGAAGGCGTTGAGAAGCAGGAACAAGCCGCCACCGGCAATGAGAAACGCCCCTATGCTCCACGGCACCGATTGCGGGCCATCGGCCTCTTTCGCAAAGGCAGGGAGCACGAACAGGAAATAGGCGCCAATCGGCAGTACGAAAGCACAGAGTCCAGCGACGACCTGCAGGACCCGGGTGTCGGCGTCGCGATCGCGCAACTCGACGGCTAGCAATGCGCCGGCGACAAGCGGGATCAGATACGGAAGCCAGATCCACAAACCGACGGGATCCTGCTGGTTGCCGCTCATGCGTGCGAAATTCAGCAATTTTGACCAGAGGTCGGCGAGGCCGATCAGGGAGGGCTCTCCGGGCAAGGCGAGTTGAGCAAAGATCGCCGCAACCGGGCCGCCGCGGCCCACCGATGCGATCATGTTCGTGAGTGAAAACAGCGGCAGAATGCAGCCGAGCAAAATTAGAGCCGCAAGCACGAGCGATGGCCGAAGCAAGAAATTGCTGAGCACGTTGGAAAAATCGCCCGAGAACACTGCCGCCCCTGACGCGGTCGCATAGACGTCTTCCGCGCTATTGCCGCTGGCGAGGAAATCCACCTGGGCGCCGCCGGCTGGTTGCTGTTGACTTCGCCATTGCCTGCGGTCGAAATTGTAGCGGTTTTGGTCCTCGCCCAGGATCACGCCCGTGGCGCTGGCCATGTCGTAGCCGAGAATGACGCCCTTCATTTTTCCCCTCCAGCCTCGCGCCATAAAGCTAAGGCGCCGCCGAGGTTTACGGAAGCGGAAAGTGGCTAACTTTGGCCGTCTCAGGTCGGGCCTGAAGTGTCCTTGTCGGCAGTCTCGATGCCGGGCGGGCGCGCGCGCACGCCCGTGCTGGCGATGCCGACGGCGGTGGCCAATCCGAGCAGAGTGAGAAAATACCCCGGCCTTTCCTCCAGGCTAAGTCGCCGTGACAGTGCCGCCTGCAATACTTGTTCGAAGCCAGTATTGGCGCTGCGGGCGGTCTCTCGGCGCGGGACCTCCTTGAGCGCGACCACGCCAAGGAAGACCGCCACGATTGCAAGCGCCGGCAATCCCGCCAACAACGCCGCCAGCACCTTTTCGCTCTTGACCCAGAAGCTGCCCGCAAGCGCGGCGGTGGCGGCGAGCGCCGACAGGATGAGGGCGGGCTGCGGCCCAAGCTGAACGGACTGAGAAAATGGCGTCGCCGCGCGCCCGAGCAAGGCGTCAATCCCCGACATCGTCGCGAGGTCTTCCCCGCCGAGCGAGACCGCGAGCCACGGCAACAACAACCCGGCAAGCGCCGTACCAAGTGCGATCCGGTAGAACAACAAGTTCCGCATCTACTCCCCTCGGCAAGAAATTGGCGGCGACCATAGCGGCGGAGAGCGCGCAAGGACAGGCGAAAGCAGTCTCGCGGTCACTGAGATCGGCCGAATTGACACCGCCCGCGCCGACCCTAATGTCCGCGCAGATTCCCGTGACCCAATTCACACACAGATGAGGCGCACATGCCTGGCGCAACCCGCCCGGAACAACGGCCCATAGCCCCACACCTTCAGGTCTGGCGTTGGCATGTGACCATGGCCAGCTCCATCCTGCACCGCGCCAGCGGCGTTACGCTCTATGGCGCAGCGATCGTGTTTGCGTTCTGGCTGATGGCTATCGCCGCTGGGGCGGAGTTCTATGCGCCGGTGGCGGGGTTTCTAGCGTCACCGCTCGGTCAGATCGGGTTGTATCTGACCGTTGCCGCGCTGGCCTACCACTTCGCCAATGGCATCCGCCATCTAGTGTTCGATCTCGGGCGCGGGCTTACGCCGGCCGACGCCGACGCCAGCGCGTGGTTTGCAATTCTGTTCGCCGTCGCCGCGCCAATTGGGCTCTGGGCGCTGGTGACGTTTGGGGCTTGAGCCGATGGAAACGCGCTCCCGTTCTCGCGCTGCAGGCCATGGCGCCGGCCACTTCATCGCTCAGCGCGCCACTGCCATCGCGTTGGCGCTGCTCGTGCCATGGTTCGTGATCAGCGCCGCATATTCGATGCGTGAAGGCGGCTATGTCGCGGCGTATGATTTTCTTACCGATCCGGTCAATGCGGTTGGCGTGATCCTGCTGCTTGCCGCGGGGCTCTACCACATGATGCTGGGCATGCAGGAGGTTATTCTTGACTACATCCACAAGAGCTCCACCAAAATGGCGCTGCTGTTGTTGAACACGTTCGTGCCGCTGGCGCTTGGCATTGGCGCCGTCTACGCGCTGCTTGCGGTGAATTTCGGAGTCTGAGCTTTTGCCCGCTTACACTTGGATCGATCACACTTACGACGTCGTCGTTATCGGCGCCGGCGGCTCTGGCTTGCGCGCCGCGCTCGGCTGCGCGCAAGCCGGGCTGAAAACCGCGTGCGTCAGCAAGGTGTTTCCGACCCGCTCGCACACCGTGGCGGCGCAAGGCGGAATATCGGCCGCGCTCGGCAATATGGGCGAGGACGATTGGAAATGGCACATGTTCGACACCGTCAAGGGTTCGGACTGGCTCGGCGATCAGGACGCCATCGAGTATCTCACCAAGAACGCGCCCGCCGCCGTGTACGAGCTGGAACATTGGGGCGTGCCGTTCTCGCGCACCGAGGAAGGCAAAATCTATCAGCGCGCCTTCGGCGGCATGACGCGAAACTATGGCGAAGCGCCGGTGCAGCGCACCTGTGCTGCGGCGGACCGCACCGGCCACGCCATGCTGCACACCATGTATGGGCAATCGCTGAAGCACAGCGTCGAGTTCTTCATCGAGTATTTCGCGCTTGATCTGATCATGGAGGACGGCGCCTGCCGCGGCGTCACGGCGTGGAAGCTCGATGACGGCACGTTGCACCGCTTCCGCGCGCAGCGTGTGGTGTTGGCGACCGGCGGTTACGGGCGCGCTTATTATTCTTGCACGTCAGCGCATACCTGCACCGGCGACGGCAACGCCATGGTGCTGCGCGCCGGGCTGCCGCTGCAGGACATGGAATTCGTGCAATTCCATCCCACCGGCATTTTCCCGGCCGGGTGCCTGATCACCGAAGGCGCGCGCGGGGAGGGCGGCTACCTCACCAATGCCAACGGCGAGCGCTTCATGGAGCGCTATGCGCCGACAGTGAAGGACCTCGCCCCGCGAGACATGGTGAGCCGCGCCATGACGCTGGAAATCCGCGAAGGCCGCGGCGTGGGCCCCAACAAGGATCACATCTTCCTGCACCTCGATCACCTCGATCCGAAAATTCTGCACGAGCGCCTGCCCGGCATTTCCGAAAGCGCCAAGATTTTCGCCGGCGTTGACGTCACCCGCCAGCCGATCCCGGTTCTGCCGACCGTGCATTACAACATGGGCGGCATCCCCACCAATTATCACGGCGAAGCGCTCACCAAAGCGAACGGCGATCCCGATTGCGTTGTCCCCGGGCTGATGGCGGTGGGCGAAGCGGCGTGCGTGTCGGTGCACGGGGCTAATCGGTTGGGCTCGAATTCGCTGATCGATCTCGTGGTGTTCGGCCGCGCTGTTGGTTTGCGCTGTGGCGAGACGCTGAAGGCCAACGCTTCGCAGGCTTCACTGCCGAAGAATGCCGGCGAGGATCATCTCGCGCGCTTCGACCGCTTCCGCAACGCCAAGGGCGCTGTGCCTACCGCGAAGCTGCGCGAGAAAATGCAGCGCGCCATGCAGGATACGTGCGCGGTCTATCGCACCGGAGCAGTGCTTAACGAAGGCGTCGCGCGTATGGCCGCGATCTGGAAGCAAGCGCCAGATGTGTCGGTCACCGACCGCTCGCTGATCTGGAACACCGATTTGGTCGAGACGCTGGAGTTCGACAATCTGATGGCGCAGGCGGTGGTCACCGTCGGCGGCGCCGCCAACCGCACCGAGAGCCGCGGCGCGCATGCGCGCGAAGATTTCCCCGATCGCGACGATGTAAACTGGATGAAGCACACTTTGGCGTGGCTGGATGCTGATAGCGGCGCGGTGCGGATCGATTATCGCCCGGTGCATTCCAACACGATGACGAATGATGTTGAACCGATTCCGCCGAAAAAGCGGGTGTATTAAGCGCGGCGGTGAAGCCGCCTTCCTTCTCCCCTTAAGGGGAGAAGGTGGCGCGAAGCGCCGGATGAGGGGAACACGGTGTTGGCAGGGTGAGCCTAGCCAGCTTGAGACGTTCGCGTGCTGGTGGTAAGTTGGTGCTGATGCCCCTTCGAGTTCCAACGCATCTCAAAGAACGGTTTGACGCTCTGGAGCGGCTGCCGATTGAACGTGAATTGCCCGCACCTTGGAAGGGGCCCGCAAATGTCGCCGTTGGCGGTCTAACCGATGTTGGGTTTGGCGATTCATCCGATTTGCTCGTTTGCGTTTCGAGCGACGGGCGAGGTGTGATTGATTGCCTGACAGGCGCCAAGGTTGCTCGCGACGATGACACCGATTTCGACTTTGACGAGGGAAACCTGCTTGTTGATGGCATCGGACCGTTGGAAGGAATACGAATAAGGACCGCCGGCTTAGCCGGCGGCGGTCTTGCTAGCGGAACCCGTGATGGATGGAGCGTGGAGCGGCATCCGTTGGCATTTCCCGACGAGAATTTGTTTGTAAGTCCGCCCGGGCAAACAATGCTGTGGACACCGCGAGGCGACAAATTGAGTCTCAGCAAACTGGGTGGATTCGCAACCGAACTGAGGGCGTATGGGTTCTCACCCACCGGATGCACTCTCGTGGTGGCCACGTCTTCTGACGTGATGCTCTTTGCTCGGGAACCGGGGTGTGCGACCTGATGCGCTGCCGCAACCCCTCATCCGGCCCTTCGGGCCACCTTCTCCCCTCAAGGGGAGAAGGTTATACTCCGCCATGAAGCGCAATCCGAACACCGTGCGCCGCGCTCGGGAGAACCGGGGCGAGCAATCCAGTTGCGAGGAGAAACTCTGGCGCTTGTTGCGTGGCCGGCGTTTTCTCCATCGCAAGTTTCGCCGCGAGCACACGATCGGCAAATATTCCGTCGACTTCGCCTGTCCCGCGATGAAGCTGGTGATCGAGATCGACGGCCCCTCGCACGACGATCCCGAGCAGAAGAAGTTCGACGACGCGCGGACCGACTATGCTCAGCAATCCGGCTGGCGCGTTATCCGCTTCACGAACGCCGAGATTTATGAAGGCATTGAATGGGTAGCAACGCGCATAGCCGCGGAGCTGGGGGAGACGTGATTAGCCGCCAACCCTCGCCCCTTGAGGGGAGAGGGTGCCGCGAAGCGGCGGGTGAGGGGACTGGGGTTCCTCCGGCATAGACCGGAAAACCCCTCATCCGGCCCTTCGGGCCACCTTCTCCCCTCAAGGGGAGAAGGTTATGTTCGCGCATTAGAGAGTAGGAGAACCCCCATGCCCGCCATCGGCTACGTCTGTCTCGGAACCAACGACTTTGACCGCGCCTGCGCGTTTTACGATGCGCTCGCCGCCGAGCTTGGCGGCAAGCGTTTGTTTCCCACGCCGCACGGGCAGATGTATCGCCTCGGTTCGGGCGCGATGCTGATGGTGACGCGACCCTACGATAAAGGCGCGGCCCATCCCGGCAATGGCACGATGCTCGCCATCAATGTCGACGCGCAGGAAGATGTCGCGCGTATCCACGCCAAAGCGCTTTCGCTCGGCGCGAGCAGCGAAGGCGAGCCGGGCGCGCGCGGGGCGTTCGGTGATTTCGCTTACTTTCGCGACCTCGACAACAACAAGCTTGCGGTGTTCTGGAGCGACCGCGGAAAGAAGTAGTCGTCTTCGCCGGGCGTTGCGCGTCCCGTTCTTGGGGTCCAATAGCCTCACACCAACATGAACTCCGCCTCCACCGGTACGGGGTGGCGGCGTTTTTCTTCGCCGAAGATCTCGTTCACGTCCACCACCGTGAGCGCCGGCACGTTGGAATCGGCGGGCGCCGCCGCGCCTGGGCCCATGCGTACGCCTGCGCCGATAAACGCGTAGGCGCCGACGCGCACCGGACGAACCAGCACCCGCAGACCAGTCTCGACCTTTTGCCGTACATGCGCGGACAGCTCCACTTCGCGCGCGAACACCACGCGATTGCCGATCTCCATCATCTCGCGATCGAGCACATCCATGCGCACCGGCCAGTCCACGCCATAACCCACGCGCGAGCCCCACATGCGCAGCCAGGCCGAATAGAAACCGGGGATCACCCGCAGCAGTGCTTCCAGATAGGGCAACGCGTCATAAAACGCCTGGATATGATGGCTCGCCAGCCAGGAGCAGAACACGCGGTCGTTGATCGCCAGCACGCCTGGCTTCATCGGCGCCCAGCGCAGCATCACGCGTTGCACCATCGGCGGAAACAGATAGATCACGAACACGACCAGCAAGCCGCTCCAGCCGTTCGGCCACGCGGCGAACACGCCAAGCGCCGAGAACGCAGCGATTGTGATCAGCAATGGAAAGTACGAGAAAAGCCGGTTGACCGGGCTCATCATGCCGCGTCGACGCGCACCGCGCCGGCAAGCAGTGAGGCTATCTCTTCGGCGCTGCGCGCCGCGCGCAGCTTCTCGCGCATATCGGGGCGACGCAGCAAACGCGATACGCGGGCAAGCGCTTTCAGATGGTCGCCGCCGCGATCAGGCGGAGCGAGCAGCATGAATACCAGATCGGCCGGACGCGAATCGAGAGCATCGAAATCTTGCGGCGTCTCAAGCCGCGCGAAGCCGCCGATCGGCCGAGCGATCCCGGCCACCGGTGCGTGAGGGATGGCCACGCCGTCGCCCATTCCAGTGCCCGACAAGCGCTCACGCATTAGCACCGCCTCGAACGCGGCGCGCGCGTCGATCCCAGCAGATTTGGCCAGCACATCGGTCATCGCCTGCAAGGCTTGCCGGCGCGAGGTCGCCGGCAGACGCGCAAGGATCGCGTCAGGCGCGAGGAGATCGCTCAGTTCGTTCATGATCACTTCGTTGTGTGCAGGAGCGGCGCCAAGCTTAAAGGCTTTTTGTACCATTGCGGGCTGGCGGCCCTTCCGGGTCGATCCAGCCGACATTTCCATCTGAGCGTCGGTAGACAAGGTTAAGACCTCCGTGCGCGGCGTTCCGAAACAGAAGCGCCGGACTCTCCGATAGATCCAATTGCATCACTGCCGTAGACACCGTCATCGTGCGCACCGCCACTTTGGTCTCCGCGATCACAAGCGGGAGCGCTTCGGTGTCCGCCAGCGCATCCTCGCTGGTCTCGTTTTCTTCCTTCAACGGCGCGAGCACATACGCCGAGGCGTCCTCGGCGGGAAGGGGGGATTTGCTCTCGCCATGATGATTTCGCAGTCGCCTTTTGTAGCGCCGGACACGCTTTTCGAGCTTTTCCATGGCGTCGCCGAACGCCGAATGCGCGTCCCCGCCTTGACCCTCCGATTGCAGCGAAATTCCCGAGGATAAGTGTACAGCGCAATCGACTTCGATGCTGGCGCCATTCTTAGCGCCGCCATTTTTCGCCACCGTGACGACCGCGTCGGTGGCGCGGTTGAAATATTTCCCGACGCTGCTTGTGAGTTCGTTTTCAATTCGCGTCCTGAGCGCTTCGCCGACATCGATGTGCCGTCCGGCGACTTGTATGCGCATGAGCGAGGCCTCCTTGTAGTCGTGGACTATCCGCTGCAGGCGGAGGGCTCTCGGGGGACCGGGCCCCGCCCCCCAGGAGCGCCGCCGATCTGCTACTACAAAGTAGGACCGATGGGGCCTGGGGTCAATTCGGCGTGCGCTGTCAAAGGCGCCTAAAATAGATTCACCGTGTTTGCGAAAAACCCGTCCCAGGACGGGACATCGCCGGGAATCTCCTCTAACAAGAGCAGCTTGAGGGATAAGATGGACGCGGAAGCAAGCGTCGCCGCGGCAGCGGCGCCGTGGTCGCGGTGGTTTGACGCCATCGCGATTGTCGTCTGCACGTTAGCCTGGGGCACGACATGGTATGCGATCACGCTGCAACTCGGCGTCGTCGATCCTATCGTTTCCCTGGTCTATCGTTTTGGGCTCGCGGCGGCGTTGTTTTTCGCCTGGTGCGCGCTGCGGCGCGAACCGATGGCCTTGACCAGGGGTCAGCACAGCGCCGCGATCGGATTGGGCTTGTTCAATTTCGCCATCGATTATTCGTTGGTATATTGGGCCGAGGAGCGGGTCGCGTCGGCGGTTGTCGCGGTCGTGTTCGCATCGCTCGCGTTCGCCAATCTCGCGACTTTCCGCATCGTGTTCGGGCAACGCGCACCCGCCTTGGCTTGGGGTGCGGCAGGCTTGGGGGTTGTGGGCGTTGGCTTCTTGTCATGGGAGGAGCTTGCCGCCTCGGACATGAATGGGCGCGCCCTCGTTGGCATTGGGCTGACCATCGTCGGCGTGATCGCCGCGTCCATCGGCAATGTGTTTGCACGGCGCGGCGAGCTCGCCGGCGCCAATGTCGCCGCCTTCACTGGTTGGGCGATGTTGTACGGCGCGTGCGCATTGGCGGCGTTCGCGCTCGCAACCGGCAGTGCTTGGAGTTTTGAACCGACTTGGAGGTACACGCTCTCCTTGCTGCACCTTTCGCTCTTCGGTTCAGTAGTTGCGTTTTTCCTCTATTATGGCTTGGCGCGACGGCGCGGGTACGCAACCGCCTCATATATCTCGGCGCTTACGCCCCCAGTGGCGATGCTCGTGTCAAGCGTGTTGGAGGGCAAGAGCTGGGGAATGGCCGCACTCGGGGGCGTGGCGCTCGTGCTTATTGGCCAGGTCGTGTTGCTGCAGGCAAAGCGAGTCTAGCATTAGGGCAACGCGCGCAACGCGGCCTCAGCGCCCAGCATCAAGGAGCGCACGCCTTCGTCCTGGCTCAAGCTTGCGTTGGCCCAGATGACATAGGCAAACGCCGCAACGTTGTGTTTTCGGGCAAGGCCGGCTTGGGATGAGAACGCGTCACGCCACGATGCGAGCGGCGCCGGCGCTGAAATCTGGGTCAGCCAAGCGCTCCACTCGTCGGCGGTGAAGATTCCGCGTTGGGCCATGACCAGGATAGGACGCGCGAGGCGTTCGGACTCGCCGTAGATGTAGAAGTGTCCCTCGGGCGCTACCTGCAGAGCGACTGCATTGCGGATCCGGATCAGATCGTCGCGTTGCGTCGCGGGCGAGGCGGCGAACTGCAGCAGGAGGTCCGAACCGTGTGCAACGCCATGGCGCCAACCCTCGGTCTCGTCGAAGCCGCGATAATCGCTAACGCCTGCGAAGTAGGAGAGGGAGCGGGTCAGGAGATCGGCGCGGGCGACTTCGCTCAGAAACGGATTGAGCCGGTCGGAGCGCACCAGTTCCGAAAGCACAAGCGCAGCGAACGGGCGCTCGAACCCGTTTGCATCGGCGCTCTCAAGGCGCGGGAGCAAATCGTTTACAAGCGCTGTCTGCGTCGCGTCGTCGAGCTGGCGCGCGCGCAGTATGTGGCTGAGCGATTCAAATCCGATCTGGTCGCGCAGCACCGGGTCTGGCGCGGCCACGCATGCGGCGATAGCGCGCGCAAAGCGCCGTCGCTCGCGATAATCCTGGATTTCGAAATTCGCCGCGCGCAGCGCATCGAGCCGAGCACGGTCGTAACCCGGCGGCGGGCACGCGGCCGCGAGCTGCGCCGAAGCGCCACCTGCGGCCAAGACAAGGCATAGGGCGACGGCGAGGAGCATACGCATCGGCGAATTGGAGCCTGCGTCACCCCGGCTCGCAAGGCGCCCACGACCGGCGGCATGTAGCCCGCGACCGGCGCCTTCCAGCCCCGGTCGGCAGCCCTGCGCTTGGCGTTTGCCGCGGGCTCGGCTAGCAAGCCCGCGAACATGACGCCGCGCGACAAAATCCGAAATTTTTCAATCGTGGCCCATATCGACCACGGCAAATCCACGCTCTCGGATCGCCTGATCCAGGAGACGGGAGGGCTGTCGGCGCGCGAGATGACCGAGCAGGTCCTCGACTCGATGGATATCGAGCGCGAGCGGGGGATCACTATCAAGGCGCAGACCGTGCGGCTCGATTACAAAGCCAGGGACGGCGAAAGCTATGTCCTCAATCTGATGGACACGCCCGGCCACGTGGACTTCGCCTATGAGGTGAGCCGCAGCTTGGCTGCCTGCGAAGGCGCCCTGCTGATCGTGGACGCTTCCCAAGGGGTGGAGGCGCAGACCCTCGCCAACGTCTACCAGGCGCTCGACAACGATCTCGAGATCGTACCGGTGTTGAACAAGATCGATCTGCCCGCCGCCGAGCCTGAGCGCGTGCGCCAGCAGATCGAGGACGTGATCGGGCTCGATGCGAGCCAAGCCATCCTCGCCTCCGGCAAGACCGGGGAGGGGATATCCGAACTGCTCGAAGCCATCGTCACCCGCCTACCGCCGCCGAAGGCAGGCGATGCGAGCGCGGCGCTGAAAGCGTTGCTGGTCGACGCCTGGTACGATTCATATCTCGGCGTCGTTGTGCTGTTCCGCGTCATCGACGGATTGATGAAGAAGGGCATGCGCATCAAACTGATGCAGACCGGCGCCGACTACAATGTCGATACGTTGGGCGTGCTTCGCCCCAAGCGCCAGGAGGTCGAGGAACTGGGCCCCGGCGAGATCGGCACTTTGACCGCTTCGATCAAGGAAGTCGGCGACGCGCGCGTCGGCGACACCATCACCGAATATCGCTGCGAGACCGCCGCGGCGCTTCCTGGCTTCAAGCCGGCGCAGCCGGTGGTGTTCTGCGGATTGTTTCCGCAAGATGCGGCCAATTTCGAAGACCTGCGCGCGGCGATGAGCAAGCTGCGTCTCAACGATGCGAGCTTCTCGTTCGAGATGGAAACCTCCGCCGCGCTCGGCTTCGGCTTCCGCTGCGGCTTTCTGGGATTGCTGCACCTCGAAATTATCCAGGAGCGGCTCTCGCGCGAGTTCAATCTCGATCTCATCGCCACGGCGCCCAGCGTGGTCTATCGCGTGCATCTCAACAAGGGCGAGTTGAAGGAGCTGCACAATCCGGCCGATTTGCCGGATGTCACCTACATCAAGGAAATCGAAGAACCCTGGATCAAGGCGACGATCCTGACGCCGGACGAATATCTCGGCGCCATCATCAAGCTCTGCCAGGACCGCCGCGGCGTGCAGAAGGAGCTGAATTATGTCGGCTCGCGCGCGATGCTGGTGTACGAATTGCCGCTGAACGAAGTGGTGTTCGATTTTTACGACCGGCTGAAGAGCATTTCCAAGGGTTATGCGAGCTTCGATTATCAGCTGATCGATCACCGCGTCGGCAATTTGGTGAAGATGAGTATTCTGGTGAACGACGAGCCGGTGGATGCACTCTCCATGCTGGTGCACGCCGGCCGCGCAGAGTCGCGTGGGCGCGCCATGGTGGAAAAGCTGAAGGAACTGATCCCGCAGCACATGTTCAAAATTCCGATCCAGGCGGCGATCGGCGGAAGGATCATCGCGCGTGAAACGTTAAGCGCGCTGCGCAAAGATGTGACCGCGAAATGCTATGGCGGCGACGCCTCGCGTAAACGCAAGCTCCTCGACAAGCAGAAAGAGGGAAAGAAAAAAATGCGCCAGTTCGGGAAGGTTGATATCCCGCAGGAGGCGTTCATCGCGGCGTTGAAAATGGATGGGGATTGAGTGGGGAACGCCGGCTGCTGCCGACGGCAGGCGAAGTCAGCGCCGACACACATGCCGTTGCAACATCCTCCGCATGCACAGGCTGGCGCAAGCCATTGGCCAGGCCCAACAGAGGGAAAAATCC
>JBEBIU010000007.1:0-53881 GCA_040080225.1 Terricaulis sp.
TTCTCTCACCGGTGCGGGTGGCGCGCGGGGTGATGGAGCACACTTCGCATGTGCTGCTCGTGGGCGAGGGCGCGGAGCGCTTCGCCGCCTCACGCGATTTCGAGCGTGTGGCCAATCCCGGCGATTATTACACGCCGGCCGAAAGCGGGGCTACACACGCGTCAGGAACCGTCGGCGCGGTGGCCCGCGACACCCAGGGCCGCCTCGCCGCGGCCACCTCAACTGGGGGCCTGCAGGGCAAGCTGCCCGGCCGCGTCGGCGATACGCCCATCATCGGCGCCGGCTGCTGGGCCGACAGGCGCGCGGCAGTCTCCTGCACTGGGCTTGGCGAATATTTCATGCGCGTCAACGCCGCCGCCGACGTCTCCGCCCGTATCGCCTATGCCGGGATTAACCTAGAAGCGGCGGCCGACGCGGTGATAGAGGATGTCCGCAACCTCGGCGGCTACGGTGGGTTGATAGCGGTTGACGCAGAGGGCAATGTCACCACACCCTTCGCCAGCCAAGGCATGAAGCGTGCTTGGGCTGCGAGTACGGGCGTCCGCGAGGTTAAGACGTTCTGAGATGGGGGAATCGATGAAGACCATTATTCTGCTGGCTGGCGTGCTTGGGCTTGCCGCTTGCGCCAGCATGCCGCGCATGCCGGAACTGCCGCGCATGCCCAATCTGCCGGATTTACCTCAGCTGCAGGGCCTCAACAGCGCCCATGGCGAGCGTGTCGATTGGAGCTGCGCGAACGGCTCGCACTTCTCCATCCGCATCAACCAGGAAACCCGCAAGGCCGAAGTGTTCGCCGGCGGACGCCTTTACAGGCTCGACCAGACCGATTCCGGTTTCGGCGACGAAAGTGTGAACTACATGGAACGAGGCGGTTTCGCCAGTTTGGCGGGCGCTTCGGGCGGCCCATACGATCTCTGCCGCCGAGTCTGAGGGATGAAGCGCCTTTGCGTGATTGCGGCGCTGGCGCTGTCCGCCTGCAATGGCGGCCCAAGCGGGCTGCGCGGCGATCGCCTGGATTGGCGCTGCGACCAGGGCACGGCGTTCTCGATCCGCATCAATGCGCAGGCCCGCCAGGCCGAAGTGTTCGCGGCCGGGCGCATCTATCGTCTCGATTTCGTGGAAACCGGCTATAGCAATGGCGAGGTGCGCTATTATGAGCAAAGCGGCGTCGCCAGCCTCGTTGGCGCCTTTGGCGGGCCGTACAACAATTGCCGCGAGGGCTGAGCGGCCGCTCCTTTATTTCACAACGATCACAAACACGACCTATTTCAAGCTCGAGCTCGTCATTCCGGGCTTGCGGAGCAAGACCCGGAACCTAGGGGCCGCGACCGCGCTCTACGATCCCCTCGGTTCCGGGTTCGCACTGTGTGCGTCCCGGAAATTGCATCTTTGACGTTGCGCCAATATCTGCATTTGTTGATATGAGAAGCAGATGCTCAGGAAACCTCTCTTTGCACTGGCCGTGCTTGCGCTCGGCGGATGCGCTATCTTGGATGATCTGAGCGGCGGCGGCGAAGCTATAACCGATCCCATGGTGTGGCGCTGCGAAAACGGAGCCTCGTTTCGCGCACAAATTCTCAGCAACGAACGCGCCCGCATCGCCGTCGGCGGACGCACCTACACGCTGCCTCGCACCGGACCAGGCGCACGCTTCGCCGGCGGCGGCGTGACCTACGCGGAACGCGCCGGACAAGCCACGCTCGAAGGCGTACAAGGCGGGCCGTACCGGAATTGCCGGCGGTGATGCGCGGCTATTTCGGCATTGGCGCAGAGGAAATTTCCAAGCCCATGAACCTGGGCGCCTTGATGCGCACCGCGCATGCCTTCGGCGCCAGCTTCTTCTTTACGCTGAACGCCGCGCCCAAAGTGCGCGAAGCGTACAACAGCGACACGTCGCGCAGCTTCGAGCACATGCCGTATTATCCGTGGGAAAATCTCGACGCACTGCGTCTGCCCAAGGGTTGCGCCCTGGTGGGCGTCGAACTCACCGACGAAGCGGTCGAGTTACCGCGCTTCATGCATCCGCAGTCGGCGGCCTATGTACTCGGGCGCGAGCGCGGATCGCTCTCGCCAGAACTGCTGACACGCTGCAAGCACGTGGTGAAAATCCCTACCAAGTTTTGCGTCAATGTCGGCCTCGCTGGCGCGATCGTGATGTACGATCGCCTGCTCGCCCTCGGCGGCTATCCCGCCCGCCCGATCATGCCGGGGGGTCCGAAGCTGGAAATGAGCGAAAAGCTCGCGAAACGCCGCCCGCAACCCTGAAGCGCGCCTACGCAGCTGTCGGGTCCTACGCTTTGCGCGGCGGCACGACATCCTTGAACGCGTCAAAGCCCTTCCACGCCGGCTCCACCGGCGCTTCGCCGGCGCGCGGCGAATAAGGCGAGGGAGCACCCGATCCAATGTCGTGAACGTAGCGCGGGCAATTTGGAAAGATATGCTCGGGCGTCACCTTGATCAGGGCCTGGGCGCCGGCGAAATCCGAGATCGAAGCATCGTCGAAAACCACCTCCGCCCTTCCGTTGATCCGCAGCCTCTTGGGCGTCGCGTTCAAAGCGATGAATAGCAACGCGACGGCTGGGTTGACGAGGATGTTGCCAAGGCTTCGGAACATACCGTTGCCGTCATAGTCGGGAAACACGATCAGATTCGGCGACATCGCGCGCACAAAGCCGACATCGCCGCCCTTGTAGGAGCAATCCGGCCGCCCCTCCGCGTCCGCCGTCGCCAGGAAAAAGAAGCTAGCGCCGTTGACAAAATCGGCGTCCTCGGCAGTGAGCGTCGTGCGATGCGTGACCTGCTCCAGCCGGTCGGCAAGAGCCACCGAAGCAAAGCGATCCTGAACAGAGCGATGCCCGTCGTGGTAGAAGCCCATTGCGTCCTCCTGCATGGCGCGGCGCGCTCGCCAGTCTTTGTTTGCTGCGCGCCAGCACGCCAGCTGTAGCGGCGATCCACGCCTTGGTGAAGCAAGGGGTTGCCGGGGCGCCGAGCCATCCTCATAAGGCAACCGTGACCACCCGCCCTTCCCTCGCCGGCCTTGGCAAAGTCGAGCTCGCCGAAAAGCTCATCGCCATTGGCGTCGAGCCGAAGAAGGCAAAGATGCGCGCCGAGCAGCTGTGGCGCTGGATCTATCATTACGGCGTCACCGATTTTGCCGCGATGACCAATGTCGCCAAGGAATTGCGTGCAACGCTGGCAGAGCATTACACGCTGGTGCGGCCCGAACTAACGGCGGCGCAGGTAAGCCAAGACGGCACGCGCAAATGGCTGGTGCGGCTTGGGCCCGGCGTTGAAGCAGAATGCGTGTTCATTCCCGATGTCGGCCGCGCCGGCGCTCTGTGCGTCTCAAGCCAGGTCGGCTGCACCTTGAACTGCACCTTCTGCCATACCGGCACGCAAAAGCTGGTGCGTAATTTGACGGCCCAGGAGATCGTGGCGCAAGTTTTGATCGCGCGCGATGCCCTTGCCGAATGGCCCACGCCCGAGCGCCCGCTCAACGATGGCGACCGCCAACTCACCAATATCGTGTTCATGGGCATGGGCGAGCCCTTGTACAATTTGGACAATGTCGCCGCCGCCATCGACACGATCTCGGACGGCGACGGCATTTCCATCTCGCGCCGTCGCATCACGGTGAGCACGGCGGGTGTGGCGCCCATGATCAAGGAACTGGGCGAACGCACGGGCGCCATGCTGGCGATCTCGCTGCACGCCACCAACAACGAATTGCGCAATCAGCTCGTGCCACTGAACAAAAAATATGGTCTTGAGGAATTGTTCGCCGCCATCCGCACTTATCCTTCGCTCAACAATGCCAAAAGGGTGACGTTCGAATACGTGATGCTGAAGGGCGTCAACGACACGCTCGCCGAAGCCAAGGCGCTGGTGCGCCTGCTCGCGGGCATCCCCGCCAAGATCAATCTCATTCCGTTCAACCCTTGGCCCGGCGCGCCGTACGAGTGCTCGGAATGGGAAATTATCGAGAAATTCGCTGAAGTGCTGAACCGCGCCGGCTACTCGTCCCCCATCCGCACGCCGCGCGGGCGCGATATCCTTGCTGCTTGCGGACAATTGCGCAGCGAAAGCGTGAAAGTGCGCGCGAGCGAGCGAAGCAAGGTGGAAGCGGCGCCATGATTACGCCGACACTGGCTGCTCCCGGCATCGTGCTGCGCCCGCTTGTGCCTGACGATGCGGAGGCGCTATTCGCCGCCCATGGCGACGCGGCGACACATCGCTATTGGTCCGGACCCGCGCATAAGGACATCGCAGAAACGCGCGCCTATGTCGAAGCCACGCTTAACATGAAAGGCGCGCTGGTGTGGGCCATCACCGAGGACGGCGGCGAGGTGCTCGGGCGAGTGGCGCTGTTCGTGCTGCGCGACGGGGTCGGCGAGTTCGGCATCATCATGCGCCGCGACGCCGCTGGGCGGGGCCTGGCGTCGGAAGCCCTCAAATTGATCGAAGGCTATTCCTTCACCGCGCTCGCCCTGCACCGCCTCGCCGCCGATGTCGATCCCGAGAACACCGCCTCGCTCTCGCTGTTCCTGCGCGCGGGCTTTCAGCGCGAGGGCTTGCTTCGGGGCAATTGGAAAACACATCTCGGCATCCGCGACAGCGTGATCCTGGGGAAGCTACGACCCCAATCCTCCCCCAATACCTGATACCCCAGCTGGACGATGCGCCGCTTTCGGGCAATTGCGCTCCAGAAGCGTGAAAGTGCGCGCCAGCCAGCGGCAGAAACGCTAGTCTCCCTTCGGGGACGGTCGATGGCAAAGGGCAGGAACGGGATTGCTAGGCAAATCGCCAAGGACGCACAGAAGGCGCGCTTCTGGGCGGCGCTGGCGTCGGCGCCGGTATGGACGTTCGCGCTTCTGTTGGGGGCGAGCGCTTCTTATGTGGCGCTGGGCCCGAGCGACGACGACCGGACCTCGCTCTATCTGCTCGGCGCGGTCGTCGTGCTTTTCGCATTTCTGTTCAGCATGGTCGCGCGCTGGACCTATAGCGCGACCCGCGCGGCGCTGACCCCGCAGCGCATCCAAGCGATGTGGCTGCGTCGTTTCGGGAGCGAGGGCGGCGACGCGTTCCAAACTTCGCACCTCATCGACCGCCTCGCCCGCGACGGCGTCAGCGCGCTCACGCTGCAGGATCGCGAGGTGCAGCTCTCGTTCGAACAGCGTCGCAACCGGCTAGCCCCCACTTTTTGGATTCTGTTCGCACCCATCGCGGCATTGCTCGGATTTGGCGCGGCAAATTCCTGGCGCGATGTGCAGACGCAAGCCGAACAATGGCGACCCACCGCCGACAATCTTGGCGACGCCATCGGCCAAGCGCTCGGCCAAGCATTTGGAAACGTCCTGGCTCTGCTATTGATCGTTCTCCTCACCGCCGCCGCGTTTATGCTAGCGACGCTGTTGTTCATGGCGGTTGCCGCGCTTGCCGGGCCGATCGGTGCGGCGTTCGCGCGCAATCGCGACGATTTCGCACGTCTGCCGCAACACCTGAAAGCAATCGACAAAGGCAAGCGCAAAGGCGCCACGGTCCTACGCATCGGCGACGATCACTGGAGAGAAGCCGTGAGCCTAGCGTTGCGATCGACCGATGTCATTATCGTCGACCTCACCGATGTGAGCGAGAACGTGGCGTGGGAGCTTGAAAAAGCAGCCAAGACGCCAGGCGGAGAACGCATCGTGTTCATTTGCGCCGACGCAGGAGCGCGCGCGCTCCCGCTCAACGCGGTGGCGCAAGTGCGCGCCGCCTTGGGCGGGCCGCCGCCAGCCGTGGCCTATTATCCGCAATCGCGAAAGGCGGCGCGGGAAGGCGAACGCTTTGCCGAAGACTTACGCGCCGCCATTTACTCAGCTTTCGACCGGCGCGCGCTCGACCGAGCTAAGGAACCAATCGCTGATGCCCAGCGCGCCCGATGAGTCCGGGACTGTGCGCCGATATTGCTGGATTGGCGCGCGCCATCCAGCACGGCGCCGATGAAAAATCTTGTGAAATCAAACGCCGCACCAAAATCTATCCGACCGATCCGGCGCGGGCTTATGATCCTTGCGTCCGGTTGCATCGGAGGGGCGTTTGGATCCTGCCCTAAGCGTGAAGCCGGACGCGGTGAGCGAGAAAGGCGGCGGGGACTGAAACCGCCGCGGCCCGGGGACCGGTTCGCGCCAGGGCGAAAGCCGAAAGCGCGAAGTTTGGACCGACCCGCTCGCCGCCGGCGCCGCGATCCGGAGCGAACAGCTCCCCCCTCGCGCGCGCTGGCGGAAACCACCGCAGGGACGATGGGCTTCGGCGCGCGTTTCTCTCTGTTGTTTGTGCCGGGGCCGATCGTCCCTCCCTCCGAACTTCTTTTGCAATGCGAGAGAAGCGCGAGACGCCGCGTCAGGTGAACACATGAGTGCGAATAACTGGGCACAAACTCGCCGTACACAGCGTGGCGCCACGACCGACGCCGAGCGTGCGCGTGGGCTATGCCGGCGGCTCATACATGCGGGCGACATTAAGGGAGCGGCGGCCGCCGCGCTGCTAGCCGAGCGCTTGGAACGGCTCGAGCGCGCCGCGCAAAAACGCGCCGCCGCATCGCCAAGGCCCCAGCCTCCACCTCCGCCCGCGCCTCCACCTTCGCCGAAACCACCGCCCGCGGCGGCGCCGCCGCCGCCGAACCCCGTGGCGGAAGAACCCGTCGTCGTCGCTGATCGTTCCGGTTACGAGCCGCGCGATTGGCAAAAAAACATCGCGTGGCGTTAGTGCGGCGTGCGCAAATTCAGAACAACCGATCCGCTTCCGGATCGAGCCGTTTGCCGCGACTCATGCTAAGGGCGATCTCATGATGCAACAGACCGCCCAAGCCGCCGCAATTATCCTCGCCGCCACATCAATAGGCTGGATCATGCTGTTTTCGATGGTGCTCTCGCCGGTTGCGTACAAGACCTTCGATCAGGGTCGCGCCGAGCGTCTGGTCAAGATGGTGATGAGCCAGGGCCATGGCCCGTTGGGCCTGATCGCCTTCGCCGCCGCGCTCGCCGCCCTGCTCGCCGGCGCTCCAGGCGGGGCAATAGTCGCTGCAATCGCCGGCGCATTCGCCCTCATGTGCAAGTTCGCGCTCGCCCCGCGCGAGGACAAGCCGATCAAGGGCCACCGCGTGCTCAAAACAGCCCGCATCGTCGCCTCGGGGCTCACCGCGTTCATTGCCTTGGTGCTCGCCGCCGCGATCGCGTTGACGCTGCTGGGAATCTAGGACGCCGCCGAACATTTAGGCAAGTCGCCTCGTCCCTAGGCTATAGTCCCGTGATGCCGATTCCCGCCCTCGCGCCCAATCTCGCCGCCGAGGAAGCGCGCGCGGCGCTTTCCGAGCGCACGCCGATCGTGCTGGTGACCGGACGCGCCGGCACCGGCAAGAGCCATTTCATCCGGGCGCTGGTGGAGGAAGACCCGGGATTTCCCCAAGCACTGCTGGCGCCGACGGGATTGGCGGCGATGAATATTGGCGGCCAGACCGTGCATTCTTTCTTCGGCTTTCCCCCGCGCCCGCTAATCGGCGTGAACGAAAAGCCGCATTATTTTTTCACCCGCACCGCACGCGCGCTGCGTCGCCTCATCGTCGATGAAGTCTCGATGTTGCGCGCCGATGTGCTTGACGCCATGGATCAGCATCTGAAAGTCGCGCGCAAATCGCAACGTCCGTTCGGCGGCGTGCAGATGCTGCTGGTGGGAGATTTCTACCAATTGCCGCCGGTGGTCCGCGGCGAGGAAGGCCAGCTCCTGGAGGACGCGGGCTACGCGAGTCCGTATGCGTTCTCGGCGCATTGCCTGCGCGACGCGCCAATGGCAGCTGTACAACTCACGGAAGTATACCGCCAAACCGACCGCGATTTCATCGCGCTCTTATCTGCATTGCGGGAAAATCGTGGCGTCGCTGACGCGGTGGAGACGCTGAATGCGGCCTGCCTCGGACGCGAACTAGCACAGCGACCAGTGCTCCTGTGCGCCACCAACGCGGTGGCCGACAGCTACAACCGCCGCGGCTTAGAGGCGCTCACCGGCGCGGCCGCGAAATATACCGGCGGCTTCGAGGGCGACGCGCCAAAATCACAATTCGCCGATCGTTTTCCGGCGCCGCTGGAATTGGTGCTGAAGCAGGGCGCGCGCGTAATCTTCACGCAAAACGATCCGGAGGGGCGCTGGGTCAACGGCACGCTCGGTACGGTGGTGAAGCTCGAGGACACGCTGGTCACGGTGAAGAAAGACGACGGCAAGGAAGTCGAGGTCGAGCGCGCGGTGTGGCCGCAGGCGCGCTGGAGTTGGAACGCCAAGGAAAATCGCATGGAGGTCAAGGAGGAGTTCAAATACGTGCAATTCCCATTGGCCCACGCGTGGGCGCTGACTATCCACAAGGCGCAAGGCATGACCTTGGATTCCGTCGAGATCGATCTCGGCCGCGGCGCGTTTGCGCCTGGGCAGACTTACGTAGCGCTCTCGCGCGCGCGGGCGTTGGAGGGGTTGCGGCTCGCCCGCCCACTGCAGCCACGCGATGTGCAGGTCGATCCCGCGATCTCGGAGGGGCTTGCGCGATTGGGGGTTTAAGTTTTTCTCCCCCGTTCACTGACGAGCTGTCAGCGTGCAAAGCACGATGACTGAGCGGGCGGCGCTGATGGACTTATGCCGGCGGCCTCAGACTTCGACCCACTTTCACGGAAACAAGCTCCGTCATTCCGGACGCGCTTCGCGCGATCCGAAACCCAGGGGATCGTCGATCTGGGTGTTTGCCCCCTGGGGTCGGGGGTTCGGGCCGCTGTTTTGCCACTACCCCAACCCGCCCCGCGGACTAGCCGTGTGCTCGGCCATTTCCTCGCCCGCGTCGTCCGCCTCCACCAGCCTCACGTCATAGCCCCAGAGATCGGCGACGTGCTGCAGCACTTTCTGCGCGTCGTTTTCTTCCAACAACACGCCGTCGAGCACCCGGTGGTTCAAGATTAGCTTGCGGTCGCCCGCCAGATCGACATCGACGATTTGGATGTCGGCGTCGCGGTAGGCGATGTCGTAGTGCTTCGAGAGCGCGCGGCGAATATTGCGATAGCCGCGTTCGTCGTGAATGGCGGCGACGTTCATCTCTTCCTCGTCCTCATCGTCGACGACGCGGAACAGGCCGAACTCGCGGATCAAGGCCGGCGAGAGGAATTGCGAGACGAAACTCTCATCTCGATAATTTGCCCAGATGTCGCGTAGCACGCCATAGGGATCGCCCTTGCCGGCGATATCTGGCATCCATTCGCGATCTTCATCGGTTGGCTTTGTACATATACGCTCGATGTCGTTGCACATGGCGAACCCGAGCGCATAGGGATTGATGCCGGAGAAGCGGCGGTCGTCGAACGCCGGCTGCAGCACGACGCTGGTATGCGAGTGCAGGAATTCGAGAAAGGCGCCGTCGTCGATCTGGCCCTTCTCGTGCAGGCGGTTCATGATGCGGTGGTGGGTAAAGGTGGCGCAGCCCTCGTTCATCACCTTGGTTTGCCGCTGCGGGTAGAAATATTGGTTGATCAGCCGCACGATGCGCAGCAATTCGCGCTGCCACGGCTTCAATCGCGGCGCGGTTTTTTCGAGGAAATAAAGCAGATTCTCTTCCGGTAGCCCAAGCAGCGCCTTGCGCTTGGCGTCCTCATCGGCGCCGGCCTTGCGCTTCTGACCCGCCGGCACCGTGCGCCAGAGATCGTTGAACAATTGTTCGCCGTGGCGGCGGCGCTCCTCCTCGCGCAGCTCTTCCGAGCGCAAATCCGGCATGCGCTTGCGCGGAAAGCGATGCACGCCATGACTTTGCAGCGCGTGCGCCGCATCGAGCACGCGCTCGACCTGCTCCTGGCCGTAACGATCCTCGTACTTGGCGATCAGACCGCGTGCAAACTCGAGATAATCCAGGATCCCGTTGGCATCGGTCCATTGTTTGAACACATAATTGTTCTTGAAGAAATGGCTGTGACCGTAGCCCGCATGCGCCAGCACCAAAGTCTGCATCGTGGCGGAGTTTTCCTCCATGATATAGACAATGCATGGATTGGAATTGATCACGATCTCGTAGGCAAGCCCCTGATAGCCCTTGCGATACATGGCCTCGTTGCGCGCGAATTGCTTGCCGAATGACCAGTGCCGGTAAAACAGCGGCATGCCGGTGGAGGCGTAAGCGTCGAGCATCTGCTCGGTGGTGATCACCTCGATCTGGTTGGGATAGGGATCGAGCCCCATCTCCTTGACGCCGATTTCCCCGCACGCCCCGTGCACGCGCTTGATCAGCTCAAAGTCCCAGTCCGGACCTTTGTACAGGAGTGCGCTCATGGCTGCGCCTGCGATTGGCGTTCAAGCGCCTCCACACTCATCCCCGGATGCGCGTAGCGCATTCCGGGGCCCATAAACACTCCCATAAACACTATAGACAGCGCTTCGACACGATGCTTCGGCGATCTTGGGTCCCGGACTTGGCGCGGCGCGCCAATCCGGGAATGAGTGGAGAAACCGCAGGCGCTCATATGCCCTCCGCTACCTCGGGGCGGCGCGAGAACAGTTCACGAAACACCGGATAGATGTCGCGGCGGTGTCGTACTTTCCGCATCGCAAATGGCGCATCCACCGACACGCGCCTGTAGGCGCGCCACAGATTGGTCGATGGTTCGCCGGCGCCGCCGGGCGGCTCCTCTTCGTCGTCCATGCCGACCTCGACATAAGCGTAATACTGGCAGATCGGCAGGATCACATCGCGCAATTGCTGCAGCACCACGGCATTGTCGCTCGATGTATTGTCGCCATCGGAAGCTTGCGCGGCATAGATGTTCCAATCGCTCACCGGATACCGAGCGCGCAGGATCTCTTCCATCTTGAACAAAGCCGTCGAGACCACAGTGCCGCCGGTCTCGCGCGAATAGAAGAAGGTCTGCTCATCCACCTCTTGCGCCTCGTGCGTGTGGCGAATGAACACCACATCCACGTGTTCGTAGCGGCGATTGAGGAACAGGTAGAGCAGCGAGTAAAAGCGCTTCGCTAGATCCTTCATGTGCTCGTTCATCGAGCCAGACACATCCATCAGGCAGAACATCACCGCCTTGGCGATCGGCTTTGGGGTCGCCTCTAGCCGCCGATACCGCACATCAACCGGGTCGATGTAGGGAATGCGCTTGGTTCGCAGAATCCGATGCTCAAGATCGGCGCGCAATTTCACCAATTCCTCGAAATGGCCGCCCTCGCGCTCAAGCCGCTCGATCTCGTCGCGCAGAAGCTGGATTTCTTCCGCCTTAGGGCGCTTCAGCGCGATGCGTCGCGACAGCGAGTGGCGCAATGTGCGTGGCACCGAGATGCGCGCCGGGGGGCCATCGCTCGAAAACCCGGCTTGGCGCCATTGCACCGCCTGTGCGCCCGCGATCTGGCGCTTCGCCAGGTCAGGTAATTCCAAGTCCTCAAGATAGAGATCGAGATATTCCTCATCCGATAAGGCGAAGCGAAACTCGTCCTCGCCTTCGCCGGAATCGCTGGCGCGCGAGCCCTGACCGCCGCCCTGCTCCGGACGCGGTATGCCGTCACCCTGGATGTACTTCTTGTTGCCGGGGAGCACATAATCGCGCACGCCACCCTCGGCCGAGCGCCGCAGCACCGGTTCGTGCACGCCGCCCGCGGGGATGGAGACCTCGCCGCCCTTTCCGGCGTCCTTGATCGAACGATGGCTCGACGCCTCGCGCACAGCTTTGCGCACTTGCGCACGCGCGCGGCGCAGGAAACGCTGCCTGTTGGCAAAACTCTTGCCGCCGGGATTGAGACGCCGATCGATAATGTGCATGCGCGCAGCCTACCCGGCCTGCTTGACGCGCATGTACCATTCAACCAACCGGCGAACCTGCCGCTCGGTATAGCCGCGCTCGACCATGCGCAGCACGAATTCTTCGTGCTTCTTTTCGCTGTCGCCGTCCTTCTTGGAGCCGAAGCTGATCACCGGCAACAAGTCCTCCACCTGTGAGAACATGCGCCGCTCGATCACTTCGCGGATCTTTTCGTAAGAGGTCCAGGACGGGTTCTTGCCGCCGTGGCTGGCGCGAGCGCGCAGCGTAAATTTCACGACCTCGTTGCGGAAATCTTTGGGATTGGCGATGCCAGCGGGTTTCTCGACTTTGGACAATTCCTGATTCAACAGCTCGCGATTGAGCAATTGTCCGGTGTCGGGATCCTTGTAATCGACGTCTTCGATCCACGCGTCGGCGTAATCGACATAGCGATCGAACAAATTCTGCCCGAAATCGTGATAGCTTTCGAGATACGCCTTCTGGATTTCGTTGCCGATAAATTCGGCGTAACGCGGCCCCAGTTCCGCTTTCACGAATTCCAGCAAGCGGTTTTCCTGCTCCTGCGGGAATTGCTCGCGCCGCACCGCCTGCTCAAGCGCATACATGAGGTGGACCGGATCGGCGGCCACTTCGTTGGTATCGTGATTGAAGGTCGCGGCCAGCACTTTGAAGGCAAAACGCGTCGAAATACCTTCCATGCCCTCATCGACGCCGGCCGCATCCTTGTATTCCTGCAGCGTGCGCGCCTTCGGATCGACTTCCTTCAGGCTCTCGCCATTGTAGACTCGCATCTTGGCGAACACGGTTGAATTTTCGTGCTCCTTCAGCCGCGACAGCACTGAGAAACGCGCCAGCATTTCCAGCGTGCCCGGCGCGCACGGCGCTTCCGACAGCTCCGAACCGCGGATCAGTTTTTCGTAAATCTTCTGCTCCTCGTGCACGCGCAGGCAATACGGAACTTTGATTACGTAGATGCGGTCGATAAAGGCTTCGTTGTTCTTGTTGTGACGGAAGGTCTGCCACTCGGCTTCGTTCGAGTGCGCCAGAATGATGCCTTGGTACGGGATGGCGCCGATATTCTCAGTGCCGACATAATTGCCCTCCTGCGTCGCGGTCAGCAGCGGGTGCAGCATCTTGATCGGGGCTTTGAACATCTCCACGAACTCGAGGATGCCCTGATTTGCCCGGTTGAGGCCGCCAGAGTACGAATAGGCGTCGGGGTCATTCTGCGCGTGCATTTCAAGCTTGCGGATATCGACCTTGCCGACCAGCGAGGACACGTCCTGGTTGTTGTCGTCTCCCGGTTCGGTCTTGGCGACCGCGACTTGCCTAAGGCGCGACGGCGTCACCTTCGCCACCCGGAATTTGGAGATATCGCCGCCGAATTCGTCGAGCCGCTTGACGCACCATGGGCTCATCAGCCCGGTCAGGCGGCGAATCGGGATGTTGTACTCGTCCTCGAGCCGCTTGCCCCAGATTTCAGGATCGAAGAGGCCGAGCGGATGCTCAAACACTGGCGACAAGGTATCGCCAGCCTTCAGCACATAGATAGGCAGCTCTTCCATCAGCGCCTTCAGCCGCTCGGCAAGGGACGATTTGCCCCCGCCAACCGGGCCGAGCAGGTAGAGAATTTGTTTACGCTCTTCCAAGCCTTGGGCGGCATGGCGGAAAAAAGCGACAATGCGCTCGATCGTTTCCTCCATCCCGTAGAATTCAACGAACGCAGGGTAGAACCGCACCGTTCGGTTCATGAACACCCGCCCAAGCCGGGCGTCCTTGGAGGTATCTACCAGCCTGGGCTCGCCGATCGCGGCGAGCAGGCGCTCATGCGCGGTCGCATAGGCCATCGGGTCGTCGCGGCAGAGACTTAAGAAGTCAGCCAGCGGCATTTCCGCCTCGCGCCGCTGCTCGAACGTGCGCGTATAGCTGCGAAAGATATCCTCAGACATCGTACCTCCGTCGAACCCGACAAGCACAAGATAGGGCGCCTGACCTATACTCTGCCCGTTACGTGAGAACAGCATGCGAATCCGGCGCTGTTAAGGTGGAAAATCGTTCATGCCATGCTGTCGTCAGGATGACATGATTTGCACCACCCGTGGGCGCCATAAATAAGCGTTTCGCCGCGGGCGCTGAAGAATCCTTGCGGCGTGTCGCTTTCACGGCCCCGGTTTGCTAGCAGAGTCTCGCCAAAAGCCTCGATTTTACTTCAACTTAACCGCGATGTGGGCACGGTCTTCGCAGCGCGGCGAGGCAAAGATGAGCAACGATTTCCTGGAACTCGACGACCTGCCGCCGTCGATGCAGCGCCGAATGATCGAAGCCGCCGAGATTTCCGGGTTGGATCTCTCCGACTTCGTAAGCAATTTGCTAAGCGGCGCAAGAGATGCCGGGCCTACTCGTAAGAACGCGTTCGCGCGGCAAGGCTCGGAAAATTTCGCCTACCGCCATAGGGTTGAGGCATTGGAGCGACGGCTTGGCGCTTCCACGGCCAGCCTAGAGACTGCGCTGCGCTCGTTAGAAGCCGCCACACTCTCGATCGAGGCGCGCGTGTGCGACGCCGAAGGCGTCGCGCTGGGGGCGCAAGCGGCCATACGCGAGGATACACAGACCCTTTCGGAAGAGATCGCGCTGCTCCAGAAGCGGCTGGCGGGCGTCGAGCGAGATGGCTTTGCGCGCTGGCAAGGCGCCGAAAATGTCCAGATCGACTATTCCGCGCGTTTGTCCCGCGCCGACCAACACTTGGATTTTGTTGAGGATGTCGCGAGAGGTGCACGCCAGACCGCAGCCTTGCTGGCAGAAGCGCACCACGCGCTCAAACACGCCGTTGCCGAAGATTTCGCCACGCTCGCGCTCGACACCGCCGCCAATATCGACGGCGGATTGCAGGCGATCCGCGAAGATTCTGAGGCTGCCGGCGCCCGCGCTGATGCGGCGTTGCAGGCGCTCCTGCGCGACTTTCGCGATTTCGTCGCCGCAACCGAGACCGGAATTGCCAACAGCGCCGCCGAAACCCGCGACCGCATGCGCGAAGCGTTCGGAGAGACGGAGTCGCAGCTGGGGGCGCTGGCGGACCGGCTTAGCAACGGCGAACGGGCCGCGACACTGGCGAGCGAATCGCTGGCGGCTCAGCTGGCGGCGCTTGCGGAGGCGAACCACTCCAAGCTGGAAGGTGCCGTCGCCGATCTAAGCCGTGCTGATTCCGCACTTGAAGCCGCCCTCCTTCGATCAAACGCCGAACGAAGAAACGCCCTTGAATCGCTGGGCAATCGGTTCGATGCAAACCTCGAGACACATGAACAGCACGCCGCCGGACGCCTCGACCGGATCGAATCGATGCAAGCCGCAACTTCGAGTGCGCTCAGCGACAATATCGCCCGGGTAGAGGCCTGCACTTTGGCCGCGCTCGAGAAGCTCGCCGCCGACATCGCTGGCGCCGACGGGAAATTTACCTTGAAGCTCGGCGAAGCCGCAACCAGGTCGGCGCAGGCTGTAGAGCAGCTCGAGGCCGAACTCGCCAGCCTGCACGGGCAGCATTGCGGCGTCGCGGCGCGCCTGCACCTTATCGACCGGACCCTCGGCATGGCCATCTTGGCCCATGAAGCCGACCCCCCGGTCGCCGAACGGCTGGCGGAGCTCGAGCAAACACAAGCTGAGCAGCAGCTGCATCTTGAAAAGGCGCTTGATAAATCCTCGACCAATCGCGAGCTGAAGTCGCTGCGCGGCGAGGTCGCGGGCCTCGCCAAGCGGATGGGCGATTTAACGAACGAGGACTCCCTCGCGCAGGCCTTGGAAGATCTGCGCCAGCGCCTCGACGCCCACACTGCGCAAAACACCGAATTTGTCCGGTCTTTGAATCGCGCATCGGCGAAGAGCGCCGGCGCCGCAGCTTATGCTGAGGATCGCTTCCGCAAGTTCGAACAAGCGGCGAAAACCGGCGAAGTCGATCGTGTCAGCGCGAAAGTCGCCGTTGTCGAGAACCGTATCTCTGAGATCGTATCGAGCCAAGGCGAGGCCCTTGCGCGGATTCAAACCGATATCGCACGCTTCGTCGAGCAACAGGAGCGCCGTCTCGCCGCCGTGGAGGCCAATGACCATGGCGCGCGTCTAGACGCCATCGCTGCGTCGATCGATCGGGGGTCGGCCCTAACTCCCGCCCCGGATTTCGTGGCTGAGTTCGATTCATTGCGCCAACGACTCGAAGCTCGAATCCATGACATGGACGGCCGCAACATACGAACGTTGGAGCAAGTGAGCGAAACGATTGCGCTGCTTGAACAGCAGCTCAACGCCCGCTCGCAGCAACGTCTCGTGAGCAGCGCATAAACAACACCTGCCTTGCGATCTTGTTAAGCGCCTGTGACCACAGTGGGATGAGCTGAGACAGCTAGAGCTGAGAGGCCTCCATGCTTACGCGCGAGACCCTGCGTGTCCTGGTCGTGGACGATCAAAAGTCCATGCGCCAACTGATCTGCACCAGCCTTCGAGGGCTGGGACTCGTCCACGTCCAGAATGCGGAGGACGGCGCCATGGCGCTGGCCACCCTGCGATCTCGGACCTTCGATCTGGTGTTGCTCGACGCCGAGATGCCGAAGCTGAACGGCATCGAAACGCTCGCGGCAATCCGTGGCGAAGAGCGCCTTCGTTCCCTGAAAGTCATCATGGTGACAGGGCGCGCCGACGTCGAGTTCATCCGACAGGCAGCAAAACTGGGGATCGACGGTTATTTGGTGAAGCCCGTTTCCTCGAATGTGCTAGCCGCGCGAATAGACGCCGCTATCCGCAAGACCGCTTGACTGCTCTGCTCAAGGGCTCGCTTGTGTCCATGCGCACCGAGGCTTAAGCCGGCGCCATGGACGCTCTAATCAAAACTCTGACGCTGGAACAAATTGAGGTGAACCTCTTTCTCGGCCGGTCGCCACAGGAAGTTCGCAGCCGCATTTTCGGGGGACAGGTGGTGGCGCAAGCGCTCGTCGCCGCCTATCACACCATCGAAGGCCGTATCTGCCACTCACTGCAGAGTTACTTCATTCGCCCCGGCGACCCCAAGAAGCCCGTTTTGTACCAAGTCGAACGCTCGCGCGATGGCAAAAGCTTTTCGACAAGGCGCGTCATCGCTATCCAGAACGGCGAACAGATCTTTAACATGGCGTGCTCGTTTCATGTCGCCGAATGCGGCTTTGACCACCAAACGCCCTTGCCTGACGCCCTGTCGCCAGACGCGGCGCTCCGCGCACTGCGGGAGAATGCCGCGTTCATGAAAAATACGGAGCATTGGTGGCGGAATTCGCCAATCGAGTTCCGGCCTATTGACCCAAACGATGAGGCCAATCCGGTGGTGAAGCCTGCGGCGCAAATGGTTTGGCTACGCGCGCGCCAGGATGTCGGCGACGGCGCAATAATGAATCAGGCGTTGCTCGCGTACGCTTCCGATTTCTCCCTGCTCGGCACCGCGTTGCGCCCGCACGGCGTCACGTGGGGCGATAAACTCCAGACCGCCAGTCTGGACCACATCGTCTGGTTCCATCGCCCAGTCAATTTCGCCCGCTGGCACCTCTATGTTCAAGACAGCCCTTCGGCGTCTGGTGCTCGAGGTTTCAATCGCGGCGCGCTTTATCGTGAGGATGGCGCGCTGATCGCATCCACCGCTCAGGAAGGGCTGATGCGCTGGATCGGTTGAGCGTCAGGGGCCGGGCGCTGAGAATTTTTGCACCACGCCGCGCAATCCCTGCAGCACCGCCATGCGTGCCGCTTTGTCTCCAGCTAGTTCGGGGCGCCGCAGCGCTCGCATCGCTTCAACATGCACCGCAACGGCGGCGCGCGGTGGCTGCGAGCCCTCGTGCGCTGCGAGCAACGTGCAGAGTGAGTGCGCCACCGCGCTTAGTTCGCTAAGTCCAAAAGCGCCTGCCTCGGCGAACACCTCATTCGATAGCCTGTACATCTTCTCGCCGCGCCCAGTCTCGTTGACGCTGGAGAGTGCCTGCAACGACGCGATCTTCTCGTCGGTGGCGCCGAGGCAATTCTCGCGGATCGATTCGAGCCCCTGCTTGGCGCGGGAGAGCGCTTGCTCGGCGGTAACTCCACCAGGCTGGTCCAGCATTTTCTTCAGCTTGGCGTCAGGCTCGAATTTTCGTACAACGACGCTCATAACATCACCCGCTGCGGCTTGATCATCATATCAATCTCGTTCTGTGACATGTTTGGCTCGTCGGCGGTGCCCAACGGGGATTTGAGATCGTTATTGCGGCGTCCGTCGCTACCGACCGGCGGGCCTTCGAATTTGAAGCGCCGATCCGGCCCGACATAGGCGCCGACCTCAACGAACGGCCGCTTGTCGCGCGAGACGAACATGATCCGCTGCAACAGCACGTTCGGCGTGATTGGCTTGGCCACGAAGTAGTTTGCGCCCGTATCACGAGCCTTGGCCACGTCCGAAGCGCGGGCGTGACCGCTTACCAGGATCACCGGAATGAATGCATTCGGAGAACCATTGGTGCTGTGTCGCAACTCCCGCACCAGCGCATACCCGTCACCGTCGGCCAGGTTCGGGTCGATCACAATCAGGTCGAAGCTTTTGCTCTTCAGCAAACGCTCCGTCTCGATGACGCCTTGTGCGCGATGAACTTCGGCGGCGCCGAAGCCCTTCATGATTTGCACCAGCATATCCAAGGAATGCTGACTGCCGTCCACAAGCAGGACGTTCGCCTTCGATAGATTGATGCGCGCGTTGGGATCGACGCCGCTCATCTACAAGATCTCCCAGCCGTCATCGGAGAGATTGGCGTCAATGAAGCCGCCGGACAAACGCGAGCGCACATCGCCGAGCGTTATGCGCGCCAAGGCGGACTGGGTGGCGATCGACTGGTCAACTTGCGCTTGGCGCGCCGCCTCGGCCGCAAAGTCGCGCAAGGCGGCAATGTGCTGCAGAACGGCGTCGAGTTGTTGCAGCTCGGCGACTACCGCGCCATCGATCGAGGAGCGCACAGCGATTGCGCAGATGGCGCCCTCCACACGCAGCCCAAGTGTGCGGGCGCGCTCCAGTTCGTCCGCAAGCAACGAAAACACATCCCGTACAGGAGTGAGGGCCTCCGCGACTTGAGGCTGGGAAAAGCGCGCCGGCGCCATGCTCAGAACAGCTCGATGGAGCCCGCCGCAGACGGGGCTTGGGGCGCTGCGGGCCGGGTGCGTTCGGCGCTGAGCGCCTCTGGACTGGAGGATTCGAGCAGCATCTGTGCAGCGCGGCCGTTCTGCGGCCAAAACCGCACGCGGCGCGCGCGATCTCCGCCCAGGCTTTGACCGACGCAGGGAATGTTTTCGAGTTTCAGAAACTTTAGCGCGAACTCGGCATTTTTGGCGCCGATATCGGACAAATTTTGAATCACATGCGCGCCGCCAAACAATTTGCCCTGCATCCGCGAACGTATCGCTCCCCGCTGCAGCAGGCCGTTCACCAGCAATTCCATGGAATTCACGCCGTATTTCATGGAATCGCTGGAGTGCTCGTCACCCGGCAACAGGAAATGGTTCATGCCGCCAACGCCCGCCATCGGATCCCAAAGGCAGGTGGCGACGCAGGATCCCAAAATTGTGGTCAACACCACGCCAGGCTCGGTCACGACCGCATACTCGCCCTGCACGACATGCATGACCCGCTCCCTTGCGGGCGCGGGTGTTGTCTGGCGAGGGGACGCGACGGCGATCATGTCAGCTGGCCGAACACTTCCTGTATCTTCGCGCGCAGCGACGCCGGCGAGAACGGTTTGGTGATGTAATTGTTGACGCCGTACTGCATCGCCCGCTGCACCAATTCCTTGTCGGCGCGACCGGTCAGCATGATGAAAGCCGCCTTCTTGGTCGCCTCATGCGCACGCACCGCGCGCAGGAAACCTAGCCCGTCGAGCTTGGGCATGTTGAAATCCGAAATCACAAGGTGCGGCAGGCGGGTCAACATGGACTTAAAGCCCTCCTCGCCGTCGCCCGCGTCCTCGATCTCGCGGAATCCAATTTCCTGCAAAGCGGACCGGATCAGCGCCCGCATGGTCAATTGATCGTCAACGACCAGAACCTTGATGTCTGCAGCTGCCGGCATTAGGCCGCCCCCCTCATCTCGAATTCACAAAGCTCGAGCGCCGCTGCGCCCATGCTCGCCAAGGAAACCTGACGCTCGACGCCACCGAGCTCCATCGCCGCCTTCGGCATCCCGTAAACGATGCAACTCGCTTCATCCTGCCCGAGCGTCCTCGCGCCAACGTCGCGCATCGCCTTCATTCCTCGGGCGCCGTCGCGTCCCATCCCGGTGAGGATGACGCCAACCGCGCGCGAGCGGCATGTTTCCGCGACAGAGTTGAATAGAACGTCAACCGACGGGGAATGACCGCTCACCAGCGGCCCCTCCGTGAGTTTGCAGCGCATCTGGCCCGCACCTCGAACCTCCAAATGCCTGGCGCCGCCGGGCGCCACATAGACGTGCCCGTGCGACAGCAATGCACCTTCGCTTGCTTCCTGCACCTTCGGTGCGCACAGCCGATCGAGCCGCGCGGCGAAACTGGCCGTGAAGCTTGGCGGCATGTGCTGAGTGATGACAGTCGCCGGACAATTCTCCGGAAAGTGCTGGAGCATCGCAATCAACGCTTCGACGCCGCCCGTAGAGGAGCCGATAGCCAACACCTTGCTGCTCGGACGGTAATTTACTCTGCGCTGCCCCTGCTGCGTGCGCTCTCCCAGCGGACGCATGCGCGCGCGCGCGGCCGCCTTCACCTTCTCGGCGAGTCCATCAAAGTCAGGCTTGCCGACGCAATCGAAAGCACCCAGCTCAAGGGCTTCGATCGAGATCGCGGCGCCGGCTTGCGTCAGCGTCGATACCATGATCACCGGCATTGGCCGCAGCCGCATGATCTTCTCTAAGAACTCGATGCCGTTCATCTTCGGCATCTCAACATCGAGCGTGATCACATCCGGGTTGAGCGTTTTGATCGCCTCCCGCGCCTCGATCGGATCACCCGCTTCGCCGACCACCTCAATGCCCGGATCCTGATTGAGCACTTTCGTGATAATGCTGCGTATGGTGGGCGAATCGTCGACTACCAAAACCCGCACTTTGTTCATGGCCTGCCCCCACCCTATAGACCGTCAGTCCGTCGCTGACATAGCCGTCGACATCGCAACGTTCGGAATGGCCGATATAAAGCCGTCCCGCCGGCGCCAGCATGGTTTTGAAGCGGTTCCACAGGAACACCTGCGTCGTTTCTTCAAAATAGATCACCACGTTGCGGCAGAAGATTACGTCGAACTTGCCTCTCATAGGCCAGTCGCCGATCAAATTGAGTTCGTTGAAGGCGATCAACGCACGCGCCTCCGCACCGACGGACCACATCTTCTCGCCGTGCTGTTGCTCGGGCTTGAGCCAGCGGTCACGTAGTTTCGGCGGAATCGTCGATACCGCCTCGTCGCGGTAGATTCCAGCTCTCGCCTTTTTGACGATGTTTGGATCGATGTCAGTGGCAAGAATGCGGACATCATACCGAGACGCATCGGGAAATCGGTCAAGCAAGGTGAGAGCGATCGAGTAAGGCTCCTCGCCACTCGAGCACGCCGCCGACCACAGCCGGACGCGCCCTCCGCTCTGCGCGGTTTGCATGAGTTGCGGCAGGAGTCTGTCGCGAAGGTGATCGAAGTGATGCGGCTCGCGGAAAAACCGCGTGACGTTCGTCGTCAATGCGGCCAGCATTTCGTTGCGCTCGTCCCTGCCCTCGCTTGTCTCGATATAGGCGCAGTAGGCGTCGAAGTCCGCCAGCCCGAGCTTGCGAACCCGCTTGGCGAGTCGCGAATAGACAAGCGTGGCCTTGGCCTCGTTCAAAACGATGCCGCTCTGCGCGCGCAGAAAGTTGGCGATCTGATCGAAGTTGCGCGAGGTAAACGCGAACTCGCCTTCGATCAGCGGCTCGGACCGCTTGCGGGGAGATTTCGCGGCGCTCAAGCGGCCTCCGCCGCTTGTTCAGGCAGAATGTCGTCGAGCGCGATCCAGGAAATCATTCGCCCTTCGTTGGCGATGATGCCGCGCACGAAGCGATTCACCGTGTCGCAACCGACGTTCGGAGTCGGTTGCACCGCGCTGCCTTCCGCGGCCAGAATTTCCGATACGGCATCGACCAGCAGCCCAACTAGACGATTGCCGATGTGGACCACGATGATCACGCTGCGCGCGCTAGGCTCGACCTGTCCGAGGCCCAGCCGCGCCTTTAGATCCAGGATTGGCAAGACTGCGCCGCGCAGATTGATTACGCCGCGCACGTAAGGGGGCGAGTGCGGCAGCGGCGTGGCCGGCGTCCACCCGCGTATTTCGCGCACCGCCATGATGTCGAGGCAAAATTCCTGCTCATCGATGCAAAAGGAGATAAGTTCGCGCGTATCGTTCACCGGATCACCAGGGGCCATGGGTTAACTCGCTTTCGCCAGTGGCGCGGGGTCGCGCCGATCGCTGAACACCTTTTCGACAACCGCATCGACGTCCAGGATGAGCGCGACGCGACCGTCGCCAAGGATTGTGGCCGCTGCGACGCCCTCGACGCGCTGGAAATTCGCTTCCAAACTCTTGATCACGACTTGGCGTTGACCTTGAATTTCGTCCGCCACCAAAGCCGCGCGGCCACCGACCTCGCTTTCAACCAGCAGCACCACGCCTTGCGTTGGGTCGATGGGCTCGGATCGCTGGCCCAGCGCAACACCGATATCGATCAACGGCACATGCGAGCCGCGCACCGCCAGCACCGCGCCCCTTGGCCCGAGTCTTCGCACTTCCTCGGGCTTGGGCCGCAGCGTTTCGATGATCGTGGTCAGCGGCGCAACCAATGTCTGCTCGCCAACGCTGACCACCATGCCATCCAGCACAGCAAGGGTCAGCGGCAACGAGAGCGTAAAGGTCGAACCCTTCCCAGGAATTGAGGAAATCGTGATCCGTCCGCCCAGGGCCTGGATCGAGCGCTTCACCACATCCATGCCGACGCCGCGGCCGGAGAGATTGGATATCGCGGTCGCCGTCGAGAAACCGGGCAGAAAAATGAGATTGTCGATCTCTTCGTCGGTCAGGTTCTCATCGACGGCGATGAGGCCTTTTTTGACCGCGATTTCGCGCACCTTCGGACGGTTAATGCCCTTGCCGTCGTCGGACACTTCGATGACGATGCGACCCGAGCGGTGCAGCGCCGCGAGGCGTACCGTGCCCTCCTCCTGCTTCCCAGAGGCTGTGCGTTCTTCGGTGGATTCCAGCCCGTGATCGATCGCGTTGCGCAGCATGTGCGTGATCGGATCGGAAAGGCGCTCGATCACGGTTTTGTCGACCTCAGTGCCCTCGCCCTCCATGACCAAGCGCACCTGTTTGCCGGTGGCGCCGGCGGCTTCACGGACGAGCCGCGGCATGCGTTGGAAAACCGACTTAACTGGCTGCGCCCGAATCGCCATGACGCTGTCTTGGATTTCGCGGGTGAGCTGCTCCAGTTCGTCGAGGCCCATGGCGATGGTCGAGGAACGCGCGGCGCCGCTCTCGGTGACGCGCTGTTGCAGCATGGCCTGATTGATCACCAGCTCGGCGACGAGATCGATCATGCGGTCCACGCGCTCGAGATCGACGCGAATTGTGGCGGCGCCGCTCGCCGGCGTTTGACCGCCTTTGTTTGTGGCCTTCTCAGCGGTCGGCGCGGTCGCCGCCGGTTTCTCGGCCCCGCCCTCAAGCGCCTCCCGTTCGGATGTCGGCGTGCGTACGGAGTTGAGCAATGCGTCTATGTCGAGCGGCGTGTCGGACGGAGCGGGCGGGGCCTCGGCAACACCGCCGCCGATTTGGGTCAACTCGATCGGGCACTCATCGCCGACAAAATCGAAGATGTCGCGAATGGCGGCTTCCGGCGTTTCAGCCGGCAGTTCGACCGTCCATGTGCAATAGGATTCCTCGGGATCGAGCCCTTCAAGATTGGGTAGCCACGAAGTGTCGATGGTGGTGGCGGTTAGCCCAAGGCGCGCCAACTCACGAAGAAACAATAGCGCGTCGTGGCCCTTGGCGTACATCGCCTTGGTTGGTCGCATAACGAGCCGCCAACCCGCGGGCGCCCCGTCGTCGTCGCCGAACTTGAGCGGCGTGAAGCCCCACCCGTCGGCCTCGCCCTCATCGTGATCGGGCGACGCAGCGGCGTTAGCGCGCGGCCCACCGCCCTCGGGGGCCACCAGCGCGGCAAGTTCATCGGCCATGGCGTGCGCGCGCGTCTCATCGACGGCGCCTTCGCCCTTAGCGGCAGCGACGTGGTCCGCCAGCACATCGGCGGCGCGGAGCATCAATTTCACAGATTCTGGGTCAGGATCGAGCTTTCCCGAACGCATGGCGTCGAGTGTCGTCTCGAACACATGCGCGAAACCGACCATGGCTTCGAACCCGAACGCGCCAGCCCCGCCCTTTACCGAGTGCACCGCGCGAAATACTGCGTTGATGGTGTCGCTGTCGGCTTCGCCCGCCTCCAGCGAAAGCAAGCCCTCCTCCAGGCTTGCGAGCAATTCGTCGCACTCCTGGAAATAAGTCTGCTTGATTGCGTCCATCGGATCCATGTGCGGTTCCTTACGCCGATACGCGGCGGACGACGTCAAGAAGGGTGTCGGCCTGGAACGGTTTTACAATCCAGCCTGTAGCGCCAGCATCGCGGGCGCGCTTTTTTTTCTCCGGACTGCTTTCCGTCGATAGCACCAGGATCGGCGTAGCGCGATAGCGCGGGTCCTGGCGGACACCTTCAATGACGCCATAACCATCCATGCGCGGCATGTTGATGTCGGTGATGATGACGTCCGGCGTCGAGCGCGAAAGCGCTTCCAGTCCCTCGACGCCATCCTCGGCCTGAACGACATTGAACCCTGCGCCTTGCAGGACCATGAGCAGCATTTCCCGCATCATGCGCGAATCGTCGATAGTGAGGATTGTCTTGCTCACGGAGCGTCTCCTAGCGAGGCGTCGGCCCCCATCAGCCGCGCCCCATCCGCAAAAGCTGGCGATGGGTTCACAATCTGGAAGTCCACGCCATCGACACGCCATTGGTTGCGCGCGGCAATCAACACTTGCAGGCAGAGTCCGCCCAGGCGCTCGACTTCGCCGCCATCCAGGGCGAGCTTTTGCCCGCGCCGCTCCATCAATTGCGTGCGCAGCGTGGTTGCGGCGGCTAGGTCAAGGACTTGAGGCAGCTTCATCGCCACGTCTCCTGGCTCAGAATTCCTGCCAATCGTCGTCGCCCGACTTAAGCGCAGCGCCGCCGCTTGATGCGAACTGCGCGACGCGTTGCTTTTGTTGCTGGATCGGCTGCCCGGAGGATTTGTGGGTCTTGACGGGCCCCTTCGCGTGGCTGGCCGCCTGCAATTGCGCGCCGGTTTGGAACCGGCCGACGAGGCTCATGAGTTCGTCGGCCTCTTGCGTCAGCGAGTGGCTGGCGGCGGTGGATTCCTCCACCATCGCCGCGTTTTGCTGGGTGACCTGATCCATCTGATTGATGGCGGTGTTGACTTCGGCGAGCGCTGTGGCCTGCTCCTGCGCCGAGGCCGCGATCTCTGAAACCAGCCCGCTGATCTCGTTGACCTTCACGACGATGCCCTGCAACGCCTTGCCGGCGTCGCCGACCAGTTCGACGCCGGTTTCGACATGCTGCGAGCTTGCCGATATGAGGCCCTTGATCTCCTTGGCGGCTTCCGACGAACGTTGCGCCAACGCGCGCACTTCGGAGGCGACCACCGCAAAGCCCCTGCCTGCATCGCCCGCGCGTGCGGCTTCGACCCCGGCATTGAGCGCCAGCAGATTGGTCTGGAACGCGATTTCGTCGATGACGCCGATGATCTGCGAGATCTGCTTCGAGGATTTCTCGATCTCGGCCATGGCCGCGACCGTTTCGCTGACGACTTTGCCGGAGGCTTCCGCGTCAGAGCGCGTGGTCGCCACGAGGCTATTAGTCTGCTTAGAGCCTTCGGCGGTCTTGCGCACCGTAGCGGTGATTTCGTCCAACGCGGCCGCCGTTTCTTCGAGGCTCGCCGCTTGTTGCTCGGTGCGTCGCGACAGATCGTCGGACGCTTGGCTGATTTCGCCGGCGCCGGTGCGGATGCCGCCGGCATTGACGACAATGGTCTTCATCGCCTCCTGCAGCTTGCCCATCGCTTCGTTGAAATCGGTGCGGAGCTTTTCGTACTCGCCGGGGAAGGGCTGACTAATCCGCGCGGTGAGGTCGCCTTCGGCCAAATGGCCGAGCCCATCGGCCAAGCCGCGCACCACACGCGTCTGCTCCTCGGCGCGCGCCGCCCGTTCGACCTCCGCGGCCTTGCGATCGTTTTCAACCTGGGTCACGTCGGTGGCGAACTTCACGACCTTGAATGGCTTGCCGTTGCCGTCGAGGATCGGGTTGTAGATCGCCTGGATCCAGATTTCGCGACCGCCCTTGGCGATGCGAAGGAATTTGTCGGACTGCGCCTCGCCACGCGCCAGCGCCTCCCAGAAGCCACGATACTCGGCCGACTGCCGGTAGGCGTTCTCGACAAACATCGAGTGATGTTTGCCTTTGATCTCGTCGAGCGAGTAGCCGATCGCCTGGCAGAAATTCGGATTGGCGTTGGTGATTGTGCCGTCGAGATTAAATTCAATGATAGCCTGCGATTTTCCGAGCGCCTGCAGCATGCCGGCATTCATCCGCGTTTCGGTGACGTTATCCCATTGCAGCACGTTGCCGACATATTTCCGCTGCGCGTCGAACACGGCGCTTACGTTCAACGCGAATTTGAGATCGCCGACAGTGATGTCTGTGCGGTAGGGAAGCCGCGAGGGATCGGCGAGCAATTGTCGTTGGTGCGCCGGGTTCTTGTGGAACATGTCGATACAGGAGCCGATGATCTTGACGGGATCGAAGCTCGGCCAGATTTTTCTGAACGCTTCGGTGTTGTCAGCCAGCATTTTTTTGGTCGCTTCGTTGACGTAGGTGATCTTGAAGTCACGATCGACCGTCATCATCGCCACCGACGAGCCCTCGAAGGCTGCGCTCTTGAACGTGGCTTCCTGCGCGAGCTTTTCCTGCGGCGTGATGTCGGTGGCGAATTTCACCACCTTGACCACCTTGCCAGTCTTGTCGCTGATCGGATTGTAGGAGGCTTGAATCCAAACCTCCTTGCCGCCCTTGCCGATCCGGAGAAATTTGTCGGCGACGAAGTCGCCGCGATTCAGCTTGTCCCAGAACGCGCGATATTCTGGGCTGCGCGCATAATCCGGGGGCGCAAACATGGAATGGTGCTGGCCCACGATCTCGTTGGCGGTGTAGCCCATAGTGCTCAGGAAATTCTCGTTCGCCGTCAGGATCGTCCCATCCGGCTTGAACTCGATGATCGCCTGCACGCGCGAGATCGCGTTCACCAGGCCTTCCGCCCCGAACTGCGTCTCTTCAAGTCGGCGTGCGTCTGCTTCGGTTCGCTTAAGCAGGCCGTCGCGCAACACGTCCAAAGTCGTGGCGATCTTGCCGGTTTCGTGGCCATCGCCGGTGAACGGAACTTCGACTTTGAAATCGCCCTCGCGCAGGCGGTCCATGGTTTCTGTGAGCGCGCGGAAGCGGCCCACGAGCCCCTTCGACACCAGGAACGCCAGCGCGCCAGCAACAGCGAGGAACAGCGCCACCAGCGCCAATTGCATGGTCAGTTCGGATTGCTTGTTGGCGATCCGGGTATCCAGCAAGCGCGACAATTCCGTCGCGGTTGCGCGCCAAGTCGTGTCCGTTGAAGCGGCAAAAGCGGCTTGCGCAGAATCGAGTTCCGCTCCTGGCGACGCCGCTCGCGCGGCGGCGATCAGTTCGGCGGCCGCTGCCTTGATCGTCGACACCGATTCCGACAGCGCCTGACGCGTATCGCCGGAGGCGTTATTGGCGATCGCCGCTTCCATCGAACCTGCGGCGGCGGCGGCGGCAGCTTCGAGCCTGTTGGCGGCGACAGTCAACAATATTTCGCGATCGGCGCTCGTGGTCGCGACTACGCGCTCGAGTTCGAGTGCTGCGCTGAGCAGCGCCGGAATTTTCACCGTAGCGGCGTCCATGGCGTAGAAGCTATCGAGGTCGGGATCGAGCGTCAGATTTGAGCCGTCCGCGACCGCGGTGATCAGCGCCAGACCGGCGGTGACGCGCTCCGCATCGGTTTTGGCCGCCTGGAACGTCGACGCCGCCGCAGCCGCATTGAACTGGTCGGCGCCGGCCTGATCGACGCCGCCACCCGAGCGGATCGAGTCCCAAACGCTATTGAGGTATGTCGCCCCCGCCTCTTCTTTCTTGGAGAAATCGAGCTGGCTGGTGGCGTTGCCCACCAACAGCGACGTTACCACCGCCGAGGAGGCGACAAACAAGCCCGACACCAACGCCAAGCGCGTGCCGATGGACATTTTGCTGTTGATTTTGTCAAACATGGCCGCTCCGCACCTAAATTAAGTCGGCAGCGCGCCCACTACAGGCGCCCGCACGAAACTCGCGACCCCTGCGTTAATGTGAGTATCGTTAATTTCAGGTTTCGAACGAGACCACTCCTGCTTCGCCAAGTCGGCAAGGTTTCATTAACCGGACTGGCCGCTTGGCCGGGGTAAGCAAGAGACAATTGGTTTGACGTGGTTTGCTTTCGCTAAATAATGGCCGCATGGACCTTGAGACCTACTCGCCCCAGCATTTCCGCTGGACCTTCGACGCCGGCGTCGGCCGCGTCACGCTCGACCGACCGGAGCGCAAGAATCCGCTCAGTTTCGAATCCTACGCCGAGCTGCGCGACCTATTTCGCGCGCTCGTCTATCGACGCGGGGTCAGGGCGATTGTCTTCGCCAGCTCCGGCGGCAATTTCTGCTCCGGCGGCGATGTGCACGACATCATCGCGCCGCTGAGCAAGATGGGCATGCCTCAACTGCTCGATTTCACCCGCATGACCGGCGATCTGGTGAAAGCGATGCGTCACTGCCCGCAACCGATCATCGCGGCGGTGGACGGAGTCAGTGTAGGCGCGGGTGCAATCATCGCCATGGCCTCCGACATCCGCTACGCCACGCCGGAAGCGAAGACTGCTTTTCTATTCAACCGCGTTGGGCTTGCCGGGTGCGACATGGGTGCGTGCGCGATGCTGCCGCGCATTATCGGCCAAGGCCGCGCCAGCGAACTCCTGTTCTTCGGGCGCTCCATGAGCGCGGAGGAAGGCAAGGCCTGGGGCTATTTCAACGAGATTGTGTCCGCCGATAACCTCGACGCTCACGCCATGGAATCCGCAAGCAGACTGGCGGCAGGCCCCTCTTTCGCCAACGGGATCACAAAGAATCAACTGAACATGGAATGGGACATGAGCCTCGACACCGCTATCGAGGCAGAGGCGCAAGCGCAGGCCATCTGCATGCAGACCAAGGATTTCGAGCGCGCGTATCAAGCGTTCGTCGCCAAGGAGAAGCCTGTGTTCGAGGGCGATTAGGTGGCGGCGCGGCAAACCCTCCTTCCACCCGGCTGGCCCCGCCCCAAGGGCTATTCCAATGGCATCACCGCCTCCGGGCGCTTCGTGTTCACCGCCGGCGTCGTCGGTTGGAACGAGGAGGAAGTCTTCGTGCGGAAAGATCTCGCCGGCCAGTTCCACCAGGCTCTGAACAATGTCCGCGTCATTCTGGCGGAAGGCGGCGCGGCGCCCACCGATATCGTGCGCGTTACCTGCTACGTCACCAACAAGCACGACTACATAGCAAGCCGCGCCGACATTGGCGACGCTTGGCGTGAGGTGCTTGGCAAAGTGTTTCCCTGCATGGCGGTGGTGGAGGTTTCGGCGCTGGTTGAAGACGACGCAAAGGTCGAGCTTGAAGTCACCGCAATCGTCGCTGAACCAGCGCCATGAAGATCGCCGTCATCGGCGGGGGTCCTGGGGGGCTCTATTTCGCGTTGCTCACCAAGAAACGCCTGCCGGCGGCTCAAATCGACGTCTACGAGCAGAACCGCGCCGACGACACCTTCGGCTTTGGCGTTGTTTTCTCGGATGAGACGCTCGACGAATTCCTGATCGCTGACCCGGAATCGTATGAACGAGTGCGATCTAGTTTCGCCTATTGGAGCGATATCGTTGTCGAGCATCGCGGCGAACGCACGATTGTAGGCGGCAATGGCTTCGCGGGATGTTCGCGGATGCGGCTATTGTCGCTGTTGCAGAAGCGTTGCCGAGAACTGGGCGTCAACCTGCATTTCGAGAAGAGCGTCTCCGCGGAAGCCCTTGCTCCCCTGCTCCCGGCGTACAACCTCGTCATCGTCGCCCAAGGCGTGAACAGCCCCATCCGAGAGCAATACGCCGATGAATTCGGAGCACGCGTCGTCGAGCAGCGCAACAAATTCTGTTGGCTGGGCGCCACCCGTCCGCTCGACGCATTCACGTTCTTTTTCGTCAAAACCGAACACGGCCATTTCTGCGCGCATACATACCAGTACGAAACCGACGGCTCGACCTGGGTGATCGAGACAACGCCGGAAACCTGGGCCGCATGCGGCTTCGCCGCCATGAACGAAGCGGAGAGCGCAAGATATCTCGAAACTGTTTTCGCGAACGCGCTGCAAGGGCATAGCTTCATCGCCAATCGCTCGATCTGGCGCAATTTCCCAACCATCTCCTGCGCTTCCTGGCGCCATGGAAACATGGTGCTGCTCGGCGACACGAAAGCGACCGCGCATTGGTCGATAGGTTCGGGCACCAAACTCGCCATGGAATGCGCCGCTGCACTTTCCGGCGCCGTCGTTAAACACGGGCGCGACATCGACGCCGCCCTCGCCGCGTACGAGGCTGAGCGGCGCACGCCCGTCGAGATCACCCAGCACAACGCGCAAGTCTCGCTGCGCTGGTTCGAGGACATGCCCAAGCATTGGGATAAGGATCGCTACGAGTTCGCGTTCTCTCTAATGTCGCGCGCCAAGGCGCTGACCTGGGACAATATCGCTCTGCGCGACAAATCGTTTCTTACCCATGTCGAAGACGAATTCTACGCAGGCTACGCAGCGGGCACGAAGCGACACGCCGACGTGGATCGGCCGACGCCGATGTTCACGCCCTTCGATCTGCGCGGGCTGACGCTGCCTAACCGCGTCGCCATGGCGCCTATGGCGCAATATTGCGCGCAGGACGGCGACATCCATGACTGGCACTTTAGCCATTACGCCGCGCGCGCGGTCGGCGGCGCCGGGCTCATCGTCACCGAGATGACCTGCCCTACTCCCGATGCACGCATCACCGCCGGCTGCACTGGCCTCTGGAGCGACAAACAAGAACAGGATTGGACAAAGCTCGTACGCTTCATTCACGAGACGACGCCTGCCAAGGTCGCGCTCCAGCTCGGGCACGCTGGCCGAAAAGGCTCTACAAACGTCCCGGCGCTTGGCGAAGACGCGCCAATGGCCACTGGCAATTGGCCGATCTATTCAGCATCACCGCTCCCATACATTGAGGGCAAGTCCGACACCCCCGTCGAACTCAACCGCGCCAAGATGGACGACATCCGCGACGGGTTTGTCGGCGCCGCGCGGCGCGGCACGCGCGCCGGCTTCGACATGCTGGAGCTCCATTGCGCGCACGGCTATTTGCTGGCGAGCTTCCTCTCCCCGCTCACCAATCGGCGCAGCGACCAGTACGGGGGTTGCGCCGAGAACCGCGCCCGCTACCCGCTCGAAGTGTTCGAGGCGATGCGCGCGGAATGGCCTGCGGATAGGCCGATGTCGGTGCGGTTGTCGTGTTCAGATTGGAGCGAAGGCGGGCTGACGCTTGAAGATCTGGCGACCTACGCGCGCCTGTTCAAGCAAGCCGGCGTCGATATCATCCACGCCTCTTCGGGACAAACCGTGCCCTGGCAGAAGCCGATCTATGGCCGCATGTGGCAAACTCCGTTCGCCGAGTTCATCCGTCTTGCCGCAGACATGCCTACGATCGCAGTGGGCGACATCACTTTGCCGGAGCAGATCAACACTATCGTCGCCGCCGGCCGCGCCGACCTCTGCGCCCTGGCGCGCCCAATGCTGAACAACCCCTTCTTCACGCGGCAAGCCGCCGGGCACTATGGCGTGCGCAGCGCGTGCGGCGCGCCGCTCGGCTGGCCCCAGCAACTGCGCTCGGGCGAATATCAGCTCTACCGCGAGGCTGAGAAGGCCAACGAGAAGAACGCAGAACTCAACGCCAAGGTGCGTCCGGAGAGGCGCCATTATCGCAAAGCACGGAACACGGGGCAGCCATAGCGCCCTAAGCGATCCGAGACGTTTCCTACCGGACACATGGGCTTAGACAACCCCCCCAGCCCAAGGCCGTCACCCATGTCTTAGGTATGATCTGTCGCCCATGTCTCCGGGCTGGACAAACCAGCTACTGGCGCACCCGACAGGATTCGAACCTGTGACCTCTGCCTTCGGAGTGGATCGAGAGGCGTTTTCACAGCTTGCATCGCAATGTCGCGCGTTACAAAATCTCTTTTAAATCAACAAATACTTTGCATTGAGGTGCCTGGCGTGGTCTCTTGATTTCGGTCGCGGTGCCCACCAGGTGCCCACCAAAATTAGGGTCAAAAACCTATGGCAGGCAAGCTATTACCCTTGTCCAATCGCCTCACCAAGCGGGTGGTCGACGAAGCCATCGCACGCGAAAACCGTTATGAGATATGGGATTCTGAACTAAGAGGCTTCGGACTGCGAGTCGAGACCTCCGGGCGGAAGTGCTTTATCATTCGCTATCGCGCCGATGGTGGTGGCCGCAACGCTCCCAAGCGGCTGATTACCATCGGCGCTTATGGCGTGCTGACGCCGGATCAAGCGCGAACCGAAGCCAAGAAACTCCTGGGCGCGGTGGCGACAGGCGCCGATCCTGGCGCCGAGCGCCGCTCGAAGCGCCAAGACCTGACGGTGTCGGAGTTGTGCGAACTCTATCTGCGCGAAGGCTGCCCGACGAAGAAGGCCTCGACTTTGGCGACGGATCGCGGGCGCATCGATCGCCACGTCAAACCGATGATTGGCACGAAGCGGATTTCTTCGGTCACGCGCGGCGATATTCAGTGGCTGATGCGCCAAATCGCCGACGGCAAAACCAAAGCCGACGTGAAAACCGGCCCGCGCGGGCGAGCCATAGTGCGCGGCGGCAAAGGCACGGCGAGCCGCACCATCGGCATGCTTGGCGGGATTTTTACCTTTGCGGTACGGGAAGGCATGATTCCAGATAACCCGGTGCGCTTGGTTAAGCGCTGGCAAGACCGCCGGCTTGATCGCTACCTCAGTCAGGAAGAACTCGAACGCCTGGGAGATGCTCTTTTGGAGGCCGAAGCCGCCAGCGAGAACCCCAAAGCCATTGCCATCATTCGACTGCTCGCGCTCACCGGCGCGCGTAGAGGCGAAATCGTCAACCTCGCCTGGAGCGAAGTTGATTTTGACAAGGGCATGTTGCGTCTGCGCGATTCCAAGACCGGCCAGAAAATCATCCCAGTTGGCAAATCGGCGCTGGCCATCCTCGCTTCGCAACGGCGGACGGCTGACTCCGAACTGGTCTTTCCCGCCGATAGGCTCGGGCACCCGGGCGCTGAGCGAACCCATTTCCAGGGCATCGACGCAATTTGGCACCGCGTCCGCGCCAAGGCGAAACTGCCGGGCGTGCGCCTGCATGATCTCAGGCATACGGCTGCAAGCGTCGCCGTCGCCAACGGCGCGTCGCTACCAATGATCGCGCGCATCCTCGGCCACGCCGACACCAAAACCACGCAACGTTATGCGCACCTCTCGGACGCGCCGGTGCGCCATGTCGTCGAAGAGTTGGCCGAGCAGGTGGCCACCGCCATGCGCGGGCGCGCGACGCCATCTTGAGTTGTCCCTTGCGCGCGCCAAGGGCGGTCGCGCTGTTACGCTGGAGGCCCTCGCCCTCGACGCCTTTTGGAACGAAATGGCGCTGAGTCTGAACGTATGCTTTTATGGGGTCCCAACTCGCTGACGCCATCCCACCCCAAAGAAAAACATAACGAAAACAACATATTGTCTGTCAGGCTTTTGGGGTGGATTTGGGGGCCTCCCCAATTCCCCCTCAAACGGGGGCGCGCGCGGCAAACCAGCGGGCCTTCTTACGCTCGCCACGGACCTCCGCCGCGGCGGCGTCCCGAAGCTCTTCAAGACGACTTTTCACGTAGTCACGTGATCGGCCAGGCAGGACTTGAAGCAGCTCCTGCATCGCCGCGCCGGCGCCGCCGGCGTGTTCAAGGTGCTGCAGCAGCAACGCCTTCTCCGCCCCGCGCGCTAGCCCCTTTTCGCGGGTGTATTGGGGCCGCTCGCCGGCGAACGCGCGATAGCGCTGCGAAAGAATGAACTTTCCCCGGCCCGTACGCTCCAACGCGCCAGCGTCTACCAACAGCGCGGCCCGGTCCTTTATCTGCGCGCCGATGGCTTGCCCACGCCGCGCCAAATCAAGCACGAGGAGGTCGGCGGTGGTGAACGCCTGCCCGCGCTCTTCTCCCAATTCCTCAAGGAAACGGATGAAAGCCGGATCGGCTGCCTCGCCGCGCAGCTCCAGAACGACGGCATCCGCGTCCGAGCTTGAGTAGTCCGGCAACGGCTTCGAGGTTTCAATGCAACGCCTGAACATGAGATCGGCGCCTTGCCCTGAGCGTTCGACCAGGCCACAGCGCTTCAGGGCTTCAGCCAAACGCCGGTTGCGTGGGCGCTGCCGGTCCAAGATGTTCTCCGCGGTAACACCGCGCGGGAATCCGCCTGGGCTGATGATCTCGATGTGCGCCGGGTACATCCTGATCCAGCACGACGATGGATCCTCATAATCGCGATGGCACACAGCGTTCAAGATCGCCTCGCGAAGCGAGTTTTCGTCAAAGGCGACGATGTCTTCCCGGAACAGCCCCATGCGCAGTTGCTGGACGGTGTTGCGGGCGTTGATGCGCGCCCAGGCATCGTCAAGCCAGAGTAGAAGGCCTGCGCGAAATTCGCGCCGCTCGGCAAATCCGACATCGGCGTCCCGTGCGCGATACTCAAAGACAAGTTCAGCTTGCGCCAGCCGTCGCCCTAGCGCGGGCGCCGATCCCAACAAGATGAGCGCCGCATTGGTGAGCGCGCCGTCGATGGTGAGTTCCGCAGTCTCCAGCAATTGTGCATCGCTCCAGGAGTGGCCGGCAACCGAAGGCTCGCGCTTGGTCCAGAGTTCGCGAAAACGATCGATGGCGCTTTGGTCGAGATCGCTGACAACCGCGCCGGGACAGAGGTCGGAACTGAAGTCGAGGGTCGCGCCTGTGAGCGCGACACGCAACTCGTCTGCGCCCATCGCGCGCAGCGAGCCGCCAGTACGTTGGAAGAATTTGCCGCCGAAGCCCAGCGGGCGGCCACGCGGCGCGGCGTTGGTGGAAATCACCAGGATGCGTCTGCCATCGGGGTTGAATTCCCGCGTCTCGATCTTCCAGCGCATGGCTGTGTAGACGTGGTCGCGCAACCCGGCGAGATTCCCGAAGGCTTGCGTGCCAGCGAACTGGCGCGGCGGCGCATCGGATACGCCGAGAATAAGCGAGCCGCCGCCGCTGTTCGCGATCGCGCTCACGTATTCGCAGAGCTTTTCCTTGTTGAAGGAAGTGGCGGCGAGCTTAAACTCAAGCCCTTCGTCTTCTGACGGGGCTGCGACGACAGCGCGCAGTGCGGTCTCCGAGTCGATCTGCATTGGGGCGCTATATACGGCGCCCTGGCTGATTCATCTAGGTGAGGCGATCGCGCCCCGGAAATTTCTGCGAGGACAGTCTCGGATCGGCTTCGGTCCGTTCGGCGACGCTCACCCTCACCCTCACCACCGCACGGTCAGTACACCTCAAGGAGAAGCAACGCGAGCGACCTTCGACCGCGTTGATGCCTGGGACGAAACCGCAACGAGGGTGTCTGACAACGAGGTGATTTTGCTCGGCCAATAACTTAGTCCCTTGCACGATGCGCCGCAGGCCATCGTGTTTTCTTAGACGTCCCTCGCCTCGACACCATCAGAACGATAGCGCGCGCAGGCGCCGTCAAGGACTGCGCGAAGCGCGGCTTGCTTGTCCTTGACGGCGGCGAGCACGCTGTCAGGCTTGTTGTGAAAAGCGCTGCCAACCAGCGGTTCAAAGCGTGGCGGATGCCAGCACGTCCTGCGCTGCCGCGCCAAACACCAGATCAAGCCGGTCGGCGCGCGCAGCGATCGGCGCGATATCAAGGTCAACAACGCGCGCACGAACAATCGGCCCAGGCGGGCGATATTGTTCCGGGATGCGCGACAGGTCTGCTTCGGATGGGTTCACTTCAACGCGGCGGCGCGCCAAGTATCGGCCAAAGCGGCAATGTTGCGGGTAATCCGCCATGCTGACGCCGATGGCGGCAAGCATCGCCTCAAGCTCATCCGACGATTTTCCATGCGTTTCATCAGGCGCGAACCGCGATTGCGCCACCGCCTGCATCGCGTTGCGGGAGGCATCAAGTTCGCGCCAAACCAGGGCGTTCACGGCCTCCACCCGCGAAGGCGCGGAAAATGCGCGGCAGTCAAATGACGGCACGATCCGCGCCACGCGTTCAGGCCACACCGGCAACGCCAACAATACGAACTTGGCGGCGGCCATGGACGCGAGCACCGAAGTCAGCTTGAAGACCCGCCCGCCAAACAGCGGCTCTTCCTCGGCTGACTGCCGCGCAACGATAAGAGTGATTTCATCGCTTTGCGTGTAGCCGATCAGCGCGCCGGTCTGTTCGACCAGATGGGCCGTCACGTCCCGCATGATCTGGGATAAGCGCGCGTCAAACGGTTTGTCGAGCCCGCGGGTAAAGGTCGAGAATGCGCGCCCATCGAGGCGCGCAACCAGAGGAAGCTCGGGATCGAAGCGGCGGGCCGTCTCAACCGCCTCGTAGCCCTTCATCCGGTCGCCAAGCGCGTCCTGCATCGCCATCGCCTCGCTTACAAAGCGCGCCAGTTCACGCCCGGCGCCGGCTTGGCCGAGCCGGTGCTGCCCGGCCGATCTTCACATCGACATGCAGACCCGCCGCCGAAGCCATGTTGACCAATGTGTCGATGCTGAACAGATCGATCTTGCCGCGCACAAGATCGGAAATGCGCGGCTGGGTTACCTTGAACAGTTTCGCGGCCTGGGCCTGGCTCAGCCCCGCGCGCTCGATGTGATCGCGCACGGCCATCATCAGCTCGGACCGCAGCTTCATGTTCTCAGCCGCGGCGGGGCTCACCTCAATGGCGTCCCACACGCTTGCATACCTCTTGCCGCTCATGACCGCTTTTCCTTCACCAGATCCTTGTACCGCTCAACAGCCAGGGCGATGTCTTCGCGGCTGGTCCGTTGCGCTTACTTCTGAAAGCAATGCAAAACGAAGATCGCCTGCGCGAATTTCGCCACATAGATCACCCGAAACGCTCCCTGCGCATCCCGTATGCGTATTTCGCGCACGCCCGGACCGATTGCCTTCATGGGCTTCCAATCGTCCGGCTCATGGCCGTTCTGGACTTGGAAACCGGCTTCGCGCCTGGCCGCCTCGGGAAAGGCGCGAAGCTCATCCAACGCGGTGCCTCGAAACTCGACTGGCTTTGCCGACTTTGGCACGTTCACCTAGATACAATTATTTGTATGGACAATCAAGGGGCGTGTTGGTCGCCGGCACATGGCACCAACCGGCCAGCGCAGTTATCGCGATTCCCTGCCGTATTCGCTGGTCGAGCGGTGCGCTCGGCCGGCGGCCCATTCGTCGAGCACGCGGCCCACGTAGCGCACCAAACGTGGCCCGTATTTCACGAAGGGCGGGCCTTCGCCGGTGACGCGCCAGCGATTGAGCGTGTGTTTTGAAATCTTCAAACGCAGCGCGGCTTCTTCGACGGTGAGCAGAATTTCGGCGGACATTGGCGTCTCCTTAGTTGCGTGCGGGCGCCGAATTCGACGCTGCGCATGGTTAAGGAGAACGCCGCCAATGCACGATCACCAGCGCTTTCTGCCGACACTTGAAAACATGAATTCGCCGCGAACGTACGGGACCGTTTCCTTTCGTTTCCGACGCGGATCAAGTTGGCTCACGAAATCCCTCGCTGCCCGCCCTTGGCCCTTCTTGTCCCATAATAGCCCAGCGCCATAATTCGCGCGGGCGAAGAAAACTAAAATCGGCGGATCAGCGGAAATTCGGCCGATCTCAGCGCTTGGCGCTGCTGTCGTCGAGAAAATTCTCGAGATCGACCGGTCGATAGGCCACCAAGCGCGCGCCTCGCATCGTCCACCTTGGACCAATGCTCTTGGCGCGCCAGTTCTTCAGCGTACTGACCGACACGCCAAGATATTGCGCTGCCTCGCGTGGGTCCAATACTACCGGTCGTTCGGCTGCAGCCGAACTCGGCGGCTTTGCCTTCGACGCCTTCACGCGCGACTTGCGCGTCGGCGCCGTCGGCGCGACCTCCAGCGCATCGAACAAGCCCATCTGGCGGGGATCGATCACCGCCTTCGGCGCGCGTTTCGACTTTCGCTTTGCGGGCGATTTCGTTGCTGTTCGCTTGGCCATGGACGCGGCCTCCCGTGTCGCCACGGCGCCAATCTCAGCAAGCGCGACGCCAACCTTCAGCGGCCGAGCCCAAGGCCAAGACCGCGGCCCAATTCGAGTTCCTTGGCCAGCTGCTTCGGCGCGATAAGTTCAACCGCCATGGCGTTGCCGCGTTCGAGTATTTTGACGCCGACTTGATCGCCGATTCCGATCTCCATGCCGCGCTTGATGGCCGCCAAGGCGACATCGTCGCCGCGACCGATGATGACCGTCCTGCCGGCGAACAATTCCTTCACCTCGCGCACCTGCCACACATGCTCGGAGCCCAGCGGAGGATCAATGCTGAGATCGCGATGCTCAAGGCCATGTTGCTTTGCGTGGTCGAGGCCGGTGCGATCCAATTCGCCGGCGTGCAGAGCCTCGCGCGCGCCATCGCGGAAATAGAATTTGCCGCTTTCGCTGCTCACACCCCAGCCCTCGCGCTCCAAATGCTGGGCGCGCGCGGCAAGGGCCTTTTCCACTGGTTCCAAGCGCGGCAGCTCGCGCTTCTGTCCGCGCGCGATGCGGTCGAGTTCACGGTCGAGCAGGGTCTCGGCGCGCGCCTGCACCTGCGCCTCCAACGACTTCGCCGAAATGATTTCGATCCCGGCGCCGCGCCCTTCGGGCTTCAGCGCCACGATGGATCCCTGCTCCACTCCCTCGACCTCACGCATGCCTGTATTCAACAGCACGCGGCCATGGGAAGGGGTCTCCACCACCAGCAGCGCGCGGTCGGGATTGTCTCCACGCCGCCCCAATTCCTTGACCTCGCCCACGATCCGACCGAGGCGCGGCTCGTAGAGCCGCCCGCGCGCCAATTCGCGGCGGATGTCCAAGGGCCGCGCTGCTTCCAAGCGCTGAAGCCAATCGGGGTCAAACTGGAGCACGTTGCGCCGGGTCTCCTGCGCCAAGCCCACGGCCTCCAACTCACGCGCCCGGGCGCGCAGGGCGTCGGCGAAGTCCGGCGATCGGCCGCGCCCCAGTTCTTGCATGCGCACTTCGCGGCGGGCGTTGAGTTCTTGTTCCAGCGCCCGGTCCAGCCGGTTGAGGCTGCGGGAATGCACTTCACGGCCCAGCCGCAAACGCTCATCGGCGATGGAGCGCTCGCCGATGATTTCGGTAGCGACATCGCGCGCCGCTTCGCGCAGGCCATGGGAAACATATTCGCGCGGCAGGAGAAGCTCGGCGCCGTCGCGGCGCACGCCGCGAACGATCACATGCACATGGGGATTGTCGGTGTTGTGGTGATCCACCGCCACCCAATCGAGCTCCACGCCCAAATCGCGCTCCATTTTCTCCATGGTGCTGCGGGTGAAATCCTTGAGATCGCCGTCTTCGCCGACCATCCGCGCCCCGCTTTCCGGCGCCAGCATGATGCGGAAATGGCGCTTGTCGTCCACGCTCCAATGGTGGAGCCGCTCGCGGGCGTCCTCAGCGATGTCGCGGTCTTGGTCGTAGAATTGACCGCGCTCGCCCTCACGCGCGGCACCGTCGCGCTCCAGATATTGCGCATGCGCCATCAGCTTGCCGCCGCCGCCAGTTGCGCCGCCGCCGCCGCCAAACCCGTGTTTGTGGAAACTCACCTTGGCGACAACGCGTTGCCGCTGATCGCCCGCGAATCCGCGCGCGCCGCTGGAATACATTGAGGACGATTGGCGCGGTGCCGCGCCCTTCATCGCCTTTCTAAGTCGCGCGCCCAATTTGCCGCTGGTTCCGCCGCGCTCGCCGCGCGCGCGGCCGAAGCGAGCGCGAAATTCATCGTCGCGCAGCGGCGTTTCGAGCTTGGGTGTGTGCAATTCCAACATGTCTGCGCTCCTTGCGCCAACTTGCCCACGACTCGTCGAGCAACTTTCTCCGCCCGCGCCCAACTTGCGGAAACCCTAGCAAAACCAAGCATTCGAGGCAACATAAACTTGTTCTTTATCTTGCTGTACACCTCACCTTCTGTCATCATGTAAGTATTCGACGAGCTAATACTAAGCGCGGCAAGTCATGGTTAGTTTGTACAACACGAGCCAAGAACGCGGCATGCTTGAAAATGCGGAGAAAGTTGCTCGCGGCCAGCGAGCAACTTGGATTTGCGGCGATCTGAGGGCTTGGCGTTGAGCGTGTGGCTCGCCTGGGCGCGCAACGCAGCGATCGCTTGGGCGACGTTGACGTTGTTTGCCGGCGCGGCCACCCAATTGTTCGCGGCAATCTTCGGCTACGCCGCCCAGTTCGGCGAACCGATCGCTTATTGGTACGGCCATCCGCTCTATCATCCGTGGCATTTCCTCACCTGGGGCTTGGAACTAGAGCCGGTTCGTCCCTGGATCGCGTTTCTCTGCATGCTGCTTGCCGTGACGTTCGTGTTGGCGGCGTTCGCGGTGCTTGTGCTGGCGCGGCTGATCCCTCCGGTCGAGCTTCCACGCTTCGAATTGCGCCGCGGCTTCGCGTGTTGGGACATTCTGGGGCAACACGGGCTATTGGGGGCCAACGGATTGGCGCTCGGCGCCGTACGTCGTCATCGCTTGGCGAAGCCCGAGCTTGTTTCAGCGCCCTCGGGCAACGTGCTGATCGTTGGCGATCCCGAACACACGGACAATGCATTGCTCTCAGCGATCTCCGTTTGGCGTGGGGCTCTGGTGTTCGTCGACGCGCGTGGACTGGCGTTGAGGCTCCAGCGAAAGAACGTCATCCGCTTCGCGCCGGACCGCGCAGATAGCGCCGGGTACAATCCGATGCTGGCGATCCGCGGCAGGGCCTATGCCTGGGCCGACGCGCTCCTGCTGGTGCGCTCGTTTCTCCAAACGAGCGACCCCGCGCTCACCGATGCGTTCGCGGTTCTGGTGCTCGATCAGCTGCTCACAGCGCCGCTCGAACACCGAAACCTCGCCGCAATCCGCAGGCGTCTGGCCCAACCCCATCGCGTGCTGGCCGACTTCTGCGCGACGTGGGGAGAGCAACATTGTTCAGCGCCAGCGCCGGACTGCGAGATCGCCAGAGCGGTGCAAACTTGGCGCGCCCATCCCAACGCCACGCTCGACCGTCTCGCTAAAATCGACGCCGCGCTCGCCCTGTTCGACGACGGCGCCTTTGCGCAAGCAACAGAAACGCATCAATTCCGCTTCGCCGATCTGGTCGCCGGCGATGGCGCCGATACATTGGTGATCTCACCGTCTTCCGGCGCTGCGACACACGCGACGCCGCTGATCGCGGCGCTGTTGGCGCAGCTTGTCGCGGAATGCGCCGCCGCTCCCGATGTCGATCATCGCGGTCGCGCCAGGAAGCGTGAGCTGCTCGTCGTCATCGACGCCGATGCGAGTGCGGCGCTCGGCGTCCTCCTCGAAGGTAAGCTGCTCATCCCCGCACAAGCGTTGCGCAATTGCTGCCGCCTCCTCCTACAGGCGCGCGGCATGGAGCAAGCGCCGTCCGTCGGCTTGGACGCCATTGCCGCAATCGGCCCGCAGGGCGAGCCGACATCTGCCCGGCTCTCGGAACTGGGCGGGAGCGTTCCGGTTTGGGAGCGTCTGGTGCGCCAGCAATGGCGGGACACCGTGTTTCCCGCCTGGGGGCGGGGCCTGCGTCCAATCGTCTCGCAGCAGAACTTGACCGGCGCTCACGCTGAAGACGCCTTCCTCCTTCTGAAAGGCGTGACCCCGATCCGCGCGCGCGCCGTACACGTGGACGCTAGCCAAACCACCTTCGTCAACAGCGCCGGATTGCCGCCTGCTCCGCATGACTGGGCCGCGCCGCCGCTAGCGCGGGTTGAAACGCCGCCGCAGGCGCTGGCGGCGCCGGCTAACCTCCAGCGGGCCGGCGTCCAGCCAGCAGGCGCGCAAATCCGCAAGGCGCTCACGCGGAGGGCGCCCCCCGCTTCGAAGACGAAAGCCAAAAACCCATGACCGCTAAACGCCAGCTTACCTTGCACTTCGACGCCGAGGTCGCCGCCGCGATCGAAGTGGAAGCCAAGAAGCGCGGGCTCAATCTCTCGCGCGCCGCCAACGATGCGCTGCGCTGCGCGCTCATCGACGAAGCAGGTCAGGCGCTCGCCGACACCGTCAAAACGAGGCTCGACCGTCTCGACAAGCGCGATGCGGCGCGTGCTCGCGAACTCGCGCTTATCAGGGAGATCGTGCTCTTATTTGTGCGCTATTGGTTTGAGTATGCCGGCGCGTTGCCCGATGAAGACCCAGACGCCAGCGCCAACGCCGATATCAGGTTTCAGGGGTTTCTGGAAATGCTGGCTGGCTACTAGTCGCCAGAGCACATCCGTAAGCAGTAAGAAATTTCCAATCTGAAGCCGCAAGCGTTGGCCCGCGCTGCGAGCTACCCCAGCAGCGCGTCAATCGCAGCAATCGAAGCCGCACAGGCTTCAGCGCAGGCGCGGCAGGTCGCGTGGTGCGCCGCGTGAGGAGTGCACTCGCTTCGGCAGGCGGTGCATGCGTCCCGGCACAGCGCCAATTGTTGACCGGCAAACATGCTGTGGGTTTGGATGAGCGTCTGGGTCGCGCGGCAAATCGTGAGCATATCGCGAACCGCATGGGCGCATGCCGCCATCGACACATCGCCAGCAGACAAGGTCTCGATGCAATGGCTGAGGCACACCTCCCCAGCAGTCGAGCAGCCAGCGAGTGCTCTCACCGTTGCGCTTTCCTGCTCAGTCAGCACGAAATCGGCGCCCTCGCCGTGGTGCATGTGCTCCATGTGATCATGCTCGCCGGCCGGCTGCTGCGGGGGAGGTTGAGTCTGACCGCTGCTCCGCCGACCGAAGGGCCAGAGGCCGGACTGGGCATGAGCAGCGCCAGCCGCGCCAGCGCTCAACACAAACGCGCCAGCCAACAGGGCGCGCCGGTTCGAATTAATCTGCATCGCATTTCCTCGGGGGCCGATCTGCCCCTTTTAGGGGAATTGCGTCGGCGAGGGAAGCGTAGGTGGAGAGATTTCCCGGATTGCAGGCGAGGCCGAGCGCCAGCGCGCTCCTAGTGATGCATGCCTCCGCCCATGGCTTGCACGGGGACGAGGATGTCGACGACACCGGCGCGCTGAAAGGTGAGCCGGAGCGGTATCGTTTGGCCAACGCCGTAGGCCCCATCCATGTTGTTAAACATGACGTGCGCGCCGCTGGGGCTGAACTCGAACGCGCCATTCGCCGGCACTGGGACGCCGTAGAGCAACGGGCGCATGCGCATGACGGCGCCGTCCATCGACATCTCGTGCATCTCGACCCGCCCCGCGCGCGGCGACGAGATGGCGAGCAGGCGGTCGCCAGACGCGCCGCGATTGACGATGCGCATGTACCCCGAAGCGACAGGCGCGCCTTGCGGCGGCGCTTGTATCCAAGCGCTCGATATCTCGATCCCTGCGCTTCGCTGCTGCTGCGCCATGGCTTGGCCGGCCGCGCCGCCTACGCCACTGGTTAACGCAATCAATGCGGCAAAACACGCTGCGATTCTTTGTTTCATGGTTCCTATTCCCACATTGAGAGAAGCAGAGAACGTTGGCGGACGACACCGATTTCTCCTGCGGGCGGAGCATTGCGATCGCTAGTCATGCTTTCACCGGCGCCAGCGGTCCGCCCATTTCGCCATCGACGTCGACCCAGATATGGGGCGCGCCCATTTGCTCCAGCCAATGGGCGCCGTCCCGTTCCTTCAACATGCCGATCGTTGAAGCGCTTCCAGCGACGACGCAGAAATCCGCGACCACGCTCACGGACGCCATGTGGCGCACAGGCCAACCGGTCCTTGGATTGAGAATGTGGCCATAGCGTACGCCATCAAGCGTTATGCAGCGCTCATAATCGCCGCTGCTGGCGACGCCGCCGCGTGTGAGCGCAATGGTGCTGATGGCTTCACCCTTCTTGCGCGGGTGTTGTATGCCGACATGCCACGGACTTCCGTCCGGATGGGGGCCAATGACCCTGACGTCGCCGCCTAGATTGACGAGGCCATGCTGAATGCCTTTGCCTTGGCAAAGCGCAGCGAGGCGATCGACGGCGTATTCCTTGACGATTCCGCCGAAATCGATCTCCATCCCCGGCACAGAAAACTCAAGCGTCGGCGCGTTCCAGCGCACCAGATTCCAGCCGACCCTGTCGAGCAGTGCTTTAATCTGCTGCGCTTCTGGGATCTTACCGGACTTGAAATCCCATGCCTTGCGCAACAAACCCGAGGTTACATCGAACAAGCCGTCGCTTTGGACGAAGCATGTTGCGGCGTAGTTCAGCAGACTGGCGGTCTCATCATCGACATCGATGCTGCCGCCCAGCGCCGCCACACGATTGATCTCGGAGAGATAGCTGTCTTTCCGGTATCGCGAGTACAATTGCTCAAGCCGCTCGACATCGGCGATCGCGATGTCGGCGGCGGCCTGAGCAGTCTCTAGGTTTATTGCATAGAACTTCGCCTCGCACGGCGAGCCCATGGCGTTGAACGGAAAGCTGAAGAAATGCAGGGCGCCGGGGTTTTTAGTCCCGTCTGGCGCCGGGCACGCTGCTTGGTGTTGTCTCCTCAATAGCTCGTGCTCCAGCTCAGGAACAATGTTCCCTCACGCTGCAGCTGGAAGGCGTTCACGTCATCCCGCAGCGGCTGCACCCACTCGAATTTCAGCGTGTTGCCAGCGAAGGCGCCGCCCGGGATCGTCAGATTGACGCCAAGCCCCAAATCCCAGAACTGCCCGCCATAGCTGCCCGACTGGTCGAACGGACCGATGTGTTCCTGGATGAACGGTAGGCCGGTGCCAGGATCGATCTGCGCCGAGGCTGGGAACGCGCCCTCGATAGAGCCTTGAGTTGTGTAAATGCCGCGCACGCTCGTGGTCAGGAAATTCGACCATCTGTACCCGCCCCAGGCGCTGGCCTGGAAAACGTCGCCGAGCGCGTAGCCAGAATCGTTCCGCCCGCTGCGAATAGTGGCCGTCGCCTGGGCGCCCCATGACAGCGTGTCCGCACCGCCTTCATAGCTCAACGTCGGAATGAAATCCCAAGTGCCGCTGCCGGTTTGCATGCCGTAATGCATGTAAACATCGTCAACCGGATTCGCGCCGGTCTTGCGCAGTGTGATGTCGACATCGCCCGTTGGCGCGGTGCCGCCCAGCGCCAGCGTCACTTGATGGCGCGGTTCATCCACCAGCTTGATCAGGGCATAGAACCCCGTATCGCCGATGCCGCCCGTTTCGTGAACATGAGACGTGCTGTGGCCCGCATGCCCCTCCGGATTGGTGAACAGGAAATCCGGATTTGGCGCCATGGACATGCCCATGTCCATCCATTGCGGCATGATGGCGAGCGTCAGCCAGTCTGTCGGTGCATACATCAGATGCAGCATGTGCATGTGCATGTTCATCTGCTCGGGCGTCACCGCGCACGGGGCCCCATTGCACCCGGTCGTACGCACGGCACTCAGATCAATTGCACGTGCGCCCGACAGGATGTCGCCGCCCTGCGTGCCACGCGTATGGGTGTAGCCGACCATGTAATCGCCTGCCTCGGCGAGCGCATGATCGAGCATCACGCCGGCGGGCGTGCCAGCATGGTGCGAGCGGTGCTCCGTATGACCATTGTGCCCCTGATGACCGCCATGGCCGGCGCGGCCAGCGATCGCCTCGGGAGTGAGTTTGAGAGCAGCGCCTAAGGTCCAATAATCGTAGTCGGCGAAATCCTCTTCGCCGCCGCCGCCAAGGCTCAGATCGCCTCGGTGGGTGAAATACTCAAAGCTCGCCTCGACGCTGACGCCTTCAAATATCTCGTTGCTCACAGTAAGGCCGCCGCTCAGTGTGCCGAACGCGGAAAGGCGCGTATCACTGGAGAAATATTGCGGATACGCCAACACAATGTCGCGGTTCTCATCCACGGTTTGAAATATGCCGGTGGTGTAGAAACCAGCCGCCGACTGCGAATAATAACGCACGCTCGGCGTCACCAGCCAGTTCTCGCCCAAAGGCTGCGCCCACTCTGCCCTGAGTGTGTGCGCATCGATATCCCAATCATCGTGAGCATAGCTGTAGTCGATGTGGAGCGCTGCATCGAAGGGTTCGACATAGTATGCGAGCCCAAGATGCGCGGTCACGAGGTTGCGTTCCGGGGGACGCACTTCCAGGAAAGCGCCGCCGGAGCCGTTGTGCAGAATTTCTTCGCCCAGTTCCACGCCCGGGAGAAATTGCACGGTGTGACCGAGAACGGTCTTGTATGGATTTGAGAGATAGCCGGTGCTGCGCGTGTAGCCGATGTCGAACGTCGCTACGGCATCCTTGTTGAGCACCTGGGTCAGCCCCAGCTGCGCGCCCCAATCCCTGCGGTCGCCATGCAGGATGACGCTCGTGGGGTTGAAAGGATCGCTTGGCCCGAAGATGCTTTCGACATACCCAGACGTCGCGGGCAGCACCGCCGTCGACCCCAAGCCCGGCGTGTAGTGTTCAATGTCGAAAAACGGCAGGCCATCGGGATCCAGCGTGGCGTGGGTCTCGCTCTCGGTGTAACTGACGCCCCAAGAGAGCGTCGTCAGCCTTTGATTGAAATCGAAGCGTCCGCCAATGTTGCCAAAGACAGAGCGATAATCCCGCTCATCGGAGACGCCGCCGCCGACGTCGAGCGCGGCTTCATTCCAGGCATAACGCAGCTTGGCGTCGATCTGCTCCCGGGTCTCGGGCGAGGCCGAAGACATCACCAGGGTCCGCCGGTTGTCGATTGCTCCGGTCAGCAATGAATAGCCGTTGCTGAGTGAGCGATCGAACTGCATGGGAATGAGGTTGGCGCTGATGCCCAAGATCGGCGAAGCGCCGGTGATGGTAACACCATCGGCAGCGTGCCGTCCCGCGCTTGCAGCATTGGCTCCCTGAGCGGCGTAAGCCGTAGCGACCGCCGTCGCGCCCGACCAGGTGTCGTGCGTGTAGTTCACAAACGCCCGGAAACGGCCGCCGACATTAAACCGGCTCCTGACGAATAAGGTCTCCGCCTCGATCGGCTCAAATCCCTGCGGCAGGTCAATGGCGTCGGCAAAGCTATTGTAGTCAACGCCAAGTATGTCGCGTTCGCCCTCGGCAAAATGGGTGACCTGAACATCAATCCCATCCGCTTCCTGCGCCCAGGCTGAATTCAGCATCAAGCCAGGCAGCGCCAACGCTGCAAGCGAGAGCGCTTTCAGCGCCGAGTTTTGCGCGCGCGAAGCCCGGCGCTTCGTCCGTTTTCTAGTTGCAGCCACAACCGCCTCCTTCTGCTGAACTGCCTGACGGCATCGCCTGCCGGCTATCGTTGATGTGCTCGCGCGACGCGGTTTGGATCGGGTTGCTGTCGAGCGCCATGTGCGGCTTCGCCAGATTGCCACGCTCCCATGGCTCGACAGTGGTGCAGCCCGGAAGCGTCACCACTCCCAGCAGCGCCGCGGCGGCAGCCCATTTCGATCGCTTCATGTTCTTCTCTCCGTTTTTCAATCCAACCTCAAAACGCCAGGCTCCAGCTCGCCGACAAAGCTCCGCTGCGTTCCAGCTGATAGCCGTTGACGTCACTGAGAACCGGTTGCAGCCACTCAACGGCGAGGCGATTGCCGCGAAGGGTTTCGCCTGGAATCGTCATGCTCAAGCCTATGCCGATGTCGGCGAAATCGCCGCCATAATTGCCGGTGTAGTCGGTTGTGCCGATGGGCCTGAACGTCCCGTTGAAAGCGCCGTCGATGGCGCTCTCGCTCGTGTAGACGCCGCGCACTGTGCCTGCGAGCCAGGCATTGAAGCGATAGCCGCCCCAGGCGGTGGCTTGGTAGACATCGCCCAGCGCGTAGCCGGATGCGTTGCGATCCTCGAGCCTGATCGTCGCATTGGCCTGCGCCCCCCAAGACCAGCGCTCGTCTTGGCCCGTCATCGTGAAGCTCGGCTTGAAGTCCCATGTGCCGGAGCCGAGCTGCATGCCGTAATGGATGAAGCCGGTCTCGACCTGGTGGGTGTCGCGCAGCCGAATGCCGACATCGCCAGTCGGGGCGCTCAGACCCAAACCGAGATGGGCTTCATAGTTTGGGCCCTGCGCCACGCGCACCAGCGCATAGAGCCCAGTGTCGCCGACCCCGCCCGTCGCGTGCGCATGCGCGGTGTGGTGGAAATAGGTGGTCGTATCGATATCGGGGTGATCGATGAAGTCATCGAGCACCAGCAAGCCGCGCATGTTCATATCCATGTCGACGTATTGGGGCATGACCATCAGCGTCAGCCAATCGGTTGGCGCGTACATGAATTCCAGCATGTGCATATGCATATTCATGTCAGCCGGGCGTATCGGGCAGAATTGCCCCGCGCAGCCGACGGCCTTGACCGCGCCGTCGGAAACGGAATCCGTTCCACGCAGCATGCCGCCATCCTGACCGGCGTACATGTAGCGATAGCCGACCATCACATCGCCAGCGGCGAGCAGATGATCGAACATCACACCGGCCGGCGCCTCACCGTGGGCATGATGATCATGGCGCTCCGCCCCGTGGTCGGCATGCGCGCCGTGTTCGCCGAACATGGCGTCCGACGGAATGGCGCCGCCGAAACCGACCTTCAATGCCGCCGAGAAGAGATTGTAGTCAAAATCCGAGTAGTCGCCTTCACCACCTCCGCCAAGACGCAGGCTGCCCGCGTGGGTGTAGTGCTCGAAGCTCAAGTCGAGGCTGACGCCTTCAGCGAGTTCACGACTTAGCGTCAGACCATAACTCAGCGCACCGTAGGCTGAGAGCCGATGGTCGCTGGAATAGTGTGCGGGCAGGAGTGACCGATCGAGATTTGTTGTTGCGCCGAACAGCATGTCGGCGATCTCCTGGGAGACCGGATTGCCGTCACGATCCACCACGGGATTTCCAGTATTGGGATTGACGCCCTGCGGATCGGCCACACTCGGATCGTCGAAATAGATCTCCCCATCATCGGGGGTGTTGCCATTGAGGTACACGCGGCCGCGCACTGGATCGATGATCGGCGGATGCTCTGACTGAAACGTCACCAAATAGGGCGTGTAGAAATCGGCCGCGCTCTGCGAGTAGTAGCGAACGCGCGGCGTCAGCCGCCACCCGTGGCCCAGCGGTTGAGCCCATTCGGCAGCGAAAGTGTGCGCGCTGATCCCCCAATCATCCTGGAAATAGCGATAGTCCAAGTGAAGCGCCGCATCCGTTGCGCCGATATGCTGGACATAGCGGAGATCGAGTGCGCCCTGATTGCGCTCATCAGGCCGTCTCTCCATGAGCGCAGCCATGGTGACGTAGTATGCCCCCTCCGGCGCGAGAAATTGCTGGTCCGGATCGATGAACAGCGCTTCGACCACTTTGTAGGGGTTGGCCAGATATCCAGTGCTGTTCGTAAAGCTCAGTCCCGCTTCGAGCAGGGCGCCTCGATTAATGATTTGAGTCACCCCAACTCGGCCCGCCCAATCCTCGCGCTCGCCAACAAGACTGCGATTCCCGGCGAAATCATTGGCCCGCACGAAATGCGCCGAACCCGACGGGCTGTCGCACAAGAAGCCGCAATCGTCGTAGATGTAAGGGCTCGCGTCGTGATCAATTCTCGCGTCGATGTCGCTGCTTGTGTAGCTGAGGCCAGCGCTCAATGTTGTTAGATTGCGATTGAAATCCCAGCGTGCGCCGATGTTGGCGAAGTAAGCGTCGTAATCCGGCTCCAGGGAGGCGCCGCCGCCGAATGAGTACACCGCATCGGTGAACTCGCTCGTCAGCGTGAAATCCAGCTGCCGGCGCGTCTCCGGCGATGCTCCAGACAAGGTGTGCACGAGTCGGGGATCGAGTTGCCCCGTCAATTGGAGATTCTCGTCCAACTCAAGCGGCGTCAAGGTCGCCTGATCAAGGAACAAGTTCGCCGTGGTGTTGATGTAAGGCGTGGCGCCGGTAATCGCGTCGCTGTTGGTTCCCGCCGGCGCCGGCGCTGTTGAGATCGGGGTGGCGCCTGACCATGTATCCTGCGCGTAACCAAGTCGAAACCGCCAACGATCGCTTGGCATGAAGGTGGCGCCCATCTGCAGACTATCGACCGTAATCGGGTCAAAGCGGCTGTCGCGGCCGAGCAGATCGCGCTCACCCTCATGGTAGCGCCCGTATTGCAGCGACACGCCGTCTGCGTCCGCGCTCTGCGCCCACGCAGGCGCGGCGGCCACGCCCAGCAGCGCCATTGCTGAGGCTGTCAGCGCCTGCAGCGCCGCGCTCCGAGGCGTTTGGGTTGTTGGACCCGCCCGGCGACTCAGATCTGATTGCGCCCTGCGCCAACGCCGCAGGTTCTCAAACCGCTGCGCCGCCGCAATCAGCACGCGTACAAGTTCGCGCGGTCCGCGCCCGCCCAATCTAATTGCAGCCACAGCCGCCTCCCTCTGCAGCGCCGCCGCCAGGAGCAGCTTCGCGACTGGTGTAAACATGGGTGCGCAACTCGCTCAGCAGCGGTTGCGGTTCGAGCGCCATTTCGGGTTTTGCCAGGGTCTCCCGCTCCCACGGCTCGACAGTCGTGCACCCCGAAAGCGCCGCCGCTCCCAGGATCAAGAGCGTCACAGCCGCGCTCCTCGCTGATCGTCGCATCTCTTGTCCTCCGCTCATCGTGTTTGTCCTCCGCTTACCGGTTCGGCCAGCAATCGCTCGACATCCGCGCGCAACGACGGCGCATCGCCGCGACGAAAACCCGAATGCACACGCCGAACCACGCCGTTGCGGTCGATCAGAAACGTGTACGGCAAACCGGCGACGCCAAGCGCGCGAGCGCAGGGCGCATTGTCTCCCACAGCGACCGCGAACTGCGCTGGCCGGCGCACCAGGAAACGCGTGGCGTCGGCGGGGCGCGCATCCATGTTGGCGCCAACCACGCGCAAGCCCCGGCCTCGCAAATCGCGCTCCAATGCGTTCATGAACGGAAACGAAGCCGCGCACGGCCCGCACCACGACGCCCAGAAGTCGAGATAGACGACCTGCCCCCGCAACGCGTTCAGCGACGTGGCGCGCGGTTCGCCCAGCATCGCCAAGGCGCAATCCGGCGCGGGTTGATTGAGAACGCTCGCTCGCTCGGCTGCCGCCGCCGTCGCGAAGACGAGCGCGCAAATCGCGACGGCTGCACGCCGGAGTGACGTGGCGAAGGACGCATGACCGGGGGTCAACGCGATGGCTCCGCTAACGCGATCTCGCGCGCTGCATCTCGGACTTGCCCCGGAAACGCAACAACCATGGCGCCGATCATCGCTTTGACGTGCAGCGGCGCGGTGTGCATCGAGCCCGCGCTGAATGGCGGGTGCGGATCATATTCACACATCAATTGCACGCCCTCGGCGTAGGTCCTGTCGCGCATCTCGGCGAGCATCTGCAGGCCGAAATCGAGCCCGGCGGTGACGCCCGCGCCGGTGATGCGATTGCGGTCTTTCACGACGCGCGCATCAACCGGCGTCGCCCCGAACTCGGTCAACGCGTCGCGCGCCGCCCAATGCGATGTTGCTTGATAGCCGCGCAACAGGCCAGCGGCGCCAAGGATTAGCGAGCCGGTGCAGACCGAAGTCACATAAGTCGCGCGCGAGCCGCGATCGGCCATGAACTCGCGTGTAGCGTCATCGCGCATTGCCGCGATCGTTCCATCCGTGCCGCCCGGGGCAAAAAGCACAGCGAGGTCGCGCGGCACTTCATCAAACGTAGCGGTCGGCACCATCGTTACGCCAGTGTCGCTGGTGATCGGATCGCGCGTCTTTGCGACAAGATGCACGGTGGCGCCCATCAAGCTCGCGAACATGTATTGGGGGCCGATGAGATCGAGGATGGTCATGCGCGGGTACACCAGCATGGCGATCTGATTGGCTTGCGTCCAAGACGCCGGCATGTCGCTCATGTCATGGACCACGGGGCCTTCTGGTGTTTCGCCGACCCCGGCGGAGGATTGGGTTGATCCGCGCGAGCATGCTGACGCCGCAAGCGGCGCCAGCATGCCCGCAATCAGCGCGGCGCGACGATCGAGATTGGTCATTTTCGTTCTCCTTAGAATTCAGTGCGAAGAGTCAGGTACGCGGATCGTGGCTGGGTTGGGATGACAACAGCGCGCGCCAAGTACTGATAAGGCTCGTACTCCAGCTCATCGGTCAGATTGACGATCGAGAGCGACAGCGCGGCCGGCCCGAAATCGTAAGAGGCCTGCGCGTCGAATAGGACAAAGCCTTCAACTGTCGTCGAATTTGGCAAGGTCAGCTCACGCTCACCTGCATAGGTGACACCGCCGCCGACTTCGAGACCCGACAGTGTTTCGCTTTGAAAACGGTAACGCGCAGCAAGACGCCCCGAATGTTCAGGCACGCGCGACAGCCGGTCGCCCCGGTAGGCGAGCCTGTTATCCTCAGTCACTTCGGCGTCGGCATAGGCATAGCTCGCAAGCAGCGAGAGCGCCGGCGTCGGTTCGTACACGAGATCGACTTCAAGACCGCGGGCGCGCTGCTCTCCGGTCTGCACAGAAAAGCCCGGGTTGAGCGGATCTGACGTGGCGACGTTTTGCCGTCTGATCTCATAGAGCGCGATCGTGCCTGACAGACCTTCAATGGGTGACGCGAACTTCAACCCCGCTTCATAGGATTGCGAGGTCTCCGGCTCCGGCGGTGTGACGCCCGTGAACACCAGCACGCCCTGGAAACCTTCCGAATAACCCGCAAACGCAGACACACCGTCGGACAACTCGTAAGTCGCGCCAATGCGTGGCGTCACCTTGTCGTAAGTTTCGTCATTCTGCGCGAAGGGGAAGCCGAAGCTCGTATAGGTGTCGGAAATTTCCAACTGAGTCCAACGCAAGCCGAGTGTTACGTCGAGCCGATCGCCAATGGCGATCTGGTCCTGCACATAGGCTGCGGTCGTGCGCAGCGAATCAACCTGGAGATCGGAGGCGAGCGGCGCCACCCAAGGCTGATTGGTCGATGGATCAGCATAGTCAATTGGGCCAAGCAGGCCGGTCGTGAAGAAGAAGTCGGTCAGGAAGCCGAGCTCAGCGCGATACTCGGTCTCGTCATAATCGACGCCTGCGAGCATCTGATGCGAAAGCCCCTGTGTATTGGTGCGCCAGATCAAACTTGCTGAAGCGAACGTCTCCTCGACATCGGTCGGCAGGATAGCGGACGCGAAACTGTATGTCGTTCCCGCCATAGGCGTGGTCGGGAAGGGAAAGGTGCCGAACTCGCGGAACTCGCTCTCGTAGCGGCGCAGTGCAAATGCACCCTGGAGCGTATCGGAGAAATCGTGCAGCAGCTCCGCCGTCACCATGCGGTTTTCAATAGTTGTCGGGGGCGCGTCCTCAGAACCAGCAAAGGTGAAGGGGTCGACGCTGCCGACGCCAATCAGCTCAGCCGGAAGGCCGGCATATTCGTCCTGCTCGATGCGCGTCCATTGTCCCCGCAAGATGAGGTTTGTATCTTCACCTAAATTGAGGGCGAGCGTCGGGAAGAAAGCAGCGCGTTCGCTGTCAACTACATCGATGTAGCTGTCGGCGCTTTCGACCATGCCGGCGAGACGAATTCCGCCGCCTGCACAGGGAAGGTCGATGCCGCCG
>JBEBIU010000184.1:0-2739 GCA_040080225.1 Terricaulis sp.
GGGGGGCGGAAGGCAAGACTTACTGACGGGAAGCGGCATTTCTGCTAGAATTCACCCTATGACCGATCTCTACGACAAGGACACCTATACTTGGGCGTTGCAGCAAGCGGACGCCCTGCGCAGGCGCTCGGCCAACGAGATCGATTGGGAGAACGTCGCCGAGGAGATGGAGAGCGTGGGAAAATCGGAAGCGCGGGAACTGTCAAGCCGCTTGGCGGTGCTGCTTGCGCACTTGCTGAAATGGCTTTTCCAGCCCGATCAGCGCAGCAAATCCTGGGAGGCGACTATCACCACGCAACGGCGGCTGATCGGCCAGCACCTGCTGGACAACCCGGGTCTGAAACCGAGGCGCGACGAACTTTTTGCAAAGGCCTACACAGAAGCGCTTGGCGTCGCGGCGAGCGAAACCGGCTTGGGCTTGGAGGCATTCCCTGAGACCAATCCGTTCACCCTGTCCGACGCGATGGATGATGGGTTTTGGCCTGAGCAGCCCGCGAGCAAGTAGTTCGCGCAGTTCGCGGTATGCGCCTTCGTCCGGAGGAGTTCGACATGGGTTTGACGCGGGGGTTGGACATGCGAGCGGCTGTGTTTGTGGCTCTGTTGTGCTTGTGCGCAGCGCCAGCGTCGGCGTAGCTCGCGCCGCTTGACTCAGGCGACGTTATCGTGGCGCCACTTTGGGCTACGCCACCCAACTTGAGGCTGGAATCCGAGACTTTTGGCGGACGGGTGACGTTGGTGTGTGAGGTTCACCAACGCAGGCCGAGGAATTGCCGCGCGCATTCTAACAATACACCAGCAGAGATTCTGGAAGCCGTGAGCGCTGCCGCTGAGTCGGCCGAGCTTAGGCGGGAACAGCTCCTTGTCGATAGAACCGAAGGGGGGCTGGTCGTTCTGCAATTCCTCGTGAGCGCGACCGTCGCGCCGGTGGCATCTGCGCCTGCGCCGCCAACGCCGGGAGCTATCACCCGCCCCTCTTGGATTGAGCGCCCCAACGGAGCGGATTTCGAAAGGTATTGGCCCTTGCGGGCCTACGCGCTTGAACTCGAAGGCGATGTATCGCTCGATTGCCTCGTAAGTGCAGAGGGGCGGCTGGATTGCGCCATCGTCAGCGAAGATCCCACCGGCTTCGGATTCGGCGAGGCGGCGCTTCGGATTTCGCGAAGCTTCCGAATGGCGCTGATGACCCTTGACGGCGTGCCTGCGGCCGGCGGGCGCTATCGTATGAGGATTCCGTTCCGCTTCGCGGACAGCTAACGCCGAGCGCGCCCCTCCGATGGCGAAGCTTCTTGAAGCACCCCCTTGCGCTGGCTGAGGCCATGGATGAGGGCTTCTGGCCAGAGTCGCCAGCGGGTAAGTAGCAGCCGCCTCACGCTGGAACGGACGCCACGCCTAACGTGGGCAGTTTTCCGCCGCAATCGAGGCAAGCGCTTCGCGCATGGCCGGGACAGGGCTCCAGGAATGGGTCGCCGCGCGTTCCAGCCAGCGCCGCGCCGCACACGGGTCGGCGGCCACGCCGCGTCCATCGCGTAACATCAATCCGAGGCGGTACCACACGGTCGGCCACACCCCGCGTGCGAGTTCGGTGTATTGCGCAAACGCGGCCGCCTCGTCGCGCGGCATGCCGAGGCCCAACTCGCTGGCTTGCGCCAACAGCGCGCGGGCCTCCGCGCTGCCCGCCAGCGCGGCGCGTCGCAGCAACGGAATGGTCCCGGCCTCGTCGGCCGGTTCGCCGATTCCGTGTTGGCGCATGTAGGCGATATGGAGCGAGGTGCGTGGGTCGCCGGCTGCGTCGCCGGCCAGGTGCGCGCGCGCGGCCTCGCCAGCGAGATACTCGCGCGCAGCCACGGGATCAGGTTCCACGCCCGGCGCGCCGAAGATGTACATCTCCAACAGCCTGTCTTGCGCTTCCAGGAACGGCGCGCCGTCCTCGGCGCGGCGCAGACCCGCGATCTCGATCAGCCAGTCACGGGTTTCCTCGCCTTGCAGCCCCTGGATCGGGGTTCCTGGGCACAGATTGCCGGTCCAGACATTGATCAAATTGTAGCGCGCAACGATTGTCTCGATCGACAAATCTTCCCGCGCCTGCGGCAGAAGCCGGGCGCCGATGGTGGCGCAATCCACCTGGTCAAACATTGGGATGTCGCCCTCGGCGAACCCGACCAATTCCGCCTGCAGGTCGTCAGGCGCATTCGCGAGCGCCAGGCGATGGTCGCCATCCGGCGAAACAACCACCTTCAATTCTGCGTGGGCGGTTGCCGAAGAGCACACGAGCGCCGCCAGGGCCAATATGAACGTTCGCATAGGACCTTCCCCCTCCAGCGCTTTCTGCGAAGTGCAGGCGCTTTGGGCAAGGGCCATGAACGCTAAAAATGCCCTCCATTGGGCAATCGTTAACGCAAGCCCGCTAGGCTCCATGCGCCATGGCTGCTCGCCTTAACGCTTTGTTCGACAAAAAGCGCATCGCGCTCACGCGCGCGCGTTTGCACGCCTGGTGGGAGGGCGCGGCGTTTGACGCCGAGGCGGCGATGGCGGCGATTGAAGCCAAGCTCGCCGCCAATGAGAACCAGATAGTTGGCGCTGACGATGAACTGTTCGATGAATTGCCGTTCGAAGCCCCGCCCCGGCTGGCGGCGCTGGCCGTGCTCTGGGGCGAGGACCGCATCCGTCCGGGTGACAGCCAGAGCGAGGCGCAAGCGATTTCTCACTTGGCGTTGGGGGCGGACGGGGTGCTCGCCGTAC
>JBEBIU010000185.1:0-2737 GCA_040080225.1 Terricaulis sp.
GAGGGGGAGCGCCCCCGCAGATAATATTCCAACCCCATCAATCACCCCCAGGTTGTCCCGTGATGTCCCGTGCCGAAGGCCTCGCTCGCTTCGATCCAGATTTTCGTGCGCCCGGAATTCTCGCGCTGAAGCGCGTGCGCGCCAGCGACCACAAAACGCCCCGCGCGCACCGCCGGCAAACCTTCGAGCGACATCGCCACCCAATCGGCGGCTGGAACTTCCTTGTGTACAAGATGCAGCTCCGGCGCCGCCGCGCCGACGATCGCCTCGATGCTGGCGACGTCCTGCGCCGTCGGCGCGTAAATCTCGATGCGAAACTTGCGCGGCGCCTCCTCGAACCAGCTCACCGCGTCGGCGGGGGAGGGATCGTGGCGGTCGAGTTCGTCAGCGGCGGCGCGGATTTGCGCGAGAGAGCCAAGGGCGGTGAGGAGGAGCATGAAAAGTGCCTAGCGGGGCAGAGCAAAATTGTATATGGTGCTCTCATGACCAAGCTCGATCTTGTGCTCGAACGCATCCGCAAGCTGCCGCCGGATCGGCAAGAATTAATCGCTGTCGAGATGGAATTCTGGCTTGAATATGATTCCGGCGAGGACCTGCTAACGGCTGAGCAATGGGCTGAAATGGAGCGCCGCATGGCGGGCGCGGACGATTTCGCCTCCGCTGCGGAAGTCGATGGGTTCTTCCACCGTCACGGCGCATGAAGCTTATCTGGCGGCGCGCAGCGCTCGCCGATCTGGGTGGGGCGGTGCTGTACATCGCGACAGACAAGCCCGGCGCCGCTGTCGAAGTGCTGCGGCGCATCCGCCAGGCGCAAGACTTGCTCCAACAATGGCCAGAGATCGGCCGCCCCGCCGGTTCGATGGAGAGGCGCATCCTGCGCGTTGATCGCACGCCTTACCTGATCGTCTACGAGCTGCGCGGCGAACGATTGATCATAACCGGTATTGTCCACGGGCGACGCAATCGGCGTTGAGCTGCAAGCTGGTCATCGACGGATTCCGTGCCGGGAGATTCGGTTGTGTCATCGGGTGGTGAACCAGACCGCGCCATTGTCGGTCAGGTCGCCGGTTGGGCCAAACTCGTATGTCACGCCCGAGTCCGAGAGCCTTGGGGCTGTGTTCCGCCCTAGGCGGCACAGCGTAACCTCGCCAGTTGGAAGCGAATACCAAAGCTCCCGTCGGTGGCGCCATCCCCCCCTCAGGCCGGGACTCAAATCGGCCAACCCCCGCAGCGCCTCCGCGTTCGAAGGCGGCGCCTGCATCTGCGTCCACGGCCTCTCATCGTGCCTGTCGATGCACCCGTCTTGCGCTGCTTCGTTGAAAGTCTGACATCCACTCAGCGTGACGCAAAACAACACAAGGTGCGCCAGCCGGGTCATCACGCCGCGCTCGCCGGAATCACAAAGCTATCGATAACCCGCTTCTCTCCCGCCTTATCGAAGTCCACCGTCAGCTTGTTGCCCTCGACAGCACGGATCAAGCCGTAGCCAAATTTCTGGTGAAAGATGCGGTCGCCGCGCTTGAAGCTTGAATCGTCGTCGCCCGATCTCGCGATTAGGCGCGCTTCGCCTTCGAGCATTGGCGGTTTGCCGCGTTTGCCGGCGTTTTCTTGCGCGCGACGCCAGCCAGGGGATTGGTAGGCGCTGTTGAACCCGGCGCCGGGCGCATACGCGTCGAACCGCGCCGCGCTCTCGCGCAGGCCGCCCGCTTGCATGGTGTAGCCGGTCTCGCTCACCGCATCGACGTGCCCGGGCGGAAGTTCGTCGATGAAGCGCGAGGGCAGCACGCTCTGCCAGCGTCCGTAGATTTGCCGGTTTGCGACGAACGAAATGCGTGCGCTTTCACGCGCCCGCGTGATGCCCACATAAGCGAGGCGGCGCTCTTCCTCGAGGCCCTTCTCGCCATTTTCGTCGATGGAGCGTTTCGAGGGAAACACTTCTTCTTCCCATCCCGGCAGGAAAACCAGGGGCCATTCTAGGCCCTTGGCTGCGTGCAGCGTGGAGAGTTGCACGTTCTCGCTGTCTGCTTCCGCCTCGATGTCGAGCACCAAAGCGACGTGTTCGAGATAGGCTTCCAGCGTGTCGTACTGGCCCATGCTCTGTACCAATTCCTTCAAATTCTCCAGCCGGGTCTGCGCCTGCGGAGACTTATCGTTGCGCAGCATTTCGGAATAGCCGCTTTCGTCGAGAATGGTTTCGGCGAGTTCGACGTGGGAGATTTCACGCGACTTCTCGCGCCAGCGGTCGAGATCGGTAAGGAACGAGCGCAGAGCCGTCCGCGCCTTCAGCGGCAGATCGTCGGTGAGGATGAGTTCGCGCGCGGCGGCGACCAGCGAACGGAAGCGGGTTGCGCCTCCGGGCGCTTCTTCTTGCGCGATCACGACTTCACCGGTGTCGGCGTCGAACAGCGGCCCATGATCGGTGACGAAACGAGCCGGGGGCTTTCCCGCATGCGCGTGCAGCTTCTGCACACTGCCTTCGCCGATGCCGCGCTTGGGCTGGTTGACGATGCGTTCGAAAGCGAGGTCGTCGTCCTCGGAGCGGATGAGCCGCAGATACGCATGCGCGTCGCGCACCTCGGCGCGTTCGAAGAAGCGCGGCCCGCCAATGACTTTGTACGGGATGCGCAACATCAGGAAGCGCTCTTCGAACGCCCGCATCTGCCAGGCCGCGCGCACGAGCACGGCGCAGTCGGAATATCCCCTCCTCCCTTGCGGAGGAGAGGTAGGGGAGGAGGGG
>JBEBIU010000008.1:0-52265 GCA_040080225.1 Terricaulis sp.
GATGATGCCTTCTTTCTCTAGGCGCTCAACCAGCGTGGCGGCGCGGTTGTAGCCGATGGAGAGGCGTCGCTGCAGGTAGCTCGTGCTGGCCTTGCGGTCGCGGCGCACGATCTCGACAGCGCGGTCGAACAGATCGGCGTCGCTGCCGTCGCCGTCAAACAATTCCGGCTCGTCGGCTTCGCTAGCCTCGCGCGGCTCCTCGGTGACGTCGGTGCGATATTGCGGCGCGCCTTGCGCTTTCAGCATATCGACCACGCGCTCCACTTCGCCGTCGGTGACGAACGGCCCGTGCAAGCGGCGGATACGGCCGCCGCCGGCCATGAACAGAAGATCGCCCATGCCAAGGAGCTGCTCGGCGCCTTGTTCGCCGAGGATCGTGCGTGAATCGATCTTGGAGGTGACCTGATAGGAAATCCGGGTCGGGAAATTCGCTTTGATCGTGCCGGTGATGACATCGACGCTGGGGCGCTGCGTCGCCATGATCACGTGAATCCCCGCCGCGCGCGCCATTTGCGCGAGACGCTGCACCGCGGCTTCGATTTCCTTGCCGGCGGTGATCATCAGATCGGCCATCTCGTCGATGACGACGACGATGTAGGGCATCGGCTCGAGCGGCAGTTCGCGGGTTTCGTAGATCGGCTCGCCGGAGGTGGGGTCGAAGCCCGCGTGCACGGTGCGCTCGAGCCGTTCGCCGCGCTCAATCGCCTCGCGCACGCGCTCATTATAGCCGGTGATGTTGCGCACGCCGAGTTTAGACATGGAGCGGTAGCGCCCCTCCATTTCGCGCACGGTCCATTTCAGCGCGACGACGGCCTTTTTCGGATCGGTGACGACCGGATGCAGCAGATGAGGAATGCCTTCGTAGACGCTGAGTTCCAACATCTTCGGGTCGATCATGATGAAGCGGCACTCGTCCGGCGTATGTTTGTACAACAGCGACAGGATCATGGCGTTGATGCCGACCGATTTACCTGAGCCGGTAGTGCCTGCGATGAGCAGGTGAGGCATTTTCGTTAGGTCGGCGGCGAACGGATCGCCCTCGATGGTTTCCCCGAGCGCAAGCGGTAGATCGCCCTGGGTGCCGACGAAGCTGGCGCTGTTCAAGAGCGAACGCAAAAACACGGTTTCGCGCTTGCCGTTGGGCAGTTCGATGCCGATCGCGTTGCGGCCGGGAATCACCGCCACGCGCGCGGCGGTGGCGCTCATGGATCGGGCGATGTCGTCGCTAAGGCCGATCACGCGCGAGGATTTTACGCCCGCCGCCGGCTCGAATTCGAACAACGTCACCACCGGGCCTGGACGCGCACTCAGCACTTCGCCCTGCACGCCGAAATCGGCGAGCACGCCTTCCAGCTGCCGGCTCATCGCGTGCAGCGTCTGCGCGTCGGTTTGGGTCACCCGCGCTTTCGGCGTGGTGAGCAGGTCGGCTTCCGGCAATTCGAACGGGCGCCCGAAGCGGAACGCGCTCGGCGGCTCGGGCTTGCGCTTCTCCGCGCGCGGCTTGCGCTGGGCCGCGGGCGCTGTTTCTTCCGGGCGCGCGGGCGCGCGCTCGCGCGGAACCATCGGGCGCGGACGCGCTTCGGCGCGGCGCTCTTCGCCCCGGTCTTCGTGCGGCGCGCGCTGCGCAGGCGCGTCGTCGCGGCGCGTTTTCTCCGCGACATAGCCGATCGCGCGTTGCGCGGCGCCGGCGCCGCCGACTGCGGCGCGGCGGGCGATGGCGGCGGCTTGGCGCACGTCTTCAGGGCGCACCTGAAACGACCAGCCGACCGCGAGCAGGCCGCCGATGGCGCACAGAAATCCGGTTAGAACCTGCGGAAACGGCAGGCCAGGCGCGCTCATCAGCGCGCCAAAAATCCCGGCGACGCCGTCGCCGATAACGCCGCCAAAACCGCTCTCCAGCGGCCAGCCTTCATAAGTGGGAATGGCGGAAGCGGCGGCGGCGAGAAAGACCACGCCCAGCGCCGCGAACAGGATACGCCGGCCGTTTATGCGCGCCACCAATTGGCGGCGCATGATGCGCAGCACGCCAGCGGCCAGGAACGCCGCCATCGCCAGGTGCGCGCCGGCGCCAAGCGTCTGCATCAGCAGATCGGCCAGGAATGCGCCAGGGCCGCCGAAGAGGTTGTGCGTCGCCGCGTCGGTGGCGACGTTGGGGCTAGGATCTTCCGGAGAATAGGTCAGCAGCGCGCCCAAGCCATAGGCGCCGAAGATAGCGGCGCCCACGGACAAAGCGGCGCGCTTCAAGGCGACGCGAGCCGCCGTTGAATTGGCGACAGGGGCGGTTCTTCCCCCAGCGGAATAGGCGTCGTCGGTCATGGATGGCGGTGCTCGTTCTGCCCCGGAAGTACGGGCGGACTTTTGGCCCTGCCGGTAAATGAGCCGTGAAGATTTCGCCGCGAAGAGGGTTACCGCGGCATTCATGTGACGGGGTGTGGCCGGACCCGTGCTGGGGTGCGCATCAGGCCGGATGGCGAAGCGTTTGGGGTTGCGCTATCGTTGCTCATGGGCAACGGACGCTTTAATGCAGACGTGATCATCAGCGGCGGCGGACTGGTGGGGCAGACTTTGGCGCTGGCGCTGGATCAGGCTGGCGCAGCGGTGATTGTCGTTGACGCAGCGAAACCAGCAGAGACCCTGGCGGCGGCGTTCGACGGGCGCGCTTTCGCGATCGCCTTCGCTTCGTTTCGGATGTGGCGCGCTTTGGGCTTGGGCGAAGCGCTCGATGCGGTCGCGCAACCGATCGAACAAATCTTGGTGACCGACGGTAGGCTTGGGCAGGGAACCCGCCGCGGGGGGCCCTCGCTGCTGCATCTGCATTTCGACCGCGCCGAATTGCACGATCACGACGAACCGCTCGGACTGATGTTGGAAGCGCGCCACGTGCGGCTTGCGCTCGACAGCGCGGTGAAAGCGCGGCCTTCGATCCGCATGATACAGCCGATGTCGGTCGCGGGCATAGAACGTGACGCCGCGAGCGCGACCGCGATTTTGGCCGATGGCCAAAAACTGCGCGCCCCCTTGCTGGTTGGCGCCGATGGGCGGCGCTCGTTTGTGCGTGGAGCGCTCGGCATCCGCACTATCGGTTGGGACTATCCCGTGACGGCGATCGTCGCGACGATCCAGCACGAAAAATCGCACGACGCGGTGGCGCACGAGTTTTTTCTGCCTAACGGGCCGTTCGCGATTTTGCCGCTAAAGGGCGAGCGTTCCAACATCGTTTGGGCCGAACCGCGCGCGGCGGCGGACGCGTTGCTGAAAATGCCGGAGCAGGATTTTCTTGCAGAACTCAAGCGCCGCTTCGGCGATTTTCTTGGCGAACTCTCGCTCGAAGGTCCGCGTTTCGGCTATCCGCTGTCGCTGCAACTGGCCGAGCGCATGATCGATGCGCGCGCGGTGTTGGCGGGAGATAGCGCTCACGGCATCCATCCGCTCGCCGGGCAGGGCTTGAATCTCGGATTGAAAGATTGCGCTGCCTTGGCCGAGTGCATCGCCGACGGCATGGGCGTCGGGCTCGACCCTGGAGATGTGTCTATCCTCGAGCGTTATCAGCGTTGGCGGCGCTTCGACAACGTAACCATGGCGCTCGGGATGGAATTCTTCGATCGTTTGTTCTCCAACGATTTCGCGCCGTTACGCGCGATGCGGGGCCTCGGCCTCGCCGCAGTCAACGCCGCCGGCCCGGCGCGCCGCTTCTTTATGAAATACGCGGGCGGCGCGGCGGGCGATTTGCCGAAACTGCTGCGCGGCGAGAGCTTGGCGGCTTAGTGTCGCCTAGACAGGTGTTGCGAACGCAGTGAGGTTGCGGCGCGAGATTTGATCCCATGAACACGCCGAGCCAGCAGCCGACTTTCGCGGAATTGTTCACGCCCAAATTGGTGACCGTGTTGCGTGAAGGCTATGGCGCAGCCCAGCTGCGGGCGGACGCCATTGCAGGCCTGACCGTGGCCATTGTAGCGCTGCCGCTTTCTATGGCGATCGCGATAGCATCGGGAGTGTCACCCGCGCAGGGTTTGATCACGGCTATCGTAGGCGGTTTTCTGGTTTCCGCGCTCGGCGGCAGCCGTTTCCAAGTTGGCGGACCGGCAGGGGCGTTCATCGTATTGGTCACGGCGTGCGTGAGCGCCCACGGCGTTGCTGGCCTGGTCGTTGCCGTGTTCATGTCTGGCTTCATGTTGGCGGCGCTCGGATGGTTGCGGCTTGGCGCCTACATCAAGTTCATCCCTTATCCGGTTACGGTCGGCTTCACCGCGGGCATCGCGGTTATCATTCTCGCCAGCCAGGTGAAGGAGTTGTTTGGGCTCACCTTGGGGGCGCCAGAGCCAGGCGCGCTGCTCGAAAAAATTCCGATGCTGTGGGGCGCGGCGGGACGCGTGAATGTTGCCAGCACGATACTCGCCGCCGCAGTAATCGCCGCTATTTTTGTGCTGAAGCGGTATTTTCCACGCTGGCCGGGCCTGTTGATCGCCGTCGTGGGGGCCTCGCTGGCGGCGGCGCTCCTGCATCTGCCGGTGGATACGATAGACTCCCGCTTCGGGGCTTTGCCGCATTTTCTTCCCGCGCCGAGCTTGCCGGATTTCAGGCTGGCGCTCGATGTGCTGCCGAACGCGCTTTCGTTCACTTTGTTGGGCGCGATCGAATCTTTGCTCTCCGCCGTGGTCGCCGATGGCATGACCGGCCGGCGACATCGTTCCAATTGCGAGCTGGTTGCGCAGGGAGCGGCCAATGTGGGGTCAGCGCTGTTCGGCGGCATCTGTGTCACGGGTACGATTGCGCGAACCGCGACGAATGTGAGGGCAGGCGCGCATGGTCCGGTGTCGGGCATGCTGCACGCCTTGTTTCTGCTGGTGCTCATGCTCGCCGCGGCGCCGCTGGCGGGCTTTATCCCGATGGCGGCGCTCGCGGCTGTGCTCGTCACGGTGGCGTGGAACATGGCCGAGCGCCGCGCAATCGCCAGCTTGCTGAGCGCCTCGCGGGGCGACGCAATTGTGCTTGCGGCGACTTTTGGCTTGACCATCTTTCGAGATCTGTCCGAGGCCATTGTGGTTGGCTTCGCGCTTGGGTCTTTGTTGTTCATCAATCGCATGTCGAAGGTGGCGGCGGTAACCGCGGAAGCGCCATTTGTTCAAGACGACAAGGCCGACGAGGCCAACGGGCGTGGCGCCTATGATGAGGGCGGCGCTGACCCAGAGATCGTGGTGTACCGGATTTCAGGAGCGTTTTTCTTTGGCGCGGCCGCATCCATAGGCGCCGTGCTGGAGCGCATCGGCGAAACTCACCGCGCGCTTGTGGTCGATTTCGCGGCGGTGCCCTATTTCGATTCAACCGCGGCGCGCACCATCGAGAGTCTGGCCCGCGCCGCCGCTCGCCGCGGCGTTCGCGTCTATCTGACCGGCGCCTCAGCCGAGATTCGTCGCGAACTGACGTCACACGGCGTCGATGACGCCATCGTGCGCTTCGAAATGAGCATTGAAAGCGCGCTGCGAGATATCGCCAAACAGGGTTGAACGCCTGTTGGTGCGAGGATTTGGGCTACTCAACTCAGAGGGGTCAGGTGGCGACTTGAGCCGCGCCTCGCATTATTTTGGCGCAAGCATGCTGGGGCAATTGCGTAACCGACGATCGGGCTGGACCCGGGCTTTCGCGGCGTTGGCGATGTTCGCCTTCGCAATGCGTGCGCTGACGCCGGTCGGCTACATGCTGACGCCGACGACGGACGGCCGCTTCCTTACAATAACCCTGTGCTCGCAGCACGGGGCGGTCGATGTCGTCCTCGACCGTCAGACCGGCGAGTTCGTCGCTGACGAAGCGGATCACAAGAATCGCTCCGATGACGGCGCCAATCGGGACTCGAGTTTCGGCCCGTGTGTGTTTGCGGCGTCGGCTGATTTCGCGCCCCCAGCGGCTGCGCCCGCGATGCTGTCGATGCCGGTTGCCGCTGACGCGCCAACCTATGGCGCCGACCGCGTCTTCGTCGGGGCGGGGTTGGCTGCGCCGCCGCCCTGGTCCACCGGGCCTCCTCAACTCGTCTGATTTGTACCGCCCTGCCGTCATTGCTGGGGCGTTGTTGAGCGCGCCTAACGGCGGTTCGGTTCACAATTTCATTCGAGGAACACCCATGACCAAATCATGTCTCCGCGCGGGCGTGTCCGCGCTGTCGTATTTCGCCGTCGCACTCTCGGGCGTCGCTTCCGCTCACCACGCTTCCGGCCCCGGCAATTCAAGCGCGGCCGGTCCTATCAACACATTGTCCGCTGCGCCGCTAGAGGAGGGAGATTTCGTCGCTGGCATTGTCGTCGATCAGAACAATTTCGATGCCTTGAGCGACGAAACTCTGGCGGAAGCCGCAGAATCCGCCGCCAGCGCTGGCGATCCGGAGGCTCACGTCCACTCTCTCGATGGCATCCGCACGAGTGCGCTTTCGCTCGCCTACGGCCTAAGCAACGATCTCACGGTAACGGCGCGTTTGCCCTACGTGGCGCGCGAAGATGTGCGCGAGGGCCACGCGCACGAAGAGAGCCCAGGCGTATTTCATGGCGAGGCGCATGCGCTCGGCGATTCCGAAGGCTGGGGCGATTTGTCTATTATAGCACAATGGCGCTTTTTCAACGACGAGGCTTCCCATACCCAAATGGCGGCTTTGTTCGGCGTCGAGGCGCCGACCGGCGAAACGAAAGTGACGAACGCCGAGGAGGAGAGGTTCGACGCCGAGTTTCAGCCTGGCTCGGATTCCTGGGATTATTTCCTTGGCTTCGTCGCATCCCGCGGCGCCGGTCGCTGGGGATTTGACGCCAGCGGGCTCTACACTCTCACCGGCGACGGCCTCGGCGCCAATCTCGGCGACCGCTTCAATTATGGCCTGGCGGCTTCCTACCGCGCGTTCGGCGCGCCCGCCCATAACGACGAAGGCGGCGCTCCCCATCGCCACGGGCCGGCGCTCGATCTTGTGCTTGAATTGTCGGGAGAATGGCATGGCAAGCAGCAGGACGCGGGCGTCTCCGAGCCCGATTCCGGCGGCCACGTGCTCCATGTCGCGCCGGGCTTGCGCTACACTTTGAACGAATTCTCGGCGTTGGTTTCTATCGGCGCGCCGGTGATTTCTGCCTTCAACGGCCTACAAGCTGAACCCGATTTGCGTGCGACGTTGGGGGCGGGCTATCGGTTCTAGCGCCAGTTTTTCCTTGGGTGGTGAGCCGCAAATATGGAGATGCAAAAAATGTTCCGACACATCGCTCGTCTTGCAATCGCCGCTATGTTGTTCGCTGCAATGGCGCCCGCCGCATCCGCGCACACGGTGCTCGAGCAATCCTGGCCGCGCGCCGGGGAGGCTGTTGCGCTGGCCCCGGCATCGCTGCGCCTTCGCTTCAGCGAGCGGATCGAACTCGTGCTGGCGCGGGTGACGCTGATTTCTGCGCGTGGAGAGTCAGCGGCCCTAGGCGAGCCATCGCTCGAAGCGGGTAACCGAAGGACGCTCGTGATCCCGCTGGCCGGCCCCCTGGTGAGCGGACAATACGAAGTGACGTGGCGAGTGGTCTCAGCCGATGGACATCCATCGGAGGGGCGCTTCCGGTTTTCTGTGGCGCCGTGAGCCTCGATTGGTGGGCCGCCACGTTGCGGTTCACGCATATCAGCGCATCCTTGTTTCTGCTCGGGGCGCTGGCCTTCCCTCTTTATGCGCGCGTAGATCCGCTGCCGCGCCAGTCGATCAATGCGCTGGCGCTGACGGCGCTCGGCGCCGGCGCGGCGTGGATTGGCGCGATGGCGCTGGGATTGGCGGCGGAAACACCCAGCGTTGAATGGTTGCGAGCGCTTCTCTTCTCGACGGAGTTCGGCCACGCCTGGCTCTTGCATCTTGGACTGACCGCGTTGCTTGCGACTCTCGTCCTGTTTGGGGGGCGGGGAATTCTCGTTGTCGCCATCGCGGGCGTGCAGGCAGCCTCGCTGGCACTGTTCGGACACAGCGCCGTACTCGAAGGATGGCAGGGCGGCGCGTTGATTGCGGCGCACGCTGCGCACGTACTCGGCGCGGGTGTGTGGATGGGTGGGGCGCTTTCTTTGTTTGTCTTTCTCGGCAAGGCCGATATGGCCGCAGGCAACGAGATTGTGCGGCGCTTCTCCCGCGTTGGATACGCGGCAGTCGCGGCGGTTGCGCTGGGCGGAGCGCTAAACCTGCGCCTCGTCGTCGATGTGTGGTTGCCCGATATCGACAATACGTACGGGGCGCTGTTGACAGCCAAAATCGCGCTCGCGGGGGCAATCTTCGCGCTGGCGGCGTTTAACCGGCTGTTCGCTTCAAAGCCAGAGCGGCGCAAGATCCTGATGCGCGCGATCGTCGCGGAGCACCTCTTATTCCTGGCGGTCGTGCTGCTTGCGGCGTTGGTGTCGGCGCAAGCGCCGCACGGGTGATCAGGCTTCGTCGCGCAGGCCACGCAGGCGCAGGGATTCGCGATAGGCGCTCATCTTGGCTTCCTTGTCGCGGCCGAGTTCGTAAAGTAGATCCCACGAATAGAGCCCGGTGTCGTGGCCGTCGTCGAAACTGATGCGCACGGCGTAGCGGCCGACTGGCTCGGCGCTCGTGACGCCGACATTGGCTTTACCGGTCACTGGCGGAGGCGTTGTGGCGCCGCCATGGCCCTTGTTTTCCGCCGAAGGACTTTCGACGCGCAGCAATTCGAACGGGATTTCGAACTTGGCGTCATCGTCAAAGACGATGCGCAGGCTTTTTGCGACGCGGTCGAACACCAAATCCTTTGGCCAAGGGCGATCGGCGCTCATTCGTCGGCCCCCAATTCCCGCGCTTCGTCGATCAGCATGATCGATACACCGTCGCGCACTGGATAAGCGAGGCGCGCGGCTAGGCTCACCAGCTCTTGTCGGTCGCGATCGTAGCGCATCGGCGTGCGCGATTGGGGGCAGATCAAGACTTCGAGCAACTTGGGATCCGGCTCGCTCATTGTACCGGCCGATCTTTGGAGTCCCCGGCGGCGTCCCATTCGAGCAGCGCGATCAGCGTGCGCTCTCGCTCTTCCAGGGTGACTGCCTCAAGCAGCGCTTGCTTGGCGCCGGAATCGAACGGACAGATTTGGGCGGCGACGTTGATGATGGTCTCGGTCGGCGCCTGCTCAACCGAGTCCCAATCCACCTGAAAGCCGTGGAGGTTTGCGTAACGTTTAAGAGTCTTGACCAAGGAATCCCGATCGATGCGCTCGCCGCGCGCCTGCACAAAATCGCCGGCGAAGCTGTCATAGCTCACGATCGCTTGGCGGTAGGCCGCGCCCGTGTCGAATTCGCGTTCGAACTCGAAACGGCAAATTCCAGTGAGCGTGATCAAGTAACGCCCGTCTTCGGTTTCGGTGAAGGCGGTGATGCGTCCCGCCGTGCCGATTTCAACAAGCGTCGGGGAGTGGGCGTCTTCTTCGCCGGTCGTAGGCTGGATGAGGCCGATGACGCGGTCCCCGCCCAACACATCATCGACCATGTTGAGATAGCGAGGCTCGAAGATATTGAAGGCGATGACGCCGCGCGGCATCAGGATCGCGCCCGCCAAGGGAAACAGCGGGATCGTCTGCGGCAGGTCCGCGGGCTTACGATAGCCGAACGCGCTCATGCGAACAGGATCGCTGAGAGCTTGCGGCGGCCCTGCTTGGCGAGTTCCGAGGTTGGGCCCGCGGCTTCGAATACCTTGAGCAATTGCTTGCGCGCGGCGTCCTCGTTCCAATCCCGATTTTTCGCAACGATTAATAACAAATGCTCGCTCGCGCTCTCCAAATCGCCGCGGGCGGAGAGCGCCTCGGCGAGATCGTAGCGCGCCTGCAAGTCGTCGGGATTATTGGCGACCCTGAGCGCCAGTTCGCCAGTGTCGCCAGCTTGCGCCGCCGCGGCCGCGAAGTCGAGCGCAGCGCGAACGCCGGCGATGTCGGCATCGTTCGCCTTCTCTGGCGCCGCCATCGCCAACACCGCGCTGGCCTGTTCAGGATCGCCGCTTTGCAGGTACAGCCGCGCCATGCCGGCGATCGCCTTGGTGTTGGCAGGGTCGAGCTGAAGTGCTGCGGCATAGGATTGTGCTGCGCCCCCAAGATCGCCGAGCGAGAGGCTCTCGGCGGCCTGCTCCAGCAGCGCGGCGATGTCGGCCTCCGCGCCGGCGCCGGAGAGGCGGTCCACGAACAATTTTATCTGGCTCTCAGGGATTGCGCCGGTAAAGCCATCGACCGGCCGGCCTTTATCGAAGGCGTACACCGCGGGGATGGAGCGCACTCCCAATTGGCCGGCGACGCCCGGGTGCTCGTCGATATTGATCTTCACCAGCCGTACTTTGCCGCCAGCGGCGCGCACCGCGCGTTCGATCGCCGGCGCCAGCGTCTTGCAGGGCTGGCACCACGGCGCCCAGAAATCGACAATCACCGGCGTCGTGCGCGACGCTTCGATCACATCGGCGACAAAGCCGCGATCGCTGCCATCCTTGACGATGTCCGAAGTCTGCGGGGCGCTCGCATCGAGAGAGGTCATGAGTTTCCCTGATTATTTTCGCCCCCTACATGGGCGGAAGCACGCCCAGGTTCAATCAGCGCCGGCTTGCCGTCGGCGTCAAAGCGGAGCCGGGTAGGCGCCTTTCCGAGCGCCGCGGCAAACGCCAGCATGGAAGCGGGGCTTATGGCGGTGGTCGCGTCGTTGCGAAGAGGGTGAAAATTGACCGGATCGTGCGCGAACAGCGCGTCGTCCAGAAGCAGCCGCACCGCGCCCTCGGAATCGTTGATCAGGCCGAACAGCGTCACCGATCCTGGGTGACTCCAAGATGGCGGGCCAACAGCTCCGGCGAGCCGAAACTGAAACGCCCGGCGCCGATTAGCTTTGAAACGGCGTTGAGGTCGATTGCGGTATCCGCCAAGGCGCACAGCAGGAACAATGCGCCCTTTTTGTCCTTCAGGAACAAATTCTTGGTGTGCCCACCCGGCATGCGGGCCTTGATTTCGGCGCTCGCGGCGACGGTAAATACCGGTTCGTGCCAATGGGTGGCGTGGGCGATGCCGAGCGCATCGAGCCGGGCGAACAGGTCCTCGGGGGCTGTGGCGGGTGGCATGGCGAGTCTGCTTGGCCTAGCCGGGTCGGAACGTCTAGGAACTGCGCCATGAAACTGACCTGTTATCAAGTCGATCCCAAGCCCGCCGAGATGGTCCCCGGGTCGCCCGACCGCGATTGGATGGACCGCTTCTCCGACCGCCATCCCTATCGCTGCCTGCCGCTCGTGGTGGCCAACACCACCGGCTGGGCGCTGTTGTCGCCGGTGTCGTTCACCGCGACCTGGACCGGGGGCCCTCGCATCGAGGACATCCGCCTCGACCCTGACGGCGACACCACCAAGGCGCACTTGGACCGTTGGGCGGTGTCGCATTTTTCCGGCGGCGTGCTGACGTTTCACACCGGCTATCTGTTCCGCACGGAACCGGGCTGGGACCTCTGGTGCGGCGGTCCGCCCAACCATATCAAGGACGGCATTCAGCCTTTGGTGGGCGTGGTGGAGACGTATTGGCTGCCGTTTCCGTTCACGATGAACTGGCGTTTCACCCGGCCCGGCATGATCTCATTCAAGAAGGACGAGCCGTTCTGCTTCGTCTTTCCGATCCCGCACGAACAGATGGATGCCGTCGAACCGATCGTGAAATTCATCGCCGACGATCCCGAACTTGAGCGGCAGTACAAGGCATGGGGCGAAAGCCGCACCAATTTCCTCACCAAGCTGTCGAACAAGGACGAAGAAGCGGTCAAAAATGGATGGCAACGCGACTATTTCCGCGGCCGCACACCCGAGGGTCATGTGGCCCCGGACGGTCATGTCAACCGCAGGCGGCTGAAGCCGCCGCGACGCGCGGGGCCGGGGGACTAGGCGTGCAAATGGTTGTGCTTGATTGATGGTCACGCTGGCCGCGAATAACGGCGCGGCGGGCGATGGATTTTGGTGGGAGGACGCGCATGAATCGCAGAGAGATGGCGTTGGGAGCAGGCGCAATATTCGGCGTCGCCGCTTTGGGGGGCGCGGCTCGGGCCCAATCTGGCAACGAGGTTTCGCGCGCGGCGCGTGCGCTCTATCGGCGCGCCCTCGTGCTTGACTGCAATCTCGGGCCGCCGATCACTTCGGCAGAACTGCCGCTGCCGCAGGCCGTGCTCGATCTCGCGCGCAACACCGGGGTGAGCGCCATCAAAACCTCCATGGGCGGCTTCAACGCGCCATTCGAAGACACGCTCGCCGAGATCGCGCTCTATCAGCGCATCATCGAAGCCCACCCCGATTATTTCATGCAAATCCGCAACGCCGCCGACATCGCGGCGGCCAAACGCGAGCACAAGCTTGGGATCATATTCTCTTTCGAAAGCGCGACGTGCCTCGACGACAAGCTCGACCGCATCGACTTGTTCCGCAATCTTGGCGTCCGGGTGATGCAGCTCTCGTACAATTTGCCCTCGCCGTTCGGTGCGGGCGTGATGTCCCCGCCAGAGTCAAGCCTCACCGACCTCGGCCGCGAAGCGATCGCGCGCATGAACAGCTTAGGAGTCGCACTCGACCTTAGCCACGCCAATCCGGCCACGACCGCGGCCGCCATCGAAACCTCGCAGAAACCGGTCCTGATCACCCATGCCGGGTGCGCCGCGGTGCATCCCCATCCGCGCAACAAGACCGACGACCAGCTCCGGGCGCTCGCCCAGAAGGGCGGCGTCGTCGGCATTTACGATCTCTTCTATCTCGCGCCCGCAGGCCGCCAGCCCAATCTCGACGACTACATCGCCCATATGGCCCACGCGTTGGACGTGTGCGGCGAGAATCACGTCGGCATCGGCAGCGACACCAGTTTTGGCGCCTCCGAACTCTCAGAGGAAGATCGCGCGGCCTGGGCCGCCGAGACCGAGCGCCGCCGCTCCACTGGCGTCGCAGCGCCCGAGGAGGATGGACGCCTGCCTTATACCGAGGGCCTCAACCGGCCCGATCGCGCGCTCGTCATCGCCGACGCGCTGTTGAAGCGCGGCTACCGCGAGCGCGCGGTGGAAAAGGTGCTGGGCGCGAACTTCGCGCGTGCGTTCGGGGAGATTTGGTGAGCGCCGCGCCGGCGCGCCGGCCTTTCCCCTTTTCGCGAGCCGCCGGGCCGCGAAATGCGCCGTCCGGAGCTCGCGGCCGAGCGGGCGACCCCTTGCTTCCTGCGCCCGCCTCTGCGATAGGAGCCCCCCTCAGGCGCGGGACTTGCATCGCGCCCACCCCACGGATGCGGGCGTAGCTCAGGGGTAGAGCACAACCTTGCCAAGGTTGGGGTCGTGAGTTCGAATCTCATCGCCCGCTCCAAAAGTTTCCCTGTTCCGCGTCGATCCGGGCAAGGGACGTCCCGCGGTCTTGCAAGCGCCGCGCTGGGCTCAGGCGGCGGAACGGGCAGGTTCGGCGCCGAATCCGGGCTCGCCATCCCAGAGCCGTCCATCCGACGCCAAGGGCCGCACGCGATCGCGCGCGGCGAGTTCCGCGCGATAGAACCCGCCGTAATCCGCTTTCATTCCAATCTCGGCGCAATCGTGGTCGTAGGCGACCGCGATTGCGAGATAGGCGTCTAGGCCTGCGAGATTTGGTTTGGGCAGCGCACCATCGCGATATTCGTCTGCCATCTGTTGGTAGAGCCGCTCGACCCCGCGCGCGAGGAGCACGATGTCGAACAGCGTGGAGGTGTCGCGATTGGCGATGAGGCGTTCGCGGTAGCCGCGCAAGCTGGCGCGATCGACGCCCGCGAGCGCGATGGCGCGCGCTACGAAGGCCTCAGCGCTGTCGCAGACAAGTTCGGGCGCGCCCGCCGCGCACACCAGCGATCCGCACACGCGCGATGCAAAGCTGCGACCCGATAAGGTCAACACCGGCACGCCCATCCAGAGCGCGTCCGACGCGGTTGTGTGGGCGCCATAAGGTATGGTGTCTAGGAAAAGGTCAGCCAGCGGGTAACGCGCCAGATGGTGGGGGTTGGCAAGCTTCGGGGCATGCACGAGGCGTGATCCATCGACGCCGCGTTCGGCGGCGTAGCCCGCCAGTCGCTGATTGGTCTCAGCCCCGTAGTCCAACAGCCACAGCACGCTTTCAGGCGTCGCGCGCAGGACTTCGAGCCAGCGCTCGAACGAGTATCGCGTCAGCTTATGCGCCGCGTTGAAGCAGCAGAACACGAACGCGTTGTCGGGCAGGCCCGCTTCCGCGCGCGTCTGGCCTTGTTCGGCGACGATGCGCTTGCGGTCGTTCGGTTGGTAACAGGGCAAGCGCAACACGCGCTCGGAGTAGAGTTGTTCCAACTGCGGCGGGATAATCCAGTCGTCGGCGACGATGTACTGATGGAAGGGGCTGCCCATGGTTCCGGGAAAGCCGAGCCAATTCACTTGTATCGGGGCGGGCCGCCGCGCAAAGACGCCAAGGCGCGCATCGCGGGTGTGGCCGTTGACGTCCACCAGGATATCGATCTTGTCAGCGGCGATGCGCGCGGCGGCCTCGTCATCGCTCATCGCTCGGATGTCGATCCAATGTTCAACCGCGCCCTTGATGCGCTGCGTAATGCCGTCGTCAGAGGGGATGCCGCAATAATAGGCGAACACCTCGATCGCCATGGGATCGTGCTGTTCGAATAATTGCACCATCAGATAGCCGACGGCGTGCGAGCGGAGGTCGGACGATACATAACCAACGCGGAGCCGCTCCCCGCGCGCACTTAAGGGCGCGCTCCGGCGGTCGGAATTCAGCGTGGCGGCGCCCGCGGTTGCGCGGACGTAATCGTGGGCCAGCGCCAGCTGAAGATAGGGGTCGTCGGCGTACGCACACCCGGAGAGCGGGTGAAATTTCGACACGAACTCGGCGCGCGTCAGGCGGGGCGCGTCTGCGGCGATCGGCCATTTGCATTGCGCCAGCCGCACCGCCGCGAATTGTTCGGCGACATCCCGCTGGTGAGGATTAAGATCAAGACATTGCCGCAGCGTCGTCTCCGCGGCGGCGTGCTGCTGGCTATCCATGAACACGCGACTGACCTGTTTCAACAGCGTGATCTTATAATCGATGGCGTCGCCGGTTACGCGCTGCAGCCGCTCTAGTCCCGCGTTCCACTGCTCCACCGCCTCCTTTGCGTCGCCGCGACGCTCCAACGCGCTTCCAAGATTAATGTGCGCAGGAGAGAAATCTGGGTTCTGCGCCAACGCCGCGCGCAAGGCAGCCTCAGCGCCGTCCTCGTCGCCGACCTGGCTCAACAAGGTGGAATGATTGAAGTGCGCGACAAACAGCAAGGGATTGTCGCGGTTGAAATTGATCCAGACTTGGTAGAGCTGGCGTGCGTAATCGGCTTGGCCGCTTCGGCTCAATTGCTGCGCGCCGGCGATCATTTCGCCGAGCGCAAGCGAACCCGAGGTGATCTTCTGGATCGCCGTCAAGAAGGCGTTTTCGGTCATGCTGCCCCGCGCTCGTGTTCGTGCGCGCGCGAGGCTCAGCCGCTTCTATTGCCAGTTCGTTAACACCGCGGCGCCTTAGACAGCCGCCAGGTAGGCTTCGATCTGGCTGGCGTCGAAGCTCGCCACCTGGCCCGAGGTCAACGAATAGATCTGGGTGGCGTCGAACGCGGAGATGTTGGTGGTCGAGAGATAATCGAGTTGCGTGGTGGTCAAGCTCGGGATCTGTGAGACCAACAAGGCGGCGATTTGCACCGAACTCAGGCCGGAGATGACTGTCGATGACCAGGCTTGCACCTGCGTTGTGGTAAACGCCCCGATCTGGTCGGCGCTGAACTCGGCGATGTCGCTGTCGTCGAGAGCGCCGATCTGCGTTGCGGTGAGTGATCGCACCTGCGTGGTGTCGAGGCCAGCCACCTGCGCGGCGTCGAGGCCGGCAATCGCGGTGGTGCTGAGCCGGGTGAGCTGGGATGTAGAGAACGCGTGCACCTGGTCGTCGGAGAGCGCAGCGATGTTGGCGGCGGTGAGTGCGGCCACTTGCGTGGTGCTCAGTGCGCCAAGCTGTGTCGTCGATAATTCCGCGACGTCGGTGGAGTCGAGCGCGCCGACCTGGGTGGCGGTGAACGCCCGCACCTGCGTGGTGGAGAGCGCGCCAATCTGATCGGCGTCGAGCGCTGACAAATTGGCGGATGAGAACGCCGCCAGCTGCGTGGTTGTGAGTCCCGCGACTTGTGTCGTCGAAAGCGCGCCCAATTGCGTCGTGCTGAGCGCAGCGATGTTGGTGGTGTTGATCGCGCGCAATTGAGTCGTGGTCAGCGCGGCGATTTGGGTGTCGGCGAGCGTCTGCAGGTCAGTGGCGGACAAAGCCTGGATCTGCGTCGTGGTGAACGCCCCGATTTGATCGGCAGTGAACTCGGCGATGTTGGTTTCGTTGAGCGCGCTGATCTGGGCGGCGGTGAAGGCCCGCACCTGGGTGGTCGAGAGCGCGGCGACCTGGGTGTCTGCAAGCGCGGCCAGATTGGTCGTCGATAGCGACTGCAATTGGGTTGTTGTCAACGCGGCGATCTGTGTGTCGGCGAGGTCGCCGATATTGGTTTCGTTGAGGCCACCGATTTGAGTTATGGTGAGTGCGGCGATCTGCGTCTCCACGAACTCGCCTAGATCGGCCGCGTCCAGAGACGTAAGCTGGGTGGTGGTGAGCGAAGCAACTTGCGTCGAGCTCAGCGCCGCAACTTGGGTATCGGCGAGTACAGCAAAGCTGGTCTCCGAGAGCGAGCGGAGCTGCGAGGTGGTCAAGCCGGCAACCTGCGTCGTAGTGAGGGCCGCGATCTGAGTGTCAGCGAGGGAGGAGAAATTGGTGGTCGAAAGCGCGGCCACTTGCGAGGCGGTGAGCGCTGCAATTTGGGTGTCGGCGAGCGAGGCGAGGTTAGTGGAGGTGAAGGCGCGCACTTGCGTTGTGGTCAGCGCCGCCAATTGCGTCGCCGCGAACTCGGCCACATCGGTCGCTTCGAGCGCCGCGAGTTGTGTGGTGGAGAGTGCGCGTGCCTGCGTCGTGCTAAGAGCTGCGACCTGGGTGGCGTCGAACTGCGTCAGCGCATCAGTGGCCAGGCGGGCGACTTGCGTCGTCGTCAGCGCGCCAACTTGCGTCTCGGTCAGGGCGGCGACATTGGTGGTGGTGAGGTAGCGGACCTGCGTCGTCGTCAGATTAGATACCTGGGTCGTCGAAAGCGCGGCGATCTGAGTGTCGGCGAGCGCGACGAGGTTGGTCGTCGAAAGCGCTTGCAGTTGGGTCGTGCTCAACGCCTCGATTTGCGTGTCGGCCAGCTGGGCCAGGTTAGTGGACGTCAGCGCTTGAATTTGCGTGGTGTTGAGCGCCCCGAGCTGCGTGGTGGCGAGGGCTGCTACATTGGTCGCTTCGAGTGCAACCAGCTGGGTGGTGGTTAGCCCACGCACTTGCGTCAAGGTCAGGGCGTCGATCTGGGTCTGGTCGAGCGCGTTGAGCGCGTCGGTGGACAGGCGCGCGATCTGCGTCGCAGTGAGCGCGGCGATCTGCGTATCGGCCAGCTCGCCAATGTCGGTCGTTTCGAGGCCGGCGACCTGCGTACCGGTGAGACCCGCGATTTGAGTCGTGGTGAGCGCTGCTGTCTGGGCTGCGTCAAGCGCGTTCAGATTCGTGGTCGAGAAGGCTTGAATCTGCGTTGCGGTGAAGGCCGCGACCTGCGTCGCGGCAAGCGAGGCTATGTTTGTGGAGGTCAGCGCCTGCACTTGCGGCCGCTGCAAATTGGACAATTGGGTCGTGGTCAGGTCGGCGACGTCGGTTGCATCGAGCGCTGCGACTTGCGTCGTGGTCAGTCCGCGAACCTGTGTCGTCGTCAGCGCAGCGGACTGTGTTGCGTCAAGCGCGTTGAGTGCTTCGGTGGCCAATTGGCCAATCTGAGTGACGGTGAGCGCCGCGACCTGAGTGGCGACCAGGGAGGCCACATTGGTGGCCGTCAGCGCCTGCACCTGGGCGTTGGTGAGGGAAGCGATCTGGGTCGTCGCGAACTCGGCGACGTCGGCGGCGTCCAAGGTGCCGATCTGGGTGGTGGTCAGCGACCGCACCTGCGTGGTCGTCAACGACCCGGTCTGCGTCGCATCGAGTGCGGCAAGTTGGGTGCTTTCGAGCGCGGAAAGCTGAGTTGTAGAGAGCGCACGAACCTGCGTGGTCGAAAGCGCACCCAATTGGGTGGCGCCTAGCACGCCCAAATTGTCGGTTGAAAGCGCCCCGATTTGCGTCGCCGTCAGCGCGCCAATCTGGGTTTCATTGAGCGCGGTCACATTGGTGGTCTCGAGCGCGCCAATCTGGGTGCGTGTGAGCGCCGACACCTGTGTGGTCGTGAGCGCGGCGATTTGCGTGTCTGCGAACGCGACGAGGTTCGTGGTGGTCAGCGCCTGCACTTGCGCTGTTGAAAGCGCCGCGACTTGCGTATCGAGCAAGTCGCCGATGCGGGCCGCGCTCAAGCCGCGGACTTGACTGGTGGTGAGGCCGTTGATTTGGGTGGTGGAAAGTTCGCCGATGTCGGTGGCGTCCAATGCATTCAGTTGCGTGGTCGTCAGTGCGCGCGCTTGCGTGGAGGAGAGCGCCGCTACCTGCGTAGCGTCCAGGGCGGACAACGCGTTGGTTGAGAGCCGCGCCAATTGCGTTCCTGACAGCGCGCCGATCTGCGTCGTGGTGAGGGCCGCGACATTGGTGGTTTCGAGGTTCGCGATTTGATTCGTGCTCAGCGCGCTGACCTGGGTGGCGGTCAAGGCGCCGATCTGCGTATCGGCGAGCGCGACCAGGTTGGTCGTCGATAGCGCCGAAAGCTGGGTGGTCGAGAACGCCGCGATTTGAACCTCGGCCAGCGAGACCATATTAGTGGAGGTCAGCGCCGCGACCTGGGTGTTGGAGAGCGCGCCGATCTGCGTTGTCGTGAAGTCGGCAAGGTCGGTGGCGGTCAGGTCGCCGATCTGTGCGGTGGTGAGCGCGCGCACCTGAGCAGTGCTCAGTGCCGCGAATTGGGTGGCGTCCAGTTCGGAGAGGTTGGTCGTCGATAGCGCCGACAATTGGGTGGTTTTAATCGCGCCGATCTGGGTTGTGGTGAGTGCCGCGACCTGCGTTGAATTGAGAGCCGAGAGGTTGGTAGTGGAAAGCAGCGCGATCTGCGTGGCGTTGAACGCCGCGACCTGCGTGTCGGCGAGGTCGCCGATATTGGTCTCATTGAGGCCCCGCACCTGGTTTGCGGTGAGCGCGCCGATCTGCGTTGTCGTCAGCGCGCCGACTTGCGTGGCGTCGAGGCCGGAGACATTGGCGACGGACAACGCTGCGATCTGTGTTGTCGTCAACGCTGCGATCTGAGTATCGGCGAGATCGCCGACGCGAGCCGAACTCAGCGCGCGCACCTGGGTGGCGGTCAAAGCGGCGACCTGCGTGGTGGAGAATTCGGCGACGTCTGCGGTGTCGAGCGCGTTGAGCTGTGTCGTGGTCAGACCGGCGATCTGGGTGGTGGTCAGCGCCGCGACCTGGGTGCCGTCCAGGGCGGCGACATTTGTGGTCGATAGCGCCTGCAATTGGGTGGTGCTGAGTTCGGCGACCTGGGTTTCCGTCAGCGCGCCGATGTTGGTCTCGTTGAGACCGCGAACTTGCGTCGTGGTCAACGCGCCGACCTGCGCCGCAGTCAGCGCCGCCACTTGGGTGTCGGCCAACGAGGAGAGATTCGTGGTCGAAAAAGCAGTGACCTGTGTCGTGGTGAAGGCGGCGATCTGGGTTTCCGCGAGCGACGCCAAATTGGTGGAAGTCAGCGCCCGGACTTGCGTGGCGCTTAGGGCTGCCAACTGGGTGTTGGCAAACTCAGCGACGTCGGTTGCGTCGATGGCCGCCAATTGCGTGGTGCTGAGCGCGCGCACCTGGGTGGTGTTGAGGGCGCCAATCTGCGTTTCTGAGAGCGCAGAGAGATTGGTGGAGGAGAGGGCTTGAAGCTGAGCGCTGGTGAATGCGCCGATTTGGGTTTCAGCAAGATCGGAGACATTGGTCTCTGACAAATTGCGGACTTGAGTGGTGGTCAGCGCGGAAATTTGGGTGGTGGAGAATTCGGCGATATCGGCGGCGTTCAGGGCGTTGACCTGAGTGCTGGTGAGCGCCTTGACCGCGGTCGTAGTCAGCGCCCCCACCTGAGTTGCATCGAGCGCCGATACCGCCTCGGCGCCCAAGCGCTTGAGCTGGGTAGTGTTGAGTGCGCCGATCTGGGTTTCGGACAATTCGCCAATGTCTGTCGCGTTCAGGGCGTCGATTTGGGTGGTGGTGAGGGTCGCGATCTGGGTGGTCGAGAGATAGCTCGCTTGAGTTGCATCGAAGGCGGAGACGTTGGCGGCGCTGAACGCCCGGACTTGCGTGGTGCTGAAGCCCGCGATCGCCGTCGTGTTGATGTTGGCGACTTCCGTCGATGTGAAAACGCCGAGCTGGGAGCCGCTGAGCGCGAGCAATTGCGCGGAGGAAAAGGTGATGTCGCTGGAAAAATTCGGAATTTGGGTGGTCGTGAGCGCCCGCACCTGTGTGGTGGAAAGGGCGGCGACCTGGGTATTGTTCAGCGCCCCGATGCCCGTCGTGCTGAGGGCGGCCACCTGAGTGGCGCTTAATGCACTGATGGTCGTCGTCGACAACGCCTGGATGGCCGTCACCGAGAGCGCGCCAATCTGCGCGGCTGATAAGCCTGAAATCGACATCGTCGGACCATCCTGGTCTAGAGAGCCGACGTTCGATCGGCCCGCACACGCTCAAAAGACCCAATGGTCCTTCGAGGCGAACGAGGCCTTTTACGATGAATTCGTTTCCGAGTTATTGCCGCTACCGCTCCGTCGCGAGCGCACGTAGGCAACGGTTTATTCACGGCTGGCGTCATTGCGCGCTTGGAATAATCGCCCGTGCGTGGCATCGAGTGGCTATGCTTCAGACGCGTGCGCGGCCAGATGCAGCTAGTAACCTATAGAAAGCGACGCAATCCGGTGTCGCGTGGCGAGCGCGAGTGGCGGGTCGAGGAGGGCGTCCTTCGTTCGGTGAGTGCCGCCGGCCGGGAACGACGCCTGACCTGGAGCGATGTCGTGAGCGTACGCCTCCGTCGCAGCCCAGCGCGTGCGAGGCCCTGGCGTTACGTGTTCGAACTCCAGTCTCGGGATGGCCGCAAAACCGAAATCGACAATTGCCACTTGGTTTCCATGGGCGCGTATGAGGATCGCTCTGCGAGCTTCACGCCGTTTGTTCGCGCGGCTTTGGCGCGGATCGCAGCATCCAGCCCCAAGGCGCGCGCGCTTATCGGCGAAACGCCGCGGCGGTATCATTTCTTGCTGTTGGCTTCTCTTTTGGGGCTCGCTGCATTGGCGGTCGGTCTTATCGTCGTGCGCACGCCCATCGACGCGCTGCCGTATGCGGCGGCGGTCAAACTTGCGGTCACCCTGTTGATGTTGCCGATCTTCTGGCGTTGGGTGCTTGGCGCGATGCCAAGGGGCGTGGCGCTTGATGAAATTCCCGATCGGGCGTTGCCGCCCGCGCCTGACGCTGGCTGCGGGAGCGAGGTGAAAAACACATGAAGTTCTTTGTCGATACCGCCGAGATCGGCGAAATCCGGGCCTGCGCCGAATTGGGCCTTGCCGATGGGGTAACAACCAATCCATCGCTGGTGAAGAAGGCAGGGCGTCCGTTTAAGGAAGTGCTGGCCGAAATCTGTGCGTTCATCCCCGGGCCGGTGAGCGCCGAGGTCGCCGCGCTCCATGCCGATGGCATGCTCGCTGAGGGACGTGCGCTGGCGCGGTTGGCGCCGAACATTGTGGTTAAAGTCCCGCTGACCTGGGAGGGCCTGAAAACCTGCCGCACTCTGGCCCAGGAGGGCGTCCGCTGCAACGTGACGCTGTGCTTTTCGACAAACCAGGCGTTGCTCGCGGCGAAAGCAGGCGCTGCCTACGTGTCCCCATTCGTCGGCAGGCTCGATGACGTTGGCGCCGATGGCTTGGCGCTGATCAACGAGATCCGCGCTATCTACGATAGTTACGGGTTCGCCACGCAAGTGCTGGCGGCCTCCCTGCGCTCGCCCGAGCACGTTAAGCAATGCGCCTTGGCGGGCGCCGATGTCGCGACTGTGCCCCCCAATGTATTGCGGGGGTTGGCCAAGCACCCGCTGACCGACCAAGGGCTGGAGACATTCTCCGCCGACTGGGCCGCAACTGGTCAAAGCATCCTCTAGCGGTTCAGGCAATTCGGCGCGGCGCTTGCCCAGCGGGATTGAGCCGCGTAGAGAACTGCCGCGGCCAAATTTCGGCCGGAGCCGCCTTAGCTCAGCCGGTAGAGCACCGCATTCGTAATGCGGGGGTCGCGTGTTCGAGTCACGCAGGCGGCACCACCTTCCGGGTCGAGCCATAGCTTGATCGGGCGCGACGGCGAATACTCAGCAGCCATAGAGCGCGCGCGCAGCATCGGCGACGCCGTCCAGCGAGAGTTTGTCCTGCTCTTCAGGCCGCTCTCGAAGCCAAGCGAGGATATTGGCTGTGGTCTCCGGATCCCCGGCCGCACAATGCTCAAACCGCATTCCGGTTTCCACCGCCTGGTCGCAAACATCGACGCCGTTCAGCTGATATCGCCCGCACCCCTCCAACAATTCTTTTACCGTCCACATGGCGACGGGGCGCTGCGATTGCGGCGGAGGCGGGGGTGAACATGCCGCGACGGAAAACACGATGACCGCGACTAACTCGCGAAAGCCTCTCATTTCGACCTCCAAAGGCTATCCTGGCAGGTGGGCAGACAGCACCGGGGGCGATATGTAAAGACAAAACCGCGCGGGAGGCGGCGGGGCGGAACCATGAACTGGTTATGGATCGGTAAGCGGGTGCTTGCTCTTGCAATCGCGGCAGCCTGCGTCTGGGCGATCGCAGGCGCGCTCAGAGGGCAGACCTTCGAGAGCCTGGCAGCCGCCTTCGCCCAGGTCCCGCCGGTGACGCTGCTGGTCGCGGGCGTGCTGGTTGCGATCAATTTCAGTCTGATGGGCATCATGGAGACGTTGGCCTTGCGGGACGCTGGCGTACGTTTGACGCCTGGGCGCACCGTGTTGTCGGCCTTCGTGGGCAACGCACTTTCCATAGCCGCTGGCCTTGGCCCAATCTCGGGGGCGGGGGTGCGCGCGGGTCTGTTCCGGGCCTGGGGCGTACCGGCGCAGGCCGCCGCAGTAACTGCCGTCAGCGTCACGCTGATTTCCCTGTCCGGCGGGGCGACGCTCGCCGCAATTGGGCTCATCCTACAACCTAGCGCCATGGCGGCGGCGTATGGCGTGCCAGAGCCGATCCTACGAGGATGCGGCGTGGGCTTCATCGTTGTGCTCATTGGCGTGATGGTGCTCGCCGGCCGCAAACGAACCGCATTCACGCTCTGGGGAGTGAATTTGAGTGCGCCCTCGGCGGGGGGCGTTCTGGTGCGGTTAACGCTTGGCGCGATCGACTGGATGATTAGCGCCAACATCTTGTACGTATTTCTGAGCTTCGCGGAGAATTGGGCCCCTCTATCGTTCGTGACCACCTTTGCGACTTCGCATTTTGCCGGCATGGCGGCCGGCGCACCGGCGGGACTCGGCGTCTTCGACGCCTTGATGTTGCATGCAGGCGCGGTCGAGACCAATCCGGCACAGCTGGCCGCAGCGTTGTTCCTCTACCGTTTGGTTGGCTACGCTACTCCTGCTCTGATCGCCTTGATTCCATATTTGGCGCTCAGTCAACGCACGGCCGCCGTGCGATGAAGCCGTTCGACTTTCTGCGTTTGCCCCCCGCGCTCTCGCACCCGATCGCTCCGGTTCGCCAACTGGACGCACTGGTGGGCGAGGGTCCGGTTTTCGTGCTGGCGCCGCATCCGGACGATGAAAGCATTGGATGCGGTGGTTTGATTGCGGCATGCGCCGCGGCAGGGGTCCCGGTGTTCGTCCACGTCCTGACGGACGGGCGCCATTCTCACCCGGGGTCGCGCGCGTGGCCGCCCGAGCGGATCGCCGAACGGCGCGAAGCGGAGGCGCGGCGCGCGGGCGCGCTTTTGGGTCTTGCGCCGGAAGCGTTGAGATTCGAGCGTGAACTGGATGGCTCGCTATTGTTCGACTGGGCAAATGCAAACAACGTCGCGGCCCGGATTGCGGAGCAAGCGTCGCGGTGGCGGGCGCCTATCGTCGTCGCGCCTTGGCGAGCCGATCCCCATCCCGACCACATGGCGGCCTCCGTGATCGCGGACCTGGTGGAGCAAGCGTGTCACGGCGCGCGAGGCCTGCGCTATCTGGTGTGGGCTAAGAACAGCCGCGCCATTATCGCGGAGGCTGCGGAGCGCGACGGCGCGGTGCGGTTCCCGATCAGTTCGTACCGCAAGCACAAGCGCCGCGCTGTTGGCGCTTACCTGAGCCAGAGCGGACGTTTGATCACCGACACGGCTAAGCCGCGGTCTTTGCCGCGCCTGTCGAGCTTCCTCGGGCGCTACGAAACCTACCTGCTCTCGACCGTTTGAGCGCTGCGCGTGGTGCGGCGTTGCAGGTAGGCGCGCAGCAGCACAACGCTGGCTTCGAGGTCGCGCGCCAGCAGCGGATGTTTGGCGAGCAATGGGCTGGTTTCTTCGAGCATGGCCCAGGCTTCGCTGAACCGCGGCGCCGCTGCAATTTGGGCCAGCGCCTCGGGGTCGGACACGTAGCGCGCGACGTGCTGGGCGAAGCTGGCGGCGCCGAACGCGGTTCGCAAGCGCGCCCGGATCGCTGCGCGGCGCAGCATGGCGCGCGCCGGCTCCAGTTTCGGGTGGCATTGCGCGCGTTCGTCGGTCAGCCGCGACATTAGGTCGTCGCCCCATCCGCCGGAGGCGCGCCCGCGCACGCGGCTCGATGTTGTTACGCTTGGCTGGAAGGCATGGCGAATTCGCGCGCCTTTGCGTCGCGCCATGGCGACGAGACGCTGGTCTTCGCCGGGGCAGACGTGGGGCACGCCGCCAAGCGCGGCCAAGTCGCGGGCGCCGATCGCTAGATTGGCGCCCGTTTCGACAAGGTGGTTTGGCCAGGGATCGGCGGGATCGGGATCGATGATCGCGTTGGCTTCAGCGGTGAGCTGACTGTATTCGTACTCCATCGCCCCGCGCCGGATCGCTTCGAAGGTAAGCGCCGGCGCGTCGGTAAAATCGGGGGCGACAAAGCCGCACACGATGTCGGCGCCGGCAGCGTAGCAATCCATGACATTGCGCACCCAGCGCAAATCGACGCGCGAATCTGCATCGGTGGTCAGAATCACGCCGCCCGCATGCGTCAACAACGCAGCCGCGTTCATCGCCAATCGGCGCGCCCAAGCGGCGTCGGAGAGATGCGCAGGCAATTGCACGTCGTAGACGTGCAGTTCGAACGGCAATTGGTCAGCCATTTTGCGGACGACATCGGCGGTTGCATCGCTGCAATTGTTGAGCACCAGCGCGACCGCGAAGGGTGGCGCGTCCTGCTGCGCCGCGAGCGCCTCAAGGCATGGGCGTATGAGCGCCTCCTCGTCACGCGCCGGGATTGCGACAACGTAGCTATACGAACCGGTCCCGAGGCGCGGGGCTTCAGGCGGTGGTTCGGCGTGAAAGAAGACGCCGTTCTGTTGGTTCGACATGAAATCCCCCGCGCACCGGCCCAGCGTCCGCCCCAATAGCGCGAGATGAAAAGATATTCATCCCCTCGCGTCAACCTTTTCGAGGTTGCGAGCGGGCGTTCTATTCCACCATTTCCGCATTGGTGGGCTCCGCGCGCGGCGGTGCGAGCACGGCGGTGGGCAGGGCAAGCACCGGGCCCAGCGCATCGTTGGCCCCGCGTTCCATGCGCGGATGGATCAATTGTCCACTGTCGCCAAAGACATAGACCAGCCGCGCCCAATCGCTGTCGTCGTACAGAAAGGCCGGGCCTTCAGGGTCTAAATCCGACCAATCGAGTTCGCGCGGGGCCGCCGCGGCTTGCCCGAGCCACGTGCGTGCGCCGTTTTCGTCGCCGCGCCCGCGTGCGACCTGCGCGAGCAGGATGCAGATGCGGGAAGAGGGGTTCTCGCGGTAGGCGTCGTCGAGCGCCGCTTGAGCACCGCCCCAGTCGCCGCGCTCCATCGCCAGCTCCGCGAGCACGATCTTGCTTTCGCGATGGTCGCGGCGCTTTTCAGCGAGCGCGCGCATGCGCTCGGCGCGATCCTCTCGGCTTTCTCCGGGCACTATATCTCTATACGCGTGCGCAAGCGCTGGGTGGGGGCCGTTTTCCCAGGCTTCCTCGAGTATTGCAGCCGCGCGCTCAGGTTTGCCTTCGCCGACCAACAGCCGCGCCGACAACGCCGCTGCCGGCGCAAATGTCGGCGCCGTGCGGAATGCCTTCTGCGCCATGTCCGCCGCCTTGTCGGCGCGACGTTCCCGCTCCAGCTTCGCTGCGCCTGCCGCCATCAATACCGCGCGGCGGCGTTTGACCACTTTGTCATCAAGCAGCTTGCGTTTGTCGCCGGCTTCGAGCGTATCGAGAGCGGCTTCCCAATCGCCTGCCTGAACAGCCAGATCGAACGCGTATTGAAATGGCCACACCGCCGTTTTCGAAGCTTTGAGCGCGCCCTCGGCTTGTGCGCGCGCGGCGGTGCGGTCGCCGCGTTTCAGCGCCGCCGCCATCAAGCCTTTGCGGCCAAGCACTTCGGTATCTTCGTGCTGCAACATGCCGGAATAGGCGCGCTCCGCAGCGGCGGTGTCGCCGCCGACTTCCGCCGCACGCGCTTGCAACAACATGGCGAGCCTTGGCTCGTCGATGAGGTCTTCGGCTTTGTCAGCGTGCCGGCGCGCTTCTTCGAATTCGCCAGCTTCGGCCGCGATCAAGCCGAGCGCCAGAGCTTCCTGGCCGCGGCGCACGCGAGCGCGGCGGCTGGCTTTGCCGATGCGCCCCGGCGCATCCATCAAGAACATTATCAGCCGCAACAGCGGCAAGGAAATGGCGACCAGCGCCACCAGCACCAGCACGGTGAACCAGGCGCTGGTGTCGCCCTCCCAGCCGAACCATTCGAAATGCACCACGCCAGGATCGGCGCCGATAATCTGCGTCGATAGCAATACGGTGAAAACAATCACCAGCAGCAGGAAAGCCAGTCCAAGCATGGTTCAGCTCCCCCGCGACAATTCTGTGCGTATCGCCGCCATATGGGTGTCGATCTCCAGGCGGCGGGTGGCGTCGTCGATCCAGGGCTGAGCCATGCGCTTGGGCGCCTCTGGCAGGCGATTCAGATGCTCGATGGCCCCCCGGAGATTGTCCGCGGCGAGCGCGTCCTCAGCGCTTTCGACGATGCCGGCCGGGGTATCGCCCGCGCCACGTTTGCGCACCACGATCCATTGAGCGAACAGCGCCTGTAAGCGGCCCCAGAAGCCAGCGCCAGCCTGGGTCTGGGTGGCGACGCGGATGATGTCGTTGTCGAGCCGTTCGAAGCGGTCGCGCAATTCCAAGCGCGTCGGCGCGCCGGTGCGCGCGAGCGGCGCCAGCGCGGTGACGTGCGGGTCGTTCGGCAGCAACGCCGCGAGCGCCGCGTGCGCCGGCTCGAACGGCCCCGAAGCGCGCGACGCTTCACCTGCCGCGACCACGGCGTAGGATGCGCGAGCGGCAATGCCCGCCGAGCGTGCTTCCGCGGCGACTGCCGGCAGATCTTCCTGCAAGCGGCGAACTTCCGCCACCAAAGTCGATACCTGCTCCGATGTCGGCAAGCGATTGAGCTGAGTCTCGAAATCGCGCAGGCCCGCCTGCAGCGCATACACGCGCGCGGCGGTGCCAGCATCGCCGGCCTCCCCCGCTGCTGCGACGGAAAGCGGCGCATTCATGAGCGCTTCGATTGAGTCGAGGCGCTTTTGCATGTCGGCGACATTTGTCGGCGCCTGGCTTGGCGCCGCCGCCCCGGCGGGGAGCACGCGCTCCAGCGCCGATTGGACAGCCGGGATGCGCGGGGCCAAGGCGCCGCCAGCGGCGCCTGCCGCGACAGCGACTGCGGTCAGCACGAGCGCGCTCATAGCGCCCGGGCCGCGCCGGCCCTCTCCGCGGGCTGGCTCATAGTCAACATCGATCGGCTCCGAACGTTCGCGTTCGTCGTCGTCCCTGCTCATTGTACTCCCCCGGATTCCGGTGTGTTCCGCTGGCCTTGCATCGGAACGAGGATTTGAGCGCGGAACTTAGGGCTGGGCAGGCGCCGGCTCAAGCGCTTGCGCCAGCGGGGGAGCCTGTGAATCCCAGAGCGGCCTCAAGAAGCGCCGACTCGCGTGGCGCCGGCGCCACGATCACCCGCTTCCAGGCAGATCCGGCCGCGGCGGCTACCGCAGGGCTTAGGCAGGCACATGCGAGATCGCCAGATCCCGGGGCCCCGAACGCGCGGAACGTGGCCGCGGCGCGGGGACTGTGGAACAAAATGAGGTCCAACGGCCCCAGAAGCGCGACCGGCAGCTCGGGTACGGCCACCGCAGTGTAGGCGATGCGACACTCGATCTTGAACCCGCCCCCAGCGAGTTCTGCCGCTAGGTCGCCCGCGACATGAGTTCCGCGAACATGCACGAGATTGCCAGCGCCGGGATCGAGGCTTGTTTTGATCAGTTCGGCGAGCGCGCGGACATCGCCCCCGGCGGTGCGCACATCCGCGAAGCCCGCGGCCCGCGCTGCTTCACCGGTGGCTTCGCCTACGGTCAGTACGATTTTGTCGCGTGCGCCGCGCCGGTCAGGGAAGGCGCGAACGCCGTTGCTGCTGGTGAAGATGAGCGCTTGGGCGCCTTCGGTGCTGGTGTCGTAACCGCACGGGATGATCGTCAACAACGGCGCGAGCACCGGGTCGGCGCCGTAAGCGCGCACGCGCTCGGCGGTGCGTTCCGCGTCGGGCATGGCGCGGGTGATAGCGACGCGGAGCGTCATTTTTCGTGACCGACCGCAACGTACTCTCCGTCATTCCGGGGCGCCCGCAGGGTGAACCCGGAACCCAGGGGGTGACGAAGCGCGGTGTGTTGGCTCCTGGGTCCCGGATCACGCTCCGCGTGTCCGGGATGACGAAACAAGTGCTGTGGCATCAGGAATTGTCCATCACTATCGCATCGCCCGCTTCCACGCGAATCTCCCGCCCCAGTCGCATCCCCAGCGCGCGCGCTTCTTGTACGAAATTGTCCCCCAGCACAATCGAGTCGCTCCGCCGCCAACGCGCGCTCCCATCTGACGTCAGAGCTTCGCCTATGAACACAAGTTCGTTGCCTTTAACACGCGCCAATACGCCAATTGCGGTGCGGCATGAGCCGTCGAGTGCATCGAGAAAAGCGCGCTCTGCTTCGATTTCCACGCGGGCACGCATGCATTGGTATGCGGCCAATTGCGCGCGAATGAGTGTGAAATCGGCGCGCGCTGTGATGGCGAGCGCCCCTTGACAAGCCGCAGGCGGCATAATTTGCGGATCGATCAGACTTGTGGCGCGGCTTTGCAGGCCAAGGCGCTTCAATCCCGCCAGCGCCAGGAACGTTGCATCGGCCTGCCCGGCTTCAAGCTTGGCCAGGCGCGTATCGACATTCCCGCGTAGCGTGGCCACGCGAAGGTCCGGTCGCGCATGCAAAGTCTGCGCTTGCCGGCGCAAACTTGCGGTGCCGATTGTGGCGCCAGCGGGCAGGTCGCGCAGCGAAGATGCGCGCAAGCTCACGAACGCATCGCGCGGATCCTCGCGCTCGGGCACGCAGATGAGTTCGATCCCGTCCGGTAAGCGCGTCGGCAAATCCTTGAGCGAATGCACCGCCAATTCGATGCGCCCATACAGCAGCGCCTCATCGAGTTCCTTGGTGAAGAGGCCCTTGCCGCCGGCCTCGATCAAGCGGCCCTCCTGCAACCGGTCGCCGCTGGTGACGATCGGCTCGATCCGCAGCGTCAGGTTCGGCCCCGCAAGCGCCTGCAGCGCGGCGCGAACAAGTTCGGTCTGTGCCAGAGAGAGCTTTGAGCCGCGCGCGCCGATGCGGATGAGGGAAGTCATGGCTCTTCTTATGGACCGCCGGTGTCCTCGCCGGCAAACGGAGCTGGCCGGCGAGGACACAGGCGGTCCATAAGAGCCGCGATGAAGCCCCTTACTGTCCTTGGCATCGAGACAAGCTGCGATGAAACTGCGGCAGCGGTGCTGCGTCTCGACGAGGGCGGCCCCGTTGTGCTCTCCGACATTGTGTTGGGCCAGGCCGCAAGCCACGCGCCTTTTGGCGGCGTCGTGCCCGAGATTGCCGCCCGCGCTCATGTCGAGGGGCTCGATTCCACGATCCGTGCCGCCATGCTCGAAGCCGGGATCGGGTTTGCTGACCTCGACGGCGTCGCCGCGACCGCGGGACCGGGCCTGATCGGCGGAGTGATGGTCGGGCTCTTGGCCGGCAAGGCCATCGCGCTCGCTCACGCCAAGCCGCTGATCGCGGTGAACCACCTTGAGGGCCACGCGCTTTCGCCCCGTCTGGCGGAGAAGCCGCCCTCGTTCCCCTATCTTTTGCTGCTGGTTTCGGGCGGGCACTGCCAATTCGTGGCGGTGCTCGATGTTGGCGTTTATCGCCGGCTTGGGACGACCCTCGATGACGCCCTTGGCGAAGCTTATGACAAGCTGGCGAAGCTGCTGGACCTTGGTTTTCCCGGCGGCCCCCTGGTTGAACGCTGTGCGGCGGAAGGGGATCCGGAGCGGTTCGCGCTGCCGCGCCCGCTTCTGCATCGGGAGGGCTGCGATTTCTCGTTTGCTGGGTTGAAGACCGCATGCGTACGGGAGGTCGAGCGGCTGGGATCGCTTACGGCGCAGGACCGGGCGGATTTGTGCGCAGGGTTTCAGGCGGCTGTGCTGGATGTGATTGCCGATCGGACCCGAAACGCGATGACGATGTTCGATCCGTTCTGGGGCGCCAAGGGCCGGCTGGTGGCGGCTGGCGGGGTTGCGGCCAATCTGGCGATCCGGGGCCGGCTTGAAGGTCTGGCGGAGGAGCGGGGCTATGGGTTTGTCGCGCCGCCGCTGAAATGGTGCACCGATAACGCCGCGATGATCGCACTAGCGGGCGCTGAAAGATTGAGGCTTGGGTTCAGCGATGATTTGTCCGCGGCTGCGCGGCCGCGCTGGCCATTGGACGAGGCCGCCGCCGCCTCGCGCCCCAGCCATAGACCGGGGCGCAAGGGGGCGAAGGCTTAGGCCGCCATATGGGCGGCGGCGAAAATCACCGGCGCCATCACGGACGCGACCAGTGCTATCGCAATGATAACCGAGAGCGCGCGCGCTGCGACCGGAAGGTTCTCAGAGGACATCTTCATATTACTCACCAGCGTCTTTTGATGTTGCGAGTGCGAACATCGATGACGGTTAGATGCGCTCTTTCGGGCACAGGGAGTAGCCGGAAAACACCAGTCCAGCTATGCACTATTGCAAGCGAAAGTTAATTACGCCCCATTCATGCAACAATTAGTGTGCGAGCGCGAAGACTTGTTCGCGTCCGCACACTGGTGTTCCATGGACTAGGCGACCATGAGGGCGGCGGTGTGCAGCACAGGCGCGGCGGCGATCGCGAAGATGAGCGAGGCGACGGCGATGAAGCTGGCCATAATCAAATTGGAAGGGCGGGTTGCGGTCATTGTCTTCTCTCCAGCGGCTTGTCTGATGATGTGAACATAGCAAACGCAGGATAATTAATCAATGAACAAAAACGTTTTCATTCATTTTGTGGACAACATTTAATCTTGGCTGCCCGCTGTCCGCACATAGAGGCCATCGAAGATCAGGTCGAGCACGCCTGTGAGTTCGCGCTCCAGCTTGGGCAGGGTCAACTTCGAAAACAGCTGGGGCATGGAGAATTTCATGGTCATGGCCTGGATCATCTCGGCCTTGAACGCCTGATCGCCCGGCGCGAGCAGGCCAGCCGCCACGCCTTCGTCGAGCAGGGCGACAAGGAAAACGCGCTCCAGCGCCATCTGCTCGTTTGAGAACAGCGGCCGCTCGCGTACGAGGACTTCAGCGACCTCGAGAATTTTGGCGTTGTCCTCAAACAGCGCGTAGCTGTCGCGCATGCGTTTGAAGAAGATTTCGCGCAGGCGCTTGTCGGGCGCGAGATTCGTATTCCGTGCAATCGCTGCTAATTCCGCATATTCGGCGGCATAGTGTTGGCGAGCGATGGATTCGGCGATGTCGATCTTGGCTTCGAAGAAGCGATAGATGTTGCCCGGCGACATGTCGCAATCGGCGGCGATCTCGGCCATGGTGGTCTTGCCGTAGCCGTAGTGCTTGATCCGCGCCATTGCTGCGTGAAGGATGCGGTCGCGGGTTGAGGTCTTGTCGTCCATCCCTACAAAGTATCCGGTATTGACTGAACATTCAATGAAGGATTCACAATTGTGACAGCCCCCTTCGCCTCAGTCAGCGTTCTGGGCGGCGGCGCCTGGGGAACCGCGCTCGCCCAGGTGGCCGCAGCCGCTGGGCGTACGGTCACGCTGTGGGCGCGCGAGGCCGAAGTAGTCGAGGCAATGAATTCCGCCCACGAGAACACGCTGTTTTTGCCGGGAATTCCACTCAGCCCGGCGCTGCGGGCTAGCGCTTCTCTCGCCGAGGCGGCCGAATCCGAGCTCATCCTGGCCGCGCCGCCCGCGCAGCACATGCGCGCCGTGTTGCGCGCGTTGAAGCCGAGCCTACGGCCGGGCGCGCCGATTGTGCTCTGCGCCAAGGGCGTGGAACGGGGTTCTCTGGCGCTGATGACCGACGTGCTGGCGCAGGAAATCCCGCAAGCCGCAGCCGCCGTGCTGTCCGGACCAGGTTTCGCCAAGGACGTCGCGCGCGGACTGCCCACGGCGACCACCATCGCCAGCCTGGACGCCGAACTCGCGCGGCGGGTGGTGGCCACGATCGGCCTGCCTGCCTTCCGGCCTTACGTGGCGACCGATCTGGTGGGCGCTGAAATCGGCGGCGCGGTGAAGAACGTGATCGCGATCGCTTGCGGCGTGGCGGAGGGGCGCAAATTGGGCGACGGCGCGCGCGCCGCCTTGATAACGCGGGGCTTTGCCGAATTGACGCGCTTGGGGCTCGCCATGGGCGCCAACGCCGAGACGCTCTCGGGCCTGTGTGGGTTGGGAGATCTGGTGCTGACCTGCGCGTCGCTCACCTCGCGCAACACCTCGCTCGGCGCCGCTTTAGGGGAAGGCCGAACGCTGAAGGAGATCGTGGCCGAGCGCCGTTCCGTTGCCGAGGGCGTGGAGAGCGCGCCCGCCGTGGTCGCGCTCGCCGCCAAACATGGCGTTGAAATGCCGATTTGCGCAGCGGTTGAGGCTATCGTCGCTGGGCGCGTCGGCATCGACGAGGCCATCGGCGCGTTGCTCTCGCGCCCGTTCCGGGCGGAGGGGGCTTGAATTTGTACCGTCGCATTTAGGGGCGTGCGCGATCTCAGAATCTTTGCGCTCAACAGTGAGGCGCCGCACTCTTGGACCGCCGGCGCCCTCGCCGGCATGCGGCGCTTGCTACCGCTCGGCGGCAGTGTGCTTGCAGCACCGATGCCGGCGAGGGCGCCGACGGTCCATGTTTACGGCGCTCTCCTTATTCAAGCGTTCTTCACTCGTCGAGGATCGGCATCACATTACGGCTGACGCTCACATCGCTGACGCGGTCACGCCGATCAAACGTGAATTCGACTGAAAGGCTCGATGCTAACCCGGGTCTGCTTTGTGGTCTGCAGTTGAGCAGCTCAATTGTCCATGCACCGGTATCGCGGTCGTATCGAGCCTGCATTGCTGGATGATAGAGCCATCGATTGCTGCCGGGGCTTGGCTCCGGTTCGCGTTGCGCCGGTTCGCCAAAGCGCCTGCGCACGTCACGTTCAGATGTGCGTCCCGGCACGATGGTCACCGTGTCAATGACCAGGGGCTCCTCGGCGCAATGCGGTACGGCGACGGGCGCCGCGGTTCGCTCGGGCAAACTACCCGCGCATCCTGACAGAACTCCGCACAAGGTTAGATGGAGAAGGGGTCGTTTCATCGCTGATCACCCCTAAAATACTACGCTGAGGCGCCGTCATCCCGGGCTTGCGCAGCATCACAGAGCTGTGTGTTCGCCCTGGGTCCCGGGTCACGCTTCGCGTGCCCGGGATGACGGCGCCTCCTTCGGTGAAAGCGACTCTTCCGCCCTCAATCCTTCTTCGCGTCGTCCGCATCATCCTCGTCGTCATCGTCGACGTCTGGTCCGCGTTTGCGGGTCAGCATGTAGCCCGCGCCCGCGAGTCCGACGACGCCAAGGGCGATCCAGGGGAACCAGCCGGCGAGGCCGCCGCCGCTGCTTTGCTTTTCGCCTTCGGCGGAAGCTTGGCCAGCCACGGCCTGCGTCGCGGAAACGCCGGTGACGAGGCCCGGCACGGTGTAGGCCGAAACTTGATCCGAAGCGGCCTGGAAGTCGGCGTAGCGCTTGCCTTCGGCGAAGCTGAGCATTGCTTTGTAGTCGGCGGCCGCGGCTTGCATGGCGGGCATCTGATCGGCGCTGCCGATCGAAGTCATGGTGGCGACGCCGGCGCGGGCGAGGGTCTTCTGCTCGAAGCGCAAGTCGGGCGCTTGCGATCCGGGCGCTGCGACGCGCTCGGCCCACATGAGTTCAGGCGTTTCCGCTTGGAAGGTGGCGGGCGTCGCAAAGCCCTCGAACACGCGGCTTTGCGAAGCGCGCGCGGTGCGCACGTCGGCTTCGAAATTGGCGTCGGCCAAACCGCTCGCGGTTTCGCTCGGCACATAACCGATGGCCTCGTAGCTCACGATCGTCGCCCAGGTTCCAGGCGCGCGCACGTTGGCGTTCGCCGGGGCCATGAGGCCGAGCACGTTGCCGCTGGGTTGTGCTGCGTTGTTGCGCCGGATGTAGGCGTAAGCTTCCTCGGCTGGATAGAAGCGATAGCCGCGCGGCACGTTGAGCGTGAGGTCGCCGTCGGAAAGCGAGATCGCGCCGGTACGGCCTTCGGGTGCGGCCTCGACCGGAGCGGCGCGCACGGGCGCTGCCCGAACTGGGGGTGCGGCCACGTCAGGACCGGCCTGGCCTGGTCCGTCTGCGAGGGCCGGTGCGGCCAAGGCGAATGCGAACGCTGCCAGAATTGCGTGCGTCAAATTTATGCGCATGGACTATCTCCCTCGCTGCCGCCCACCCGAGCAGCGTCCCACGCATGGAATTAACCGCTTTCGAGCCGCACTGGGAAGCGCTTTTCGAGCAATCAAGCCGCGCAAACTGCCTTCAGTTCATTCTTTGCGGCGATTAGCGCGGCGGCGATCATGGCGCGCCAATCCGCCAGTGTCTTGGCGTTCTCCGCTCCAGCGGGATAGCTCACGGCGCGCGAGGAATTCACGATCCCGCCTTCGCGACCATACCGAGTTGTAACAAAACCGGCGACGGCGTCGCGGGCGCTTGCGCCCTGAGCGCCATAGCCGGGCACCAGGAATAGGGAATCGGGCATCGCCTCGCGCAACGCACGCGCTTGCTCGGGGTAGGTCGCGCCCGCCACCGCCATAAGCCCCGACCAGCCGCTCGCCCCCTTCAGCCTTTCGCTCAGCGGCGAGAGCATTTCTGCAAGCCTGCGCCAGAGCGGCGCGCCGCCGACATCGAGGTCCTGGATGTCGCGCGCGCCTGGATTGGAGGTGCGCACCAGCACCGCAACGCCCTTCGCGCTGCGCTCGGCCAAATCCAGGAATGGAGCGAGCGAATCGAGGCCCATGTAGGCGTTCACGGTGACGCAATCGGCGTTGAAGCCGGGATGAGCGCCGAGGCTCGCGCGCGCATACCCCTCCGCAGTCGTGCCGATGTCGCCGCGCTTGGCGTCCAGGATCACCAGCATGCCGGCCGCGCGCGCCTGTTCGCACGCCAAGCGGGCTACCGCGTAGCCTTGTTCGCCGAATTGCTCGAACAGGCCGAGTTGCGGTTTGAGGACCGCGGCATGCTTGGCGGCGATCTCAATCAAAGCGGCGCTGAATTTGAGCACGGCGGCGGGATCGCTCACGGCATCGCCGAACAAAGCAGGGATGCGCTCGGGAAAGGGATCGAGGCCGACGCAAAGCGGTGAGCCGGTGCGCCGTACGCCGTCGATCAACCGGTCTGCGAAAGCAGCGCTCACGATTCTGGTGCGTCCTCCGGCGCGACGCAGACCACTTGCGCCACCGCCAGCGACCGGCGGAGGTCGTCGGCCTCCTGGCCATAGTTTTCTGGAGAGAGGCGCGGTGCGGGTTCACCCGTGGCGCGCACTTGCTCGACCCGAAGCAGGCGCAGGATCGAAGAAGGGGCTGCGGTGTAGATGCGGCCGCGGCGCGCGGATTCCGCCACCGTCACGCCAATGACTTGGCCGGATGCGGACAAAGTCGGGCCCCCGCTCATGCCGGCGAGAGTGCCGCGAACGCCGGAAGTTCTCCCGCGCTCGGCCCAGGCCAGAACGGGCTCCTGCACATTGTAACGCCCAGTCGCCACCAGCGTTTCACGCCCGATCAAGCGAGAATAGGCCTCTCCGCCGCGCCCCTGTGGAAAGCCGATATGGAAGGCGCGCTGGCCGACTTGGAAGTGGCGCTCGGAAGTGTCCAGTGCGAGCGGCGTCGGCGCGCTGTCCGTGCGCAGCAAGGCGAGGTCGGCGGACAGCGAGCGCTTTACCTCATGTACGGGCGCGGCCGCCCCGCGCGAGACCACCAACCCGACGCGCTTGCACCCATCCACCACATGGCGCGCCGTGAGCCACCAGCCGTCTTCGGAGATCGCGAAGGCCGAACCCATGCTGGTCGCAACCGGCCCCACTTCCACAAGCACCTGCGGATCGAAGTCGGATGGCGGCGGCAGGAAGGCGCCGGCCTGGTTCTGCCCTGGCAGCGCCTCTGGCGCATCGGCGCGTTCGTCGAGGCGGAATAGAACGAACACCACCGCCGCTATGACGACAATGTAGAGCAGCCAGTCGGGGATGAGGCGCGTCACGAGAGTTTCAAAGCAGGTTGACGTTGTTGTCGGTGATGGCGCCGGCGATGATCAGAGCCAAGCCGATTTTCACGCTCATCAGGAACACCGCCGCTGCAACGTCGCCCTCGGCGATGCGCCGGGGCAGGCCACGCAGGATGATGTCCGCGAAACGGAAAGCAAGAATTTGCAGCAGCAGTGTCACCACGCCCCAGATCACGACATCGAGCAAGCTAAGCGCCGCCGACAAGCACGCCCCCAGCGGGATCGCGAGCCCGACGACAACGCCCGCAAACGAGAGCGACGCGGAAGGATTGCCGGCGCGGATCAGCGCGAGTTCCTTGTGCGGCGTCAACAGCACATAGACCACCAAGGACCCCACGAAGAGGCCAAGTGCTGCCGCTAGTTGGATCAGGAACTCAGGAAATCCCGCCACAAACTGGCTGATGGACAAATCCATGGGCGGCGTCCCCCTTGCGCCGCTGCGCGCGGCTAATAAGACGCCTGCGCTAGCGCGTCCAACGCGGGCGCGCAAGGCAAGCACGGAGGATGCTGCAAATGAGCCATGCCGAGGTGGAAAGCAAAGCCGCTCTGGTGACCGGGTCCACGAGCGGGATCGGCCTGGGAATCGCCCGCGCGCTGGCGACGGCGGGTTACAACGTCACCTTGAACGGCTTTGGCGATGCGGTCGCCGTCAACGCATTGGCGAAGGATTTGGCGGAGGCGACCGGGGTTGAGGTGCGTTACGATAGCGCGGATTTGAGCCAAGCCAGCGCCTGCGCTGGCTTGGTCGAGGAAGCGACCGCCGCCTTCGGCCGGCTTGACGTCTTGGTCAACAACGCCGGCATCCAGCACGTAGCCCTGATCGAGGACTTCCCGCTGGAGAAATGGGATTCCATCATCGCTCTCAATCTCTCGGCGCCGTTCCACGCCATCCGCGCCGCGATGCGGGAAATGAAGGCGCGCCGCTATGGCCGCATCATCAACATCGCCTCGGCGCACGCTCACGTCGCCTCGCCGTTCAAGTCCGCTTACGTGGCCGCCAAGCATGGAATACTCGGCTTGACCAAAGCGGTCGCGCTCGAGGGCGCGCAATTCAATGTGCGCTGCAACGCCATTTCTCCGGGCTATGTGTTGACGACATTGGTGGAAAACCAAATCCCCGACACCATGGAGGCGCGCGGGCTCACACGCGAGCAGGTGATAAACGACGTGCTGCTGGCGGCGCAGCCGACGAAGGAATTTGTCCGCATCGAGGATGTCGCCGCGCTTGCGGTTTTCCTCACGACGCCGGCTGCGGATCAAATCAACGGCGCTTCGCTCAACGTAGACGGCGGTTGGACGGCGCAGTAACTGGCGTTTACATTTCCTTAGCGGCGCTCGCAGAAACTGCGCCCATGCGGTTGCTCAGGCGTGGATTGGTGATTGCAGCACTTGCGGCGCTTGCCGCGCCAGCGGCGGCGTCCGGAAGCGCGCCGCAGCAAGCGCCAGCGACGCGGCAGGAGCGGCTGACGTCGGCGGAAACCTATGTGCCGATGCCGACGATCTCGGCCGGCGTGTTGCAACGAAATTCCACCGCCGGCACCATTGTGGTCGATATGGGCCTTGATGTGCCAGACGTCGCGCTGCGCCGCCGAGTGGCACTCAATGGTCCCCGGCTCAACGATGCTCTGCGCACGGCGATCTCGACCTATGCGACAACCTATTACCGAGACCGCACCGCCCCGGATCCCGTCACACTGACGCGCATCATGCAGCAGGCGGTTGACCGGGTGCTCGGCGCGCCAGGCGCGCGGGCGCTACTCGCCAATATCATCTACCAACGCAGAGCGAGCTGAGAATTTAGCCGCCGCGGCAGGCGATCGGTTGAATGAGACCGGTGACGCTGCCTTGGGCCGGCAACCTGTAGGCGGATGTAGGCTCGTCGCGCGCTGCGATCGTTTCGTTTGGTCCCATGATTTGGCGTTCGAGCACGGTGAACTCGCCGCTGGTGCAGTTGAAGCGGTAATGCAGACGCTCGAGCGTGAAATGAAGCGTGGTGCGGGTCTCGTCGTCCTCGATGCGGTAGGCCTGCGACACGCCGTGGCGCACCTGAATCCAGATGTCGGCCGTTCCGTCGGCGTTGCGGGAAATGGTGCGCTGGTTGAACTTCACCTCCCCGCGCGGGCAGCGTTGACCAACGAAGCAGTCGCGCTGGTAGGCTACCAACAGCCAGTCGGGCAGATCGCTGAGATCGCTCAACACGACATTCTCACCGAAATTGCCTCCGCTCGCTGCTGCGGCCGAGCCGCCCGCCGGTGTGCTGGGGGGCGCGAGCGTTGAAAAGCCGGCCCATGTGAGTGCAAGCAGCGCAATAATGCCGCCAGAAATGAAGAGGGGCCTGTAACGCTCCATGTGTATGATTTTGGGCTTCCCGCGAACTGGCGCAAGTCACATTGCCGAGATGCCGCCATCGATTTTCAGTTCGGACCCGGTCACGAACCGGCTTTCGTCCGAGAGCAGGTAGAGGGCTGCCATGGCCACGTCCTCTGGATGGCCGATACGACCGAGCGGAACCTGCCGGCCCAATTTGGCCTCGGCTTCGCCCTTGCCCAATCTGGAGCGAAGCGGATCCAGGATTGGCGTGTCAATGAAAGTAGGGTGGATGGAATTGGAGCGGACATCCCAGCCCTTCTTAGCGCAATAGAGCGCGATGTTCTTGGAGAGCAGCCAGACAGCGGCTTTCGAGGCGTTATAGGCGGGCGTGTTGTGGCTCGCGATCAGCCCCGCGATCGAAGAAATGTTGACGATTGAAGCGGGCTGGTTTCGGCTCAGATATTTGAGGGCGTGTTTGGCGCCGAGAAAGACGGAATCGACATTGACGCTCATCACGCGGCGGAAATCCGCGAGCGGCATTTCTTCGATGGCGTCTTTACCACCGGCGATGCCGGCATTGTTGATCAATCCGGAAAGTCCACCCATCGCGGCGTCGGCGGCTTCGAGAGCTGAAATCCATTGCTGTTCGTCGGTTACGTCGAGTTCGTAGGCGAAGGCGACGCCGTCACCATGCCGTCCGTTGAGCGTTTCTGCTTGTCGTTGAACGCCGGAAAAATTCAGGTCCGCAAGGGCAACCCGCGCTCCTTCGCGCGCCAAAGCCGCCGCACTAGCAGCGCCCAAGCCTTGGGCCGCTCCGGTTACAAAGACTTTCTTCTCGTGTACGCGTCCGCTCATCTCGTCTCCTCAGAATTGTCGTGCGGCGGCGTCGATTGCGCGCGCCAGGTCGATGTCCTTGCTGGTTACCCCGCCAACGTCGTGGGTCGTGAGCGTCACCGAAACACGGTTGTACACATTGGTCCATTCCGGATGGTGATCGCGTTTCTCCGCGTAAAGCGCCACCTCGGTCATGAACGAGAAGGCGCGCTGAAAGTCCTCGAAGCGAAAGTCCTTGACGATGGCTTCCCGGCCCACGGCGATGCACCAGCCTTCCAGCTGCGCGGCGGCGATGTCGGGGGCGATCTTGGCCATGGACGCTTATGGCGAGTTTTTTGCGAGGCGCCAACATCGATAGCACGGCCGCCGGCAGCGCTGGCGTTGCGCTTCGAGGGGTTCAGCGTGACGCCATTCTTCGTCAGCCTGAGCTTATCGACGGCCGCACAACGCCGGCGAAGGCAGACCGTCCATATTGTTATGCCTCGATCAGTAACGCCGAATAGCCGGGAAGCGTCCCCACGCCGTTCGCGAAAGTTGCATCGCCGACCGCGAACAACATTTTCCCCGCCGAGATCTCCCAAATCCCAGGCGCCGCGCCGAGATTGAACAGGCACAGCAGCTTCTGCGCTTTCGTACACCGCTCAAACGCAAGCAGCGGGTCGGGCGCACCGAGCGCTACGAACTCTCCCTCTCGCAAGGCTGGGCTGGCGCGGCGCAGGGCGATCAGGGCGCGGGTGAAGGCGAGCATGGAGGCGGGATCGCGCTCCTGCGCATCCACCGCCAGCGCAGCATGGCGTGGATCGAGCGGCAGCCATGAATCTGGCGCCTTGGTGAAGCCGGCCATGGGCGCTGCGCGGCGCCAAGGCATCGGCGTACGCGCACCGTCGCGGCCAATGCCGTGCGGCCAGAACGCGATCGCCTCGGGATCGCGCAGCCGATCGAACGGCACCTGCGCGTGGGGCAAGCCAAGTTCGTCGCCCTGGTACAGAAACGCAGTTCCACGCAGGCACAAAAGCAACGCCAGCATAAGTCTCACGCGCGCCGGGTCATCGCCAGCAAGCCGGGTGGGAAAGCGGACCACGTCGTGGTTGGAAAGCGACCAGGAAGGCCAACCTTGTGCCCCATCCCAACCCGCCATGGCTTCGCGCACGATTGCGCGCGTCATTTCGCGCTGCCGCAGCAGATAGAATGAGTACGCCGTGTGGAGGCGATCGTCGCCGTCGGTGTACGCGCGTTGCACCTTCAGCGGTTCTTCGTCCTCGATCTCGCCCACGGACACCGCGCCGTACTCATCGAGCAGCGCGCGCAGTCGGGCTATGAACGCGAGGGTTTCCGGTTGCGTGCGGTTGTAGAGCTGGCGCTGGAATTGGTGCGGGCGCGGCGGCGGCTTGGGCAGATGCAGCGGAGGATTGTCGCGCAGCGCCGCGTCCTGGATCAGGAAATTCACGACGTCCAAGCGAAAGCCATCGACGCCGCGTCCAAGCCAGAAGCGTCCAATCTGCAGCAGCGCGTCCTGCACCATGGGATTTCGCACGTTGAGATCGGGCTGTTCCGACAAGAAATTGTGGAAGTAATATTGCCGTCGCCGCGCGTCCCAGGTCCAGGCGCCGCCGCCGAACATGGCCTGCCAATTGTTAGGCGGCGAGCCGTCAGGTTTGGCGTCGGCCCAGACATACCAATCCGCCTTCGCATTATCGCGGTTGGAGCGGCTTTCCTTGAACCATGCGTGCTGGTCCGAAGAATGCGACCATACCTGGTCGATGATCACTTTCAGTCCAAGCTCGTGAGCGCGCGCGATCAGCGCATCGGCGTCAGCCAGCGCCCCAAACAGCGGATCGACGTCGCAATAATCGCTGACATCGTAACCATGATCCTTCATCGGCGAGCGCACGAACGGGGAGAGCCAGATGGCGTCCGCACCAATAGAAGCGACATGATCGAGTTTCTCGATGACGCCTTTCAGGTCGCCGACGCCGTCGCCATCCGTGTCGCGGAACGAGCGCGGATAGATCTGGTAGATCACCGCGCCGCGCAGCCAATTGTTCATAGAGCGGGCATGGCGAGCGTCGCCGCGGAAATCAAGCGCGACCGCGGGCCTCCCGACGCGCCCCAGATTGCAGGCGCCGGCATGGTGCGGCCTTCGACAGGCTCAGGCTGGCGCAGACCGGCGTCACGCTGAGCTTGTCGAAGCGCGACGCCAGCGCTTCAAGCCGAGGGCGCGTCGGGAGACACGCGGTTCGGTCAAAGCGTCCAGGCGCCGGGACCTGCATTTGCGCTTGGCGCCGCGCTGAGACGCGAAACAGTGGGCGCGCTGGGCGTGGGCGAGCGCGTGTCGGCAAACGCGAGCCATTCTGCCTCGCAAGCGCCGCGCGTGAGCTTGAATACGCCGTAGCCGCGATTGCTGAGATCGCACCACGCCAGCTCCGGGTTTGCGCCTCGCATCATGGCTTCGCGCTCGCCCGCCTGGGCCGCCGACAGGGTGCGTTCGAAGCCGGGTGAGGATACGCTGCCGCCCGCGAACTCCAACGCCGCCAAACGCTGGCCACCCGCGGCGGCGAGGTTGTTCACCCAGCAATTGTGACTGTCGCCGCCCAGCACCAGCGCATTGTTGGCGCGTCCGGCGCAGGCCGCGAGCAGGCGTGCCCGCGCCGCCGGGTAGCCGCCCCAGGAATCGAGGTTCCATGGCATGCCCTGCGCGCCGAGTTGTTCGGCGCCGGCGATCCATTGGCGCGTGCCCGCGGCGGTGTCGCCGGGCAGCAAACGGGAAAAGCCCTGCGGCGCCACCTGTTCGCCCATCACCAATTGCTGCGTCACGATTTGCCAGGTTTGGCCGCGCGCCTTGGATTGGCTGAGCGTAGCCGCAAACCACGCTTCCTGCTCGGCGCCCAGCATGGTGCGGTTGGGATTGTTGAGCATGGTTGTACGGAACTCCGCGAGCGCTGCTGCGGCTTCTGCGCCGCCTTGCGCGAGACGTGGGAAGAGTTGCGTGCGATAATCGAGCTGACGATCGCGGCCGATGTAGCGGGTGTCGAGCAGCAGGATGCGCGCGAGATCGCCCCAGTCCAGACTGCGATAAATGCGAGCGCCTCGGCGCTCGGGCCGCCGGATCGGCATCCAGTCGAAATAGGCTTTGGAGGCGGCCGCAATTCGGTCGGCGAACGAGCCTTCTGTTTCCACTTGGTGGTTCTGCGCGCCAGTGCGCGACGTGTCGTTGGCGAGTTCGTGATCGTCCCACACCACGCTCAGCGGCTTGGCCGCGCGTAGCGCCAACAGATCCGGATCGCGGTGATAGGTGGCGTAGCGCTGATAATAATCCTGAAGCCGGACGATCTCGGTCGCCGGTTCGAGCACACGGCCCGGAACCGCCTCGGCTTCGCTCGGATAGGTTCCGCGCTCGTATTCGTAGATATAATCGCCGCAATGGATGGCGAGCTCGACGTCTTCGCGCGCGGCGGCGTGTCCGTAGGCGTGAAAATATCCGAACGGAAAGTTCGAGCACGAAAACAGCGCCAGCGTCAGGCTCGAGACGCCCGCTGCGGGGGCTGTACAAGTGCGCCCGGTTTCGCTTGGCCCGGACGCCGCGAGGAAGCGGTAGAAATAACGCCGGCCAGGTTCGAGCCCGCGCACATCGACCTTCGCGCAAAAATCGTTTGCCAACGAGGCGCGGGTCGCGCCGTGGCGGACGATGTGTGCAAACGCTTCGTCGCTCGCCACTTCCCAGCCGATGCGGCCGCCGCCATTATGGGCAAAGCGTGTCCAGATCATTACGCCATCGGAAAGCGGGTCCCCCGAAGCCACGCCATGCGTGAAAGTTCCAGTGGAAAAACGTTGCGCCCAGGCGGAGCGTGGCGTGAACGCTGGCGCGGCGGCCGCGGCGACGAGCAACGAACGGCGTGCGATTTTCATGGGCTTCTTCCTTCCGATACTGACGTCACCTAATACCAACGGCCCGAAGGGCTGACTCTTCGGTTCATGTACATCTCGTCATTCCGGATCGCGCGTCCCGCAGTCCGGGGCGGTCACTCAAAAACAATCTGACGACGCTACTCCGCGCCGTGCACCCTTTGCACGAAGGCGCGCGCGAGCGCCGCGGATTGTTCTGGAACCTCTTCCTGCGGAACGTGTCCGATCCCGTCCAAGGCCTGGAACTCGCTGCCTGCAATGGCGGCGTGGAATTGTTCGCCGAACGAGAGCGGCGTCAGATGGTCCTGCTTGCCGTGAACGATCAGCGTCGGCATCGTGAGCGCGGCCAACCGCTCCGGCGTCGCGAATGGCTGTTCGGCGCGCATAAGGCCGAAGATAATATCGCGGTGGCCCGGCGCACGCGATAATTCCGCATAGCGCGCGACCATCGCATCGTCGACGAGTTCAGGCTTGGCGGGGAAGGCGGTCTCCAAACCCTGGCGGATCAGCGCCGAAGTGTCGAGATCGCGCAGGATGTTCGCGGCGATCGGGTTGCGCAGCAATTGGAAAATGATCGCGCTCTGGCCTTCGTTGGCGTTGGCCGGTTGGGGCCAGCCGGCGGAATCGATCAGCATCAGCGCGTCGATCTGATCGGGGTGCGCCAGCGCGTACTCCAGCGCGACATGGCCGCCCATGGAATTGCCGCCGATGATGAAGTGCTGCAAGTTCCTTGCGTCGGCGAAAGTCGACACCGCATCGCGGAACGCTGCGATCGACCCTTGGTAGCCCGCCGGCGCCCGGGTGAGGCCGTGGCCGGGCAGATCGAGCGTGACGATGCGATAATCTCCGCCGAGCTGTCGGACCCAGGGCTCCCAGGTTTGCAGCGAAGCCGAGAAACCGTGCAGCAACAAGAGTGTGGGACCGTCAGGATTTCCCTCGTCGCGATAATGCATGCGCACGCCGTCGGCGAACATTTCGTGACGGGAGGCGCCGCTCTCGTATTTGGCCGCCAAAGTCTCATACGGAATGTCGGGACGCTTGAGGATGAAATAGCCAGCGACCGCCGCCAGCGCGAGAACGCCGATGAGGCCAAGTATTCCGCCAAATATCCATCTGAGCATGCCGCGTCCTCCCGGGGGCTAGAGAGAGCTTGCGGCGTGTTTGGTCAAGTGCTGGACAACGACGGGTCGCACTTTCGGAGCGCCGGCTTCCAGCCGGCATCTCGTGTTGCAAAGTCCCGTGCAAGCCTAGGCGCCGCATGCCGGCTGGAAGCCGGCGTTCCTCTGCGTCAGTTCTGTCGCAGCCGCGCCAAAGCAACATCCGCCAGCGGATCGCTCGCATGATCGGCAAGCCAAGCGCCGAGTGCGCTGCGTTCGTTCTGCGCCGAGACGTACGCGCCCAGCCCGGGCCGGCCGACCAGGTGGCCGATCTGTTCGACGATCTTGGCCCAGGCCGGGTTTGCGCCGTCGAGCGCGCCGTGGCTCAAATCTTCCGCGTGTACGAGATTGAACGGCGGGTAGAGATCGCATTGATCGAGGAAGCACGCCGCTAGCACGCCGCGTTGGCGCCCGATGCTCGCCTCCGCGCGCACCCATTCCGACGCCACCGCGCCGGGCGACCAGCACACTAGCACGCATTTCGCCGCGCGCACCTCGCGGTTGATTTCATTGTCGAACGAATTGCCCGATTGCAGCCGCGCGTCGAACCAGACGCTGAGCCTAAGTTCGCGCAGTGCCTTCGCAATGGCCTCAACCCGCGCGCGCTCCTCGCGCTTGTACGAGATGAAGATGTCGGCGGGGGTGTGGGGGGCTTGTGGTGCTACGGGGCGTTGTTGTGCGGTGGGTTGGCGCGCTGCTGCTTGAGTTGGTCGTACTGGTGTTGCCTCAGCATCGCCTTCGGCAAGTTGCTTGCCAAACAGCCATCCCCTCAACAGCGCCATCAACGTTCCAGCGCCGAGGGTGACGGCGAGGCCGTAAAGAGAACCTCCATGAGCAAACGCCGTCAGAAAGTGCAATCCATACAAGTTGTCCAAAACGCGATAGATCAACGCTCCCGCAATCACCAGAATCGCATAAAGCCCCATCCGTGCCCACGCGCGCTTTGGCGCAAGCCACAGCAGAGCCCAGAACGAAACAAGCACGGTTGTGAGACCACCGAAAAAAACAACACCATCGGTGTCAATCAAGGGATCAAATAGCAGGCGACCGAGGCCAGACTGCGGTGAGCACGCCGCAAACCAGCCGAGCACAGCGAGCAATGGGCCCCACGGCATTCTTGGCGAAATTGCTGCAAGCAAGAGTAATACCAAGCCAGTGCCAAGGAGAACAGTCGAAGACAGGACTTGATTTTGGAAAGAAAGAACTGCCGCAGAAAACAATAACAGGTGCACCCCCAACAGCGCGAGCGGCGGGCCAATCGCGCGTTTACGGCCGAGCAGTCCGATCACCAGAAGGCCAACGCCGAGCGCTCCAGGAATGGCGTTGATCGGATCGTTAGGGTCCACATAACCAAGTGACCGAAACGCAGCATCGAACAACAGCACCACGCCCAGCAGGCCGAGTGGAAAGCAAACCCAGAAGCGCGTAGAGCGCAGTGCAAACAACGTGGCCGCGAAGCTGGCCAGCAATTCGATATAACCAAAGATAGGACTGAGAACTTCCACCGCCACGCCCCTCCCTGGCACACTCTCGCAGACATGCCAGAATGCCGCAATGGCGCAGGAAGAGGCCGTTACGCCGGCACACTCTTCCTTGGCCGCCCGCCCAACTTTCCGTTGCGCCGCGATGCGGCGGCTTTGTCGGGCGATTTCACTTTGCCACCTGCCGCTCCCAGGCGAGACGCCATCCATTTCCGAGTCCCCATCACGCCCTCGATGAGTCCCGGCACGTAGAGGTCGGCGTCGAGCTTAGGAAAATAAATTCCGGCCCCCGCGCCTGTCACTTCCACCTCTCGCAGCTTCGATGGCGTCGCCCCTTCAAGGCCTTGCGCGGCGCTTGGTGGAAACGAGATGTCCACGCCGTTGGCCAGGCTGATCACAACCTTGGCTGCTGCTTTGTCGTAGCGTGCCGCAACCGCTGGCGGGTACTTCGCCTTGCGAGCTTGGCCGCGGCGGTTGGCGCGCTCGATGTCCTTGTCAGTAATCATCGTGCATTGCTCTCCATCTCTCGCAGCAGAGCGCCAGCTGCTCCGCAATCGCCGCCGCCACTCCGCGCAGCTCCGCCGCAGACAATCCGTCATTCTCCCGCAACTCGGGCGGGCCATGGGGGCAGTTCAAGAAGAACACCGCCTGCCGGTCCGGCTTAACCACATGCACATGAGCGGGGCGGTGATCGTTGGGGTAGATCGCCACCCGGAACCCGTCGTGCTTGAATATGGTAGGCATAACCTAACCGCTTAGGTTATCGCTGTCAAGGTTGGCGAAGTCCCGCACACCACGCACGCCGGGTCGCGTTTCAGCGCGATCGTGCGGCTTTGCACGGAGAGCCCGTCGTACAACATCAACCGCCCCGCCAGGCTTTCGCCGGCTTGAGTGATTTCCTTGATCGCTTCCAGCGCCATCAGCGAGCCGATCACGCCGGTCAGCGCGCCAACGATGCCGACTTCCGCGCAAGTCTCAGCGTCCGGCGGCGCTTCCGACACGAGGCAGCGATAGCAGGGCAGGCGCTCGGCCGGTGGGAGATGTTTCGTTAGCCCCGACTTGAACGTCGCTACTTGTCCTTCCCAGCGCCCGACGGCGCCGGAGACGAGCGTGATCCCCAGTTTGTGGCAAGCCGCGTTCACGGCGAAGCGCGTGGCGAAGCTGTCGGTGCCGTCGAGCACGATGTCGGCGCCGGAGAGGAGGGCGAACGCGTTACTTGGACCGCCGGCGTCCTCGCCGGCCGGCGGCGGTGCTTGGAGGTTGGAGCGCGTCGCCTCCGGCGACGCCTGCGCGGCCGGCGCACTCCCCAATAGACGCACCTTGTGCGTCTCGATCTCAACATGCGGGTTCAGCGCGATCAGCGCCGCCGCCGCGCGCGCGACTTTCGGCGCGCCGATCTCGTCGCTTCTGTACAATATCTGCCGCTGCAGATTGGAGAGCGCCACGGCATCGTCGTCGATCAGCCGTAGCCGCCCCACGCCTGCCGCCGCCAAATAAAGTGCGGCCGGCGCGCCGAGCCCGCCCATGCCCACGATCACTACGCACGCGGCTTTCAAGCGCCGTTGACCCGGTCCGCCGATTTCCTTGAGCAGAATGTGGCGGGCGTAACGCTCGCGCTCGTCGGCCGAAAGCGCGCTCAATTCCCGGTCGGCATCGACGAAGCGGGAGCGCCATTAGCCGCCGTCGCCGGTTCGCACCGGTCGAAGCGGAACATGGCCGGCGGAAGATCGACTTGGCGGGCGTAGAGCGCGCGCATCAGGTCGGGGATGTAAATGAAGGCCGGCGCCTGAGAATCATGGCGGGGCAGCGAACTGATCAGGCGCATCTCGGTGTCGAACAGGCTCACCGACGCCCTTTCGCCGCCGGCCTCGGGCCGCACGAACAGCGCAGTAAGTTCGTATTGAGGCCCCTCGAGCGCCACAGTGTTTTCCGGCAGATACACACTCTCTCCCTCAAGGCCGTCGATCTTCACCGCAAAATTCAGATTGCCCATCTGCCGCCCTTCGAGGCGCAGCGGGCTTTCCTGCTCGGCCGCGATGCGGCTGAAGCGCAGCGTTAGGCGGCCGTCGCCGACAAAAACGTAATGCGCATCGACCGCGGCGCAGGCTTCGGCGGTGCGGGGTCGTTGTGGCGGCGGGCGCGGGGCGGGATCGCCGGCATCGGCCTTAGGCGCGAACGCCTCAGGGTGTTCGCGCCAGTAATAATACCCGCCCCCGGCAATGGCCGCGATCAGCACCAGCGCGATAAAAAACGCCCGCATTAATTACGTCCCCTCGGTGTTGGCGAGGGCAAGTCTCTACAATCCCTCGAACAGCGCCGTCGAGAGGTAGCGCTCAGCAAAAGACGGAACCACTACAACGATGCGCTTGCCGTTGTTTTCAGGCCGCGCGCCGATCTTGAGTGCGGCGGTGAGGGCGGCCCCTGTGGAGATGCCGCCCGGCAAACCCTCCAGTTTTGCGGCTTCGCGGGCGCGTGCGAACGAATCCTCATTTGAGACTGTAACCACTTCGTCATAAATCGTGGTGTCCAAAATTTCAGGAATGAACCCCGCGCCGATGCCCTGGATCTTGTGCGGGCCCGGCGCGCCGCCGGAGAGAATGGGGGAGGCTTCCGGCTCCACCGCGACGATCTTCAAATTCGGCAGGCGCGGCTTCAGCACCTGGCCGACGCCGGTGATGGTGCCCCCGGTGCCGATGCCGGCGACGAAGATATCGAGTTTGCCGTCGGTATCGTTCCAGATTTCCTCAGCCGTAGTGCGGCGATGGATTTCCGGATTGGCCGGGTTGGCGAATTGCTGCGGCATGATTGCGCCGGGCGTGGTTTCCAGAAGCTCGTTGGCCTTGGCGATCGCGCCGCGCATGCCCTCGGGTCCTGGCGTCAGCACCAGTTCCGCGCCGAGGAAAGCCAGCATCTTGCGCCGCTCGATCGACATCGTCTCCGGCATCACCAGAATGAGTCGGTAGCCGCGCTGCGCCGCCACGAAGGCGAGCGCGATACCGGTGTTTCCGGAGGTTGGCTCGATCAACACTGAGTTTGCGTTGAGTTTGCCCGACGCCTCCAGCGCCTCGATCATGGCGACGCCGATGCGATCTTTCACCGAAGCGATCGGATTGAAGAATTCGAGCTTGGCGAGGATTTCGGCCTTCACCCCGTGCGCGGCGGCGAGCTTGGGGAGCCGCACCAAAGGCGTGTCGCCGATGGTCTGGGTGATGTTGTCATAGATGCGGCCGCGACCTGGCTTTGCGTTGGGCATGGGGGAGGCTCCGGGCTTGGGTCTGGTGGGCAGGATATGAGCCCCCGATATGAGCTTGCTGGGTCCCGGCGCCTAGGGGCGGGGCTTGAGGGATGGTTCAGGGGGGCGTGCAGGCGCCATAATATGGACCGCCGGCGCCCTCGCCGGCACGGTGCTTGCTACCGCGCTGGCGGCGGTGTGTTTGCATCACCGTATGCCGGCGAGGGCGCCGGCGGTCCATGTTCAGCGCAGCCAGTTTTCAAGCTTCAGGCCATCGACGCGCCTGAACTCGCGCGCGTTGTCGGTCACCAGCGTCAGATCGAGCGACAGCGCTTGCGCCGCGATCAGGAGATCGTTGCCGCCGATCGCCTGGCCCTTCGCTTCGAGCGCCACGCGGGCAACGCCGTAGGTTGCGTCCGCAGGCCCCTCGAACGGGATGACCTCCAGCGCGCCCAATATCGCGTCGACCTGGGCGGTGAGGCGCGCCGATCCCTTTTTCGCCGCGCCGTAGCGCAGTTCGGCGGCGACGATGATGCTGGTGGCGACCGCGCCCTCTCCAACCACCGCGATCTTCGCGGCAACGAGCCCCCGCGGGTTGCGTACGAGATCGGAGACGATGTTGGTGTCGAGCAGGAAGCGCAGGCTCACAATTTCACGGGCGCGGGCGGGGGATCGGCAATCGGCGCGAAGTCCTCATCGATTGGCTCAAGTGTCGCCAGCAGCGCCAGCAAGGATTGCGGCGCAGCCGGCTCGATCACCAGCCGCGCGCCTTCCTTGCGCATGATCGCGTCCTCGCCCGGAAGCTCAAACTCCCGGGGGATGCGAACGGCCTGGTTGCGCCCGTTCTTGAAGAGTTTCACGCGACGTTCGGTGGCCATGGGGCGGGCTCCGGGGTGGCATATGCTGTAGCATAGGCCGAAACTCAACGCAAGGTCCGCCCGAACAGAGAGCCCTTCTCCTCCTGCGGAGGAGAAGGTGGCCCGAAGGGCCGGATGAGGAGGGGGTGCGCCTCAATGCCCGCCATCCGCACCGATCAAGTGCTCGATATCGCAGCGATCTCCCGGCGCTTGAACCAACCACCTTGCGCTCACACCTCCTCATCCGTCGGCTTCGCCGACACCTTCTCCTCCGCAGGAGGAGAAGGGTCGCACGTCCGCTTTTCGCCGACATGCTACAGATGCGAGAGTAATCCTACGACCCGCTCTTTTGACGTTCGAACGCCGCCCCCCAGGCCGCCGATATGTCACGCGGTTGGAGGTTGATGGAATCAAGAAACAAACGAACGATGAGCCCGACGACGATGAACCGAAAGCTCAAGATAACTATGCCAAATTGCCAAACAGACTTGTTCGCCTCTAGCGATGACAATGTGACGCCGAACGTATTCGGCCCATCTATCATCGTGAAAATCTGACTGAGCCAAAAAAGCTGCACGTCGACTAGAGAGACGGCTTTGTCACTAAAGAGATGAAGGGCCGGCACTCCGAGCACGATGCCCCAAGTAATTAGGGCAATTGCCAACATCTCCAATACGAACTCACTTAAGAAGGCCACGGCTCCAGCACAGCGAAGAACATTGTGATAAAATTGTAGCGTCGGTATGGGGATGAGATGCAACAGTGTTTCGTCACTAGGCAAGTGCTTACCCAAGTTCCGGGAGAGATAGGTGCGACTGGAAAACAAAAAAGTTGAAAGGCCGCGTGTTGCCATGACGGCGACGCCGCATGCGGCGGCAATCGCAACCCAACGGAGCCCCTCTCCGGCAAAGATTGGTGCAAAACTTCGAGAGGCGATGGCGAATTCGATCTGAGTTCCATTGAACGCAAACTGCAAAGGAAGCGAAACGGCAAGAGCAATGCAAAGTGACCAAAAAAGGGGCCGAACAAGCGTAGCGAGTATTGTGCGTAAAATGGCTTCCGCAAACACCCATGCTTTGCCCCCGAGGCCCATCCTTTGCGCCTGATCCGATGCGCCTGATCCGTCCTGGCGGCGAGGGCCTAGGACAAATTTGGACAGAAAAAGAAACGGCGATCTTTGTTTAACTGTTGACGCAGGCGAGGAAGCCGGTCTCGACCGTGAGGGAGCGACAGGGAGACCAAATCGAGTTTGAAGCGCCTCCTTCAAGAGTTCGCCAGTGTGATTGTCGAGTCTCCCGTCGAGAGACGGGCTGACTTCAAGTCGGGCTATTATCCTCTTGGCATTGTCGAGATCAATTTGCGCGACCATGTCCTCAAGGAGCACGTGCCCAAATTTTGGAGCTTCGGCCGTTGCTAGACGCATGCTGCCACCGCCGCCGGCACGGCGTCTCCCTCACAATGCTGCACAGTTAGCACCGGGACGAGACTTAGGGCTAGCTGGACAACCGTCTAATGGTTGGCGCGAGCGTACACTTTTGGGCGACCGCCCGCCATCCCGCCACCCTACCCC
>JBEBIU010000089.1:0-12208 GCA_040080225.1 Terricaulis sp.
CTGGACACCTCCCCCATCGAGGGGGAGGAGCGCGCGTTCTTCCGCGAGCAACGCATGCGTTGCGAATGATGAGCTCTCTTGATCATGGCGCATTTATGGACCGCCAGCGCCCTCGCCGGCAACGGCTACGCGAAATTCTGCGCCGCACGCACATCCTCCTCCGCAATCCCTTCATAAGCCTCCATCACCTGCGCGATGGTCATTCCGTCGGACAAATCCTCCAGAATGGCCTCCACGGTGATGCGCGTGCCGGCAATGACGGGCTTGCCCATCATGATCTTGGGGTCGCGGGAGATGCGGTTGGTGGCCATGGCGACAGCTTAACACATGTTGGGGCTCCGTGGTCCACATGCCCGACGCGAGGCCGTTGGCGGTGTCGTTTCAGATCGCGCGCAGTTTCGACTTGCGTCCCGTTGCCTGCTCCGCAAAGGACTTCCTCATGCGCCTATTCATCTTCGCTCTCGCCGCCCTCGCCCTTGCCGCATGCGCTCAGCCGGCGCCCGAGCAGCAATACGATCCAACCATCACCCGTGACGAATATGGCGTACCGACGGTGCATGGACGCACCGACGCCGAAGCCGCCTATGGGATCGGCTATGCGCATGCGGAAGATAATTTCGAGACCATACAGCTCGTGGTGCTGGCCGCGCGCGGCAAGCTCGGCACGCATTTGGGCGAGCAGGGCGCGCGCAGCGACTTTCTGTGGCATATGCTGGAGGTGAAAGCGGCGGTCGAGGCCGGCTATGAGCGCGACCTCTCGCCGGAGTTCCGCGAAATTATCGAGGGCTATGCCGCGGGCCTTGCGGCTTATGGGGCCGAACATCCAAGCGAGGTGCTCGCCGGCGCACGCAATCCCACGGGCCGCGATGTCGCCGCGGGCTCGGCGCTGACGCTTCCTTTGTTTTGGGGCTTCGAACGAACGCTCGGCCGCGTGGTCGATAAGGACGGGCATCCATGCGCCGTGCAGGAGGCGAGCGCGGAGATACTCGACTGGGGCTCGAACGCATTCGCGGTGGCGCCGGGGCGTTCTTCGGACGGCCACACTCGACTCATCGTCAACTCGCACCAGCCCTGGGCCGGGCCGGTGGCGTGGTACGAGGCCGGCGTCGAGAGCGACACCGGCTGGCGCATGCATGGCGGACTGTTTCCCGGCTCGCCGTTTCCGGTGCTGGGAACCAACGGGCGTCTCGGCTTCGCCGCCACGGTAAATCTTCCAGATCTCGCCGATATCTATCGGCTCACCACCGACACCGTTCACCCGGATCAATATTTCTTCGATGGCCAATGGCGGCGCTTCGACACGCGCACAATCTGGCTTGGCGTAAAGGTGGGCTGGTTCACATTGCCCGTGCCGCGCACGCTTCGCTCCACTGTGCATGGGCCGGCGTTCGAGACCGCCGATGGCTGGGTGGCCGTACGCTATGCCGGCGCCGGCGAAATCCGCGCCATGGAGCAATTCTATCGCATGGGCCGCGCGCAGAATTTCGATGAGTGGCGCGACGCAATGCGCGTGCGCGCAATCCCTTCATTCAACTTCATGTACGCCGACGCCACCGGCCGCATCGGCTATTTCTACAACGCCATCCTGCCGCGCCGCGCGCCGGGCTACGATTGGTCGGGCTGCGTGCCAGGCGACACCAGCGCCAATGTGTGGGCGATGGACGATCGGATCGAAGCGCCGGAATTGATTGACCCGCGCTCGGGCTGGGCCGCGAGCACCAATGGCGCGCCCTGGTACGTAACCGATGAAGCCGCCAACATGGCGCCGGAGAATTATCGCGAGGCGGCGCCCTTCATCGAGACATACGTCACCAATCGCGGCTATCGCGCGGTCGAGATGCTCTCCCCGCTCGCGCGCATCAGCGACGAGCAGCTGCTCGCGGCGAAGTTCGACCTCACTTCCAGCGAACGCTCGCGCACGGTGGAGATGGTCAATATCATCCTTGCCGCCAATTCCGCCGACGATGCGGAACTTGCCGCAATACAGGCGCTGCTGCGCACTTGGGACCGTCGCGCCGCCAGCGACAGCCCTGCCGCTGCGCTGGTGGGCATGGCGTTCATCCCGCTCTACAATGCAGTACGCGTGGGCCGGCCCGTGCCCGATCCGCTGGCCACGGTGCGGGAAGCCGCTGTGCATCTGCGCACGCATTTCGGTCGCCTCGATCCGCCGCTTGGCGAGGTGCTCCGCCTACGACGCGGCGACGTCGATTTGCCGCTCGAGGGCGCGCCCGACGTGCTGCGCGCGCTGCGCTGGCGCGCCGACGGCGACGGCCGCCTCAACGCCGATTTCGGCGATGGGCTGATGATGGTGATGGATTGGGGGCCGGACGGAACGCTCTCCACGCGCGTGATCCATCAATGGGGTGCGAGCGAACGCGCGGATAGTCCCCACTACAACGACCAGGCGCCTCTGTTTGCGCGGCGAGAATGGCGGGAGCTTGATTTACGTTGATGGGGCTGGGTTTGTTCCTTCCAGAACGAATCGCCCACCCATTCCCGGATTGCGCGAAGCGCAAGTCCGGGACCCAAGATCACGAATGGTGCGTGTTTATGGGCCCCGGACTGAATGCTGCGCATTCATCCGGGGATGGGCGATCGTCCGGAGGAGCTTGGCGACCGCAGGAGAAACATATGCGCCTGATCAACATCGCCGCCGCGCTCAGCGGCCTTGTCGCGCTTGGGTTTCTCGTCGCCGCCGCGCATCCGCTGCGCGACGCGCTTGAGGCCGCCGATCTCGATCGCATCACGCTTGCGGCGTTCGTGCAAGTGAGCGCGGCTTGCGCGGGTCTCGCCATCGCCAACCGCACCGGCCGCCTCAACGCGATAGCGGGAATACTCATCCTCGCGGGCGCTGCTTTGTTCGCGGGCGTACTCTACGCCATTTCGCTTACGCATGACCGCGCCTTCGCCTTGCTTGCGCCCATCGGCGGAGGGACGCTGATCGTTGGCTGGGCGGTGCTGGCGTTTGCTCGCCCGGTTCAATCGTGAGGCGCGCGTGAATCGAGCCGGTGGCGTAGCGCCTCCAGGTCGCGCTGCATTTGGCTGACACGGTCCAGAAGCGTCCATAAAGCGACGCCCATCGGCACAAGCACCACAAGGATGGCGTAGTCGGCGGGCGCGCCCATTTTATCTCTCCTGGCGCCAGAGATAGTCGCCCTGCCCCCCGACGCGCAACGCTTGACCTGCGGTCGGACGCGATTAGTGTCCCCGGCCAAACGGGGGGCGCGGTCGGCGCGAGGGACAGCCTACACATGAAACTCGACACAACGCTTGTCGCTGCGCGCATTCTGGGGCCGCTTTTTGTGTTCGCGGGCGTGCTGCTAATCACGCAGCCGGCGCGCGTGCTCTCCTCTATCGGCGGGTTTCTGATCAACCCTTCGTTGATGAGCCTGGCGGCTTTCATTGTGCTGCTGGTCGGCCTGACGCTGGTCACCTTCCATCAACGCTGGGACACGATCACGGCGAGCATCATCAGCATCATGGGATGGCTGTTCGTCGTGCGTGGCGGGATCATGCTGCTGGCGCCGGACGTCATCCTCATCGCCGCCAATTTCATCGACAGTCAGCCCCAGGCGATCCCAATCGGCGGCTGCCTGTCGGCATTGCTGGGCATTTGGCTCACTTACACGGGCTACATCGCGGGCATGCTGCGCTTTGACCACCCCACGCGCTGACGGGTTTGCATCAAGCGTGGCGAAGGCCTAAGCCTCGCGCTTTCCCGGGGAGCCGATGCAATGCAGCGGCTGAGAGGCGGATTTCCCGCGACCCGCAACACCTGATCCGGGTAATGCCGGCGAAGGGAGAGCACCTATGAACAAACCTGTCCCACCGCGTGAGTTCACACCCGCCGTAACCACCGGCGCCATCGTAGGCTCGCACAAGGTGTACGTCTCCGGCTGCGCGCATCCCGATCTGCGCGTGCCGTTCCGCGAAGTGGCGCTGCACCCGAGCGCCAACGAGACGCCGCTGACGATCTACGATCCAAGCGGGCCGTATACCGATGGGGATGTTGTCATCGATATCGACGCGGGGCTAGCGCGCGCGCGCGAAGGCTGGGTGCGTGCGCGCGGCGATGTGGAAGAGATCGCGGGGCGCGCGGTGAAGGACGAGGACAACGGCAATGTCAGCACCGAAAAACTCACGCCGCCCTTTCCGGTGAGGCACAAAGTTTTGCGCGCAAAAGGCGATGCGTGCGTGACGCAGCTGGAATATGCGCGGCGCGGCATCATCACGCCGGAAATGGAGTTCGTGGCGATAAGGGAGAATATGCGCAGAGATGGGCAGGGGGACACACGCGCGTCACCGCTCGCTCCGGAAAATGCGCCCGCCGCGCCTAGCGCGCGTGTGTCCCCACCGGACCGCGCGCGTGTGTCCCCTCCAGACGGCGAATCCTTCGGCGCATCCATCCCCGATTTCGTCACGCCCGAATTCGTGCGCTCCGAGATTGCACGCGGGCGCGCCATCATTCCGGCCAACATCAACCATGCCGAACTCGAGCCGATGATCATCGGCCGCAACTTCCTCACCAAAATTAACGCCAACATCGGCAATTCCGCCGTCACCTCCTCGATGGCCGAGGAAGTGGAGAAGATGGTGTGGGCGATCCGCTGGGGCGCCGACACGGTGATGGACCTCTCCACCGGGCGCAATATCCACAACATCCGCGACTGGATCATCCGCAACGCACCGATCCCGATCGGCACGGTGCCGATCTATCAGGCGCTCGAGAAAGTCGGCGGCGTGGCCGAGGATTTGAGCTGGGAAGTCTATCGCGACACGCTTATCGAGCAGGCCGAACAGGGCGTCGATTATTTCACCGTGCACGCCGGCGTGCGGCTCGCTTACATCCACCTCACGGCCAAGCGCGTCACCGGCATCGTCTCGCGCGGCGGCTCGATCATGGCCAAATGGTGCCTCTCCCATCACAAGGAGAGCTTCCTCTACACGCACTTCGAGGAAATCTGCGAAATCATGCGCGCGTACGATGTGAGCTTCTCGCTCGGCGACGGCCTGCGCCCGGGCTCCATCGCCGACGCCAACGATGCGGCGCAATTCGCCGAGCTGGAGACTTTGGGCGAACTCACCAAGATCGCCTGGAAGCATGGCGTACAAGTGATGATCGAAGGCCCCGGCCACGTGCCGATGCACAAGATCAAGGAGAACATGGACAAGCAGCTCGCCGTCTGCGGCGAGGCGCCGTTCTATACTCTGGGCCCGCTCACCACCGACATCGCGCCCGGCTACGATCACATCACCTCTGCGATTGGGGCCGCCATGATCGGCTGGTTCGGCACGGCGATGCTCTGTTACGTCACGCCGAAGGAGCATCTAGGCCTGCCCGACCGCGACGATGTGAAAACGGGTGTGATCACGTACAAGTTAGCCGCACACGCCTCGGACCTAGCCAAAGGCCACCCCGCCGCGCGCCTGCGCGACGATGCCGTGAGCCGCGCGAGGTTCGAGTTCCGCTGGGAGGACCAGTTCAATCTAAGCTTGGACCCCGACACAGCGCGCGAATTCCACGACGCCACGCTGCCGAAAGAAGCACACAAAACCGCGCACTTCTGCTCCATGTGCGGGCCGAAGTTTTGCTCGATGAAAATCACGCAGGATGTACGGGATTATGCCAAGGCGAAGGAGGAAGCGGAGCGCGGGATGAAGGAGATGAGCGCGAGGTTTAGGGATGGGGGCGGGGAGATTGATGTTAAGTTGGAATAACCAGCGCGCCACGCGCATGCGATCCGCCTGTTTAGACTTTCGTAACCTCGAATAAATTAATCTGGCCTGCTTTGGGGTGATGAGGTGAGTCTGGGGATGACGGGTCGTGTGGGACAATTTTGTCTGCGGCGGTGTTGAGTACGATCTCTCACACTTGGGCCCTATGAATTTCGACGTGGTTGTTGCTGCCAAAGCCAACAAGCCGCAACAAACTTACCCCGTAATCGTCGAGTTCGGCCTGCACACCTTTACCAAAGGCAAGCCAGAGCAAGGTGCCGCATACGCCTCGGACCTTGAATTCACGCATGAAGGCGAAACTCGGCTCTTTTGCCAGCGGCGCTACACGCTCTCCGCCGGCTTGCCTGAGATTATGCGCGGCATTGGCGAGCGGAAATGCTACTTCACTGATCACGACCCTTATTTCATTGTGAATGGCGCGACACTTGCTGGCGGGCCGTGTGAATATGCCATCTTCTTTAAGGTCTCGAAATCGTCGAAAGGCGGTCGCCTAAGGGTGTTCGTAGTCAGCGCGTATCCAATCGACGAAGGAGGCGTGCCGTTAAAGCGCACCAAGCAAGTCAAGTTTTCAGTCATCGCCTACAACACGCGAAACAACAGGCCGATCAAAGCACCTCGGTGACAAACAAAAAGGCCTCCCTTCCGGGAGGCCTTTTCTAACTGGGATCCTCTTGAGTATCCCCACTCTTGGGTGGAGACCGCTTGCGCGGCGGGCAAACGCTGTTGCACCCGTTTGGCGTTACAGACGCTTTTTGGGGCCATTCCCATAAACAGTCAATTAAAATAAGCACTTGTTAACCATGGTATCTGTCAAATGATGGTTATCATCCTATTGTTTTCTAAGATAAACTTCGGAACCACACAACATCCTGACACCAAGTCAGAACGACGGGGCCGAATGGCGAATCAGATATCTTGCCAATCTTTGCCAACCGCCCCAACCCCCCCCATGGCCACACGCAACGTCAACCTCACCGACGCGCTCGACCGCTTCGTCGCGGAGCTGGTCCAGTCCGGCTCGTATCAGAACGCTTCCGAGGTGGTGCGGGCGGGGTTGCGGCTGTTGAAGGCGGAGGAAGAGACCCGCGCGCGCAAGCTCGAAGCGCTGCGCACCGCGATCCAGGAAGGCATCGATTCCGGGCCAGCAATTGAAATCGACAATTTCAGCGCATGGCTCGACGAGATCGACGCCGAGGTTGAAGCCGAGATCGCCGCAGAAGACGCGACGGCGGCGCGCATGCCCGCCGAATGAGGCGGGCCAGACATCGGCCTGCGGCGCGTACTGACGTGCGCGACCTGCTCAAGACTTCCAGCCGCAATTTCGGACCACGCGCGCGGCGCGACTACAAGGCGCTCCTTGATCGCGCGGTCGCTGTGCTCTGCGCCAATCCCAAGCGCCCTGGCGTACAACAATGCGACGATATGCAGGAAAACACCTTCCTCTTCCATCTCCGCAATGCCCGCACCCGCGCCAAGCGCCGAAACAGCCGCGCCACTTCATCGTGTTCACGTTCGATGATGCATCACTCACCATCCTACGCGTACTGCATCGACTCGATGGACGTTGAGCAGCACATGGGCGCGCAGGGTGAATTGTCTTAGCCGCTCCCGAAGCAGCACCAAAAAAAAATACGGCGACGCCGCGAGCGCCGCCGCTAGGGGGAGAGACTGATCCTTTACTCCGCGGCGACGCGTGCGGCTGCGAGGTTTTCCTTGGTCGGCAGCGGGCGTTCGAGTTGGCCCCAATCGATCAGCACGTCGCCGGAGAGATCCTCGTATTTGAGCGCGCCGAGCGCTTCGTATTTCTCGCGCACGCGCTCGGTTAACAGGCCGACGCGCTTCAGGTTCGGCATGATCCGCTCGAACAAAAGCTCGCGGAACATGGCGATGACGACGCTGTCGAGAATGTGTTTGCGCGCAGCTTCGACATCGAAGCCATACTCGCGCATCACGTCCATGCCGAACAAGCGGTCGCGCATGATCACGCAAGCCTGATACGCGAACTCGGCGCGATCCTCGATCTCGTTCTGCGGCAGCGCCTTGATCCAGTCTTCGAGATAATTGACGCCGAACGCCACGTGCCGGCCTTCGTCGCGCATGACCAATTCCACGATCTGTTTCAACAACGGGTCCTTGGTGGTGCGCACCTGCGTACCGAAGGCGGCGAGCGCCAGGCCTTCGATGATCAATTGCATGCCGATGAATTTGAGGTCCCAGCGTTCGTCGGCGAGCACCTTGTCGATCAACGCCTTCAAATTCTTGTTGATCGGGTACATCATCTTGCAACGGCGGCGCAGATAACCATTGAACACTTCGACGTGACGGGCTTCGTCGAAGGTCTGCGACGCGGCATAGAGCTTGGCATCCGCAGTGGGCGCACACGACACCAATTGCGAAGCCACCAGCATCGCCCCCTGCTCGCCATGCAGGAATTGGCTCATGGTCTGGGCGTGGCCCTTCCAGGCGAAGCGGACCTTCTCCTCGCGCGACAGCGCTTCAAACTCCGGATAGCCGTTCAAGGCGCCGATGCTCTCGTGCATCGGAAAATCGTTCATGTCGCAGGGCGCGTCCCAATCGACATCGAGCGTTGCGTTCCAATTGTGGACCTTGCCGAGTTCGTAGAGCCGGCGGATCTTGGCATTGGCGCTGTCGTAATCCCAATTGAAGGAGCCGGTCAGCGGCGTGTGGAAGATCTCGCGGATGGTCTCGACATCCTGCTCCGTCAACTTCCCGGCGATGTAATCGCCATCGTAGGTGCAGACCTCTTGCGGGGGATGATCGACAAGCCGAACGCGCATGCAAGCCTCCTTGAAGTTGACGCTAGCGTCATTTTTTCAAAGAGAACGCGCATTGATCCCGATCAACGGTAGCGGGCGCCGCTCAGCCTGGCTTGCGGAACCGCAGTGCGAATTGATCGGTGCGGCCACGAATGTCGCCTTCAAACACGCGCAGGCTGCGGTCGTCCGCCGGATTGCGCAGGACCTGACTTTCCCCATCGAGCACGAAGCCCGCGGCCATCACTTCGCGCACGACTTGCGCTTGATCGATCCGGTGCGAGGCAGTGGCGCCATCCGTACCAACCGGCGCACCCGCTGGCGCGGCATGGTCAATGATCACCAGCACGCCGCCGGGCTTCAACGCCGCGAACATTTGCTGATTGAGCGCCGGCACATTGATGTTGAGCTGCTGGAGATGGAAGTCGTGGTAGATCTGCGAGATGAAGATCGCATCGAGCGGTTCGCCTGCGTTCCATCCGGCGTAACCGTCGGTGAGATGAGTTATGTTGGAGTATGTCGGCGCCACAGCGGCCATGGCGCGTGGGCGCTCAGGCGTGCCGGGGCGATCTACCGCAAAGACGCGTCCGCTATCGCCGACGGCGACCGCAAACAAGCGCGAATAATAGCCGCCGCCCGGCCCAATGTCGGCGACGCGCCAGCCTGGCCGCACGCCGGCGAACGCCAATATGTCTGCTGGATGGCGGAGAACATCGCGCGCCGTGTCGGCTTCCGGCCGGCGCGGGTCAGCGACGGCTGCGACGATATGGGGAGCGTCGGCGGTGATAGCAGGCGCGCTCGACAGCATGATTCCGGGAATGGCGCCTCCGGCGCAGGCGCCGAGCAAAACCGCGACAATCGTCGCCAACACAAAATTCCGCATACCGCGCCTCCTATCGATTTGGGGTCTGATAACAGGCCTGGCGCCGTTTGACACTAGCCCCACTCACGCCCGACACCTCGGTCCTATGATTCCGGTGACGCCCCACCTCGTCCTTGACGAGCGCGACCTCGACGAGCGCTTTATTCGCGCCGCCGGTCCAGGCGGCCAGAACGTCAACAAGGTCTCGACCGCGGTGGAGCTTCGCTTTCGCCTCGGTGGCTACTCAATGCTGCCCGACGACGTACGCTCGCGGTTGGAGGCGCTGGCGGGGCGGAGGCTCACGCTCGACGGCGAGATTGTGATCCGCGCCGACGAGCATCGCACCCAGGAACGCAACCGCGAAGCGGCGCGCGCGCGCCTGGTCGCGCTTGTCGAACAAGCGTCACATCGCCCCAAGCCGCGCCACAAGACCCGCGTGCCGCGCGCAGAGAAGCAGCGCCGCGTCGATCACAAAGTGCGCCGCGGCAACGTGAAGACGCAGCGCGCGAGGCCGCGGGGGGAGGAGTGACGGCATCCTCGCCGGGGCGCTGGCGTCGCGCTTCGACAAGCTCAGCGTGACGCCAATTCTGCGTTATCCTGACGCCAATCCGCGTCAGCCTGAGCTAGTCGAAGGCCGCACCATGCCGGCGAGAGCGTCTAGAATCCACACATCATTCCGGCTTGCGAAACCGCATCATGAATTGATCGGTATGGCCCCGAATTGCTGGGTCGAACACGCGGATCGCGCGCGCGTCGGCAGGGTTGCGCAGCACTTCGCTTTCGCCGTCGAACACAAAGCCCGCGGCTTCTACTTCAGCGCGCACGCGGACCTGATCGATGCGGTGCAAGGCGGCCTGCGCGTCGGTTTCCAACGCTGAGCCCGCGACCGCCGAGTGATCGATCACCACGTACAATCCGCCGGGCTTCAGCGCTGCGAACGCACTTGCGTTCATGTTCACGGCGTTACCCAATTCGTACTCGGTCAGATACATGTCGTGATAATTCTGCGCCGTGAACACCACATCGAGCGGCTCGGGGAATGCCAAAGCATCATAGGGCGTGCGAGCCATCACTGCGTTCGGGTATTGCGCCGCAACCTCAAGGATCGGCATTTCGAAATCTTTCGCCACACCGTCGGGCCGGATCACCGGATAGACGCGACCTTCCTCGCCCACCGCGACCGCGAACAGCCGCGTGAAATAACCGCCGCCGGGAATGAGGTCGGCCACCTTGTCGCCGGGTTCAATGCCCGCGAACGCCAAAGTCTCGGCCGCATGGCGAGCGCCGTCGCGGTCCTTGTCCTCCTGCGGACGACGCGCGTCGGCGATGGCGGCCACGATATGAGCAGCGTCGGCGCTGACTTCGCGCGGCGCAGGCGGCGCGACGGCCTGTTGTTGATTACAAGCAGCGAGTGCGAACACCGCGAGAGCGGCAAGGGCAAAGCGTTTCATGGGCGATCCTCCGGCCAGCTTGGTAGCGCGGTGCGCCGACGTGCGCATCACAAACGCGACGAACTGCCTCGGAAAAAACCACCGCCGGAGCGCCGGCTTCCAGCCGGCTTGCGGTGTTGCAATCCCCCAGACCTAAGTAAGCTGACCTAAGTAAGCTGAAACACCGTATGCCGGCTGGAAGCCGGCGCTCCGTTAGGGTGTCAGCGCCCCCGTTTGGCGCTGACTGGCGGCGGGGTGAGCTCCAATTGCTCCGGCGGCGCAGGCAGACGTGGGGCGGTTTCGATCAAGTCCGGTGTGGCAATGGCGATGCCGGCGTCGCCGGCGCCCAGTTCTTTGAACCTGCGAGCCTGCGGCAGCACGCGGCTCTCAACGGAGTTGATCAGCGCGTTGTAGTTCTTTGCGGACTTGTCGATCGACTCGCCCACTTTGCCAATGTGGTCGATCATCACCGCCATGCGCCGATAAAGCTCGCGCCCGAGATCGGCAATTTCCTGCGCGTTCTTGGCGCTTTGTTCTTGACGCCAGCCATAGGCCACCGATTTCGCCAACGCCACCATGGTGCTCGGCGTGGTGATGATCACCTTCGATGCGAGCGCGTCCTCGAATAGATTGGGATCGCGCTCGGCGGCGGCGGCGAGGAAATTCTCGCCGGGCACGAACAGCACCACGAAGTCCGCCGTATCGGGTACGTGCTTCCAATAATCCTTCGACGCCAGGTTGCGCACGTGCCCTTTGAGTTCAGCCGCATGCTTCTTCAGCAAGGTCTCGCGCGCCAAATCATCGGTCGCCTCCATCGCATCGAGATAACCTGAGAGCGCGACTTTCGAATCCACCACGATGCAGCGCCCGCCCGGCAGATTGATCACTACGTCGGGTCGGAGCCGCGCGCCTTCGCCATCGCTGGTCGAGGATTGTTCGATGAAATCAACATTGGCCGCAAGGCCCGAGAGTTCGAGCACGTTGCGCAAGGACTGCTCGCCCCAGCGCCCGCGCGCTTTGGGCGAGGCGCGCAGCGCGTTGCGCAATTCGTTCGTGGTTTTGTTGGTGGCGCCGACGGCATCGACAATCTGGCGAACCTGCTCGCCGATCGCCGATTTATCGCTGAGCCGCGCCTTGTCGAGCGCCTCGACGCTCGACGCCAATTTCGCCAGCGCCTCCTGGGCCGGCGTCAACGCTTCCTTGACGCCGCCGGCCGCTGCGGCCTTGTGTTTCTCGAACGTCTCGTTGGCGAGCGACATGAAGCTGCGCTGCGAGGCCTCCAACGCCTGCTGTGCGATCGCCAGGAAACGCGCCTCCTCCGATTCCGAGCGCGCGCCGGATGCGGCCTTCGCCGCGGCCAGTTCGGACGACAGGCGCGTGTTTTCCGCGCGGGCGGCTCCAAGCTC
>JBEBIU010000090.1:0-12151 GCA_040080225.1 Terricaulis sp.
CGGCCGATCGCAGTCACAGCCCCCAGCAGCAGCGCAAAGCGCACCACGGAGGCGACATCGAGCGGGTTTTGCAACGCCGGCGCCGTTTCGACACGGTTCTGGGTAGCGTCGAGGCGGTTCAACGCCCAGGCGCAAACGACGAACGCGAGCGCCCCGGCCGCAAGCGCAGGCGCGACCTGCGGCAGTGCAGCGTTGGCTGCGGCGGCCACAAAAAACCCTATGCGGGTGACACTGACCGCACCCGCCAGAGCAGCGCCAGCAGCAGCCGTCGATGCGCTGGTTTGCGCTGCGCGCACCCGCCTTCCTAATTCGGCGGTCATCACCGTAGAGGAAACCAGCGCTCCAGCGGCGGCGCCCGCCAACACGCCGACTTTCGGGCCGAGCAGCCGCACCGCGACGTAGCCCGCAAACGACGCACCGGCGACGAAGATTGTCAGCACCCAAAGCTCGCGGGGATTGATCACGCCCCATGGGTCGATTGCGTTGTCCGGCAATACCGGAAGCACGATGGCGGTAGCGGCCAGGATCAGCAGCACTGAGCGCAATTCCTGCGGCGTCAGCTTGTCCAGCCATTTGTGGAGCGCTTCCTTGGACGCCAACAACGCCACCAATGCCACGCCGACAGCTGCTACGACGCGCAAGTCGCCAGACATCGCATAAGCGCCGAGTGCGTAGAGCAGTAACGCCGCCAGCGTGCCGGTGACCGAGACATCGTTGTCGGCGATGCTCTCGCGCAGTTTGAAGGTGACAAGCGCCACGGCGAACGACAGCGTCAGCGCCGCGAAGCCAATTTGGCCTATGATCGGCAATAGCGCCCCAGCCACCCCGCCCAGGAGGCCAATCACGGCATGGGTGCGAAGCCCCGCAGTACGCGTTCCCTCCGCGGCGTCGCGATGGCGAAAGCCGCGCTCAACGCCGACCAGAAAGCCCAAGCCCAAACCCATGGACAGGCGTTGCAGCAAATCAATCAGGGCTATGTCCGGCATGGGGCTCTCGGCGTTCGAGCCAATCGTGCTCCAACGATTTCAGCCGCGCCATCAGAGACAACAAAAAAGCGGTGGACCAACCGATCAGAAGGAGCCCGTTGACCCCCTCGATCGCGGAGATCAAACGCCATTCGCGCGAAAGCAGGATGTCGCCAAACCCCAGCGACGAGAACGTCACTGTGGAGAAATAAAGCGCTGTCTCGAAATCGGGCAGCGCCCCCACGGCAAGATAAAGCCCGGCATAAAGCCAGATTTCCACCGAGTGCAGCGCAAACAGCCCAAACACCACGAACAACACCAGCGCACCCTGACCGATTACGCTATCGAGCGCGCGGAAGCGCCGGCCCCTTCGGCGTAGAAAATACAGCAGCGTCAGCAGCCCGAAGAAGTGCGTCGCCACGGTGACCGCCACCATGCCGGTCGCGACCGCGAGGTTGAGAATCAGGCTGGCCATCGGATCATGATTTCCGCCCCGCTGTTTGTAGGCAATGATGCGACGCAACCGTGCGGTCCGTTGGAGCGTATTCTACGCCGTTGTGGGAGTTTTCATGCCTGTTTCACAGTCCGGCTTCGATTTGACCCCGCCCAACAGCGCCGAGCGTGTACGCCTTGAAGGCGCTTTGGGCGCGGAGGAGCGGCGCGTGTTGTTGCGGCATGGAACCGAAGCGCCGTTCTGCGGCGGGCTGCTCAACCAGAAGCAGCCAGGAATTTACGCGTGCCGGCTTTGCGGTCTGCCGTTGTTCCGTCAGGACGCCAAGTTCGAGAGCGGCACCGGCTGGCCGAGTTTCACCGCGCCCATCGACCCAGAACATGTGCTCGGCATTGAGGACACTTCATACGGCATGTCTCGGGTGGAGACGCGCTGCGCGCGGTGCGACAGCCACCAGGGCCACGTGTTCCCCGACGGGCCGAAGCCGACCGGCCTGCGCTATTGCATCAATTCGGTCTCGCTTCAATTCACGCCCGACGGCGAACCGCTGCCCGACCCGCTCGGACGCGGCGAGGCAAGGGTTTATTAAGCCGTTTGCGGCGCAATGCGCGCGCAGCTTGACGGCCCGCGCCTTTGAGCGACCATGGACGCGCGTGACGAAACCATTTCCCACCAAGACGTTGCGGTTTTACAAAACCGCCGGCACGCCGTGCCCGTATTTGCCGGGCAGGCGCGAGCGCAAAGTGTTCACCGGCCTCGACGGGCTCCACGCCGAGAAGCTGCATGAATTGCTGACGCACAACGGCTTTCGCCGCTCGCAGACCATCGCCTATCGCCCGGGTTGCGACGGCTGCGAAGCCTGCATCTCCACGCGTGTGCCGGCGGCGCGCTTTGCGTTCACGCGCCGTTGGCGACGCATCATGAGCAAGAACGCCGACATTGCACGCGCGCTACGCCCCGCCGAAGCGAGCGAGGAGCAATTCCGACTGCTGCGCCGCTATCTGCGCGCACGTCACGCCGACGGCGGCATGGCGGCGATGAGCTATGGCGATTATGTCGCCATGGTGGAGGAAACCGCGGTCCGCACCCATGTACTCGAATATCGCTTCACTATCGGGCCCAACAGGGGCGAATTGGCGGCTGCGGCGCTCGTCGATGTTTTGCGCGATGGATTGAGCCTCGTTTATTCCTATTTCGATCCGGACGTCCCGCACCGCAGCCTCGGCCATTACGTCATCCTCGATCACATAGCCCAGGCGCGCGCGGCAGGGTTCACTTATGTGTATCTCGGCTATTGGGTGCCGGGCTCCGAAAAGATGGATTACAAAGCTGCGTTCACCCCGCTTGAAGTGTTGGTCGATGGAAACTGGCGCAGCTACGAACCCTGAACCCGCGGCCTGGTTCTATTTCTATGCAGCACGGAGGATGTTGGTGCCTGAAGCCGTAAAACCTCTGTGGCGCGCTGCAGAAATAGCGCCCGCCATGCGTCCCTTCACGCAAAAGCTCAATCCGAATTCGCTGTTTCGCGCCGCCGGCTTGTCGCGCCTCGCGGGGATGAAACGCGCGCATGTGAGTTTGGTGCGTCTACCCCCTGGCAAAGACAGCTTCGCCTATCACGCGCACATGCTGGAGGAGGAATGGATCTACATTCTCTCCGGGCGCGCCATCGCCGAGATCGACGGAAAGAACACTGAGGTCGGCCCCGGCGACTTCATGGGTTTCGCAACACCCTCCGTGCCGCACTTGTTGCGCAACACGTTCGACGAAGAATGCTGCTACCTCATGGGCGGCGAAGATAAGCCGATCGACGTGCTCTCGTATCCCAAGGACGACAAACGTTATCTGCTGATGCAAACCGAGACGGGCACGGAATTCTACGAACTGGGCGAGCCGATCAAGCCGTTTGGGAAAGCGGAGTAGCGGGGGATTGTTGGACTTGATCGCGCCTGAACCGGCCTTATACTCAGCCTATGTCGGCGAAGAAGAAATCGCTCAAAGCTCCAATATCCGGGCGCTACACCGAAATCGGCGGGGTCAAGGTTAAATTGGCCCCGGCTTGGCGTGTCCTGCCCAAAACTGAAGACACGCGACTGCGGCAGGCCGTGAAGGACTTCTATGCCGGCAAGAAGGCCAAGTGACGCCCGGCCACGCGTCTTCATAAACTGCCCTTTCGATGACGATTATGGCGACTTGCTCCGCGCGCTCGCATTTACTATCGCCGTCTGCGGATACAAGCCGACCTGCGCGCTCGATGAAGACGACGCCCGGCGCATTCGCTTCGATAAGCTGAAAGCGCTCATCGCCGAAGCCGATCTTGCGATTCACGATCTCTCGCGCATTGAACTCTCCGACGAAACGCTGACGCCGCGCTTCAATATGCCGTTCGAGCTTGGGCTCTACCTGGGCGCCAAGCATTTCGGCGGCCGACGCCAGCGGCAGAAACGGACGCTGGTATTGGCCAAGGGCCGGCGCGAATGGGCGCCGACGATCTCGGATTTGGCCGGCGTCGATCCCGCGTTTCATGCCGGCAAGCCGGACGCCGCCATCCGCGCTGCGCGCGACTTCCTCCACGCCGCACCCGATGGCAGCGTGCTGCCGGGTGAAACGGCGTTGATTGCCGATCACCGGCGATTCATGCGCGACCTGCCAAAAATCGCCGAGGCGGCGCGGCAAACGTTGGCGGAAGCGCTGCGCTATCGCAACTACATCACGTTTCTGCAGGAATTCTTGGTAGCTCGGCCGGGGAGTTGAGGGCGATAAGTGCGTGTCACCCAGTAGCAGCGTCTCCTCTCCACCCATTCCCGGGGCGATGCGCAGCATCGCGCCCGGGACCCACAAACACAGACGTTCGCGATCTTGGGCCCCGGAATTGCGCTCCGCGCAATCCGGGGATGGGTGTTCAATTCTTCTGCACGACTCTCCCTACGGCTCCGAGTTCTTTGCTTCGCAAGTCCGAAACGACGAGCACAAGGGTGGACGCGGTTTATTCCCCATTAAAGCGGAATATTATCGTGTTTCTTCCACGGGTTCTCCAGCTTCTTGTTCCTCAGCGTGGAGAGCGCGGATGATCCGTTTGCGGGTTTCGCGCAGCTCCTGGTTCCAACTTCGCGATCTGATCCGGCCCGTCACCAAGCCACGGCAGCAAGGAACACCACCAACAACCCGATGCTCCCAATAAGGGCGGCAATTATGCCGAAGCTTAGCAAAACACCGAGCATCGGCGGACCGAAACGGAATAATGCGGCGCCGAGTGCCGCACCGCCAACGGCGCCGCCCCCGAGAAAGCCGAGTAAAGCAGCCAAGTTGTGAGGGCCGCCCCAGAGAATATACCCAATCGGAGTTACAATTGCACCCAGCCATGCCCCCAACCGCGCCCCAGAAGCGCCGCGCCGCTCAAGCACCTCGCTATCGTCCTCATACGTCCTCCCTCCGTATCTCTTTCTTGCGAAGCACCAGTCAAACAACGCGTCCAAAAACGCATCAAACTTCTCTAGCATTACCGCCCCTCGTCTAGCGTCGGCACAAGTCGGCGCCGACTAGCCCTCACAGCGGAATATTATCGTGCTTCTTCCACGGGTTCTCCAGCTTCTTGCCCTTCAGCGTGCTCAGCGCCCGGATAATCCGCCGCCTTGTTTCGCGCGGCATGATTACGTCGTCGATGAAGCCGCGTGAGGCGGCCACGAACGGGTTGGCGAAGCGGTCGGAATATTCCTTGGTGCGCGCGGCGATTTTTTCGGCGTCCCCGATATCGGCGCGGAAAATGATTTCGACCGCGCCCTTGGCCCCCATCACCGCGATCTCCGCGGATGGCCAGGCGTAATTCACGTCGCCGCGCAAATGCTTGGAGCTCATCACGTCATAGGCCCCGCCATAGGCTTTGCGCGTGATCAACGTCACTTTCGGCACTGTCGCTTCGCCGTACGCGAACAACAGTTTCGCGCCGTGCTTGATCAAGCCGCCCAATTCCTGCTTCGTGCCCGGCAGAAAGCCCGGCACGTCCACAAACGTCACGATCGGAATGGAAAACGCATCACAGAAACGAACGAAGCGCGCGGCCTTGCGCGAGGCGTCGATGTCGAGCACGCCCGCCAGCACCATCGGCTGGTTAGCGACGAAACCGACCGGCGCGCCGTCGAGACGGCCAAAGCCGGTCAAGATGTTCTTCCCGAACTCCGCGCCGATTTCGAAGAAATCGCCTTCGTCGGCGACTTTCTCGATCAGTTCCTTCATGTCGTAGGGCTTGTTGGGATTGTCAGGGATGAGCCGGTCGAGGCTCTCTTCCTCGCGGTTCACATCGTCATAATGCGGGCGCGTCGGCGGCTTTTCGCGGTTGGAGCCGGGCAGAAAATCGATCAGCCGGCGCATCTGCGTCAGCGTCTCGAAATCGTTCTCGAAGGCGCCGTCGACGACGCCGGATTTTCCCGCATGCACACGCGCGCCGCCAAGTTCTTCGTGGGTGACGATCTCGTTGGTGACCGTCTTCACCACTTCAGGGCCGGTGACGTACATGTAGCTGGTATCGCGCACCATGAAGATGAAATCGGTTATGGCGGGCGAGTACACATCGCCGCCCGCGCACGGGCCCATGATCACGCTGATCTGCGGGATCACGCCGCTGCTGAGAATATTGCGCTGGAAAATGTCGGCGTAGCCGGCGAGGCTTTCCACGCCTTCCTGGATGCGCGCGCCGCCGGCGTCGAAAATGCCGACGATCGGCGCGCCGTTCTTCATCGCCGCGTCCTGCACCTTGCAGATCTTCTCCGCATGCGCGCGCGAGAGCGAGCCGCCGAACACGGTGAAATCCTTGGAGAACACGTACACAAGCCGGCCATTGATCGTGCCCCAGCCGGTGACGACGCCGTCGCCGGGCACCTTCTGCTCGGCCATGCCGAACTCGGCGCAACGATGCTCGACGAACATGTCCCATTCCTCGAACGAGCCTTCGTCCAGCAAAAGCTCGATACGTTCCCGCGCGGTAAGCTTGCCTTTGGCATGCTGCGCGGCGTGCCGCTTCTCGCCCCCGCCGGCGCGCGCGGCGGCGCGTTTGGCTTCGAGGGTCGCGATGATGTCTTTCATGGGGTGCGTTCCTCAATTTGCTCGTCATCGACCCTCTCCCCTTGAGGGGAGAGGGTGTCGCGACCGCCGGACTTGATCCGGCGGACGGGTGAGGGGAACACGCGTGCTCAGGATGCGCCGCAAGCCCCTCATCCGGCCCTTCGGGCCACCTTCTCCCCTCAAAGGGGCGAAGGTGGCCGAGCCCGATTCAACAATGAAGCTCCCCATATCCAATATCGTCATTCCGGACGCGCGGAGCGAGCCCCGGAATGACGGAGTTTTATTGCGCTGACAAGGATTGGCAGAAGCGGGCGACGCTACTGATCTCCCCCCGCAACTGCTCCAACTTCCCCCGCGCCTCCGCGTCCTCGCCCCAATGCTCCAGGCTCCACAATTCGTCCAGCGCGGCTGCCGCAAACGCGGTTTCCGCTTCCAGCCGCCGCTCCACCAGCGCGAACGCGATCAGCGCCGAGCCGGTGAGCCCCACCGCGTGCGCGAGCGCGGTCAAGGCGAAATCGTCGAGTGCTTCGGCGCGCGCGCGCACGCGGGCAAGCGCCTCCGCCGGCGCGGGCGCGGGGAGCACGCCCGTCACCACGGGCAGCGCCGCGCCCAGCGCCTGCGCCCCCCATTCGACCAAAGAGTCCCACGATGCGGCCTGGCGCGCCACAAGTTCGGCGGGGCGGCCCGCGCGGTGGCAACAGAGATCGGTCTCCGCATGCTTGCACACATAGGCGATGCGTTCCGCGTGTGCGCCAGCCCCGCCATCGAGCGCGGCGAAAGCGAGTTGCGTGAGCGGCATCGCGGCGGGCGCGATCTCCGCGCCTTGCGCCTGCCATTCCGCCGCGACCGCCGCGGCGAGCGCTTTGCTCGGCGCACGAAACACGATTCCCGCGGGCGTTCTGAGCGTGCGTGCGTCAAGCAGAACGCCATAGCCGTCCTCGGCAACCGAAGCGGCCGCGTAGAAACGTTTGGCGGCTCCCCTCACGCGCAATTCCCGCTCAGGCCGGAAGCACGTCGAACGCGGCGCTGAGCCGCTCCGTGCCCGCGAACGGCACGGTCCCATGCCACATGTAAGACGGGAACAGCACCAGCATGCCAGGCTTCGGTTCGACAAATTTCTCCGGCGCACACCCCGCGATCGGCCGGTTCGGTTCGCCAAGCTTGAGCCAGCCGGCGCGTGCGGGCGCTTTCTCGCTCGCTGACACCGATACGTAATACGCCGAACTGATCCAGCCACGGTCGTGTACATGGTTCGGCTGCCAGCCTTCATGAGTGAGCCGCACCGACCAGAGGCCGGAATAGCGATAATTGTCGCGCTTGCGTTGGCCGACGGCGTCGTTGGCGCTGGCGCGCAGGCGCCCGACATAATCGCGCACCGCCGCTTCGGAGGCAGCGATGAGGGCGCGCAAATGGCGCTCGTTCAAACCGAGCAGGCTGCGCCCGGTCTGGGTGCCGTTGTGGATGTGCTGATCGAGCGGGTGGGCGTTTATTCTGTGCTGCGCGCGCAACGTCTCGGCTAGAGCGGCGTTGAAATTTTCGATGGTGAAAAACCCCTGCGGCGCGGGCAATTCATAGCAGCGCACCAGCCGCTCATAATCGCACCAATAGCGATATTGGGGATCGCCCATCAGCCGCAGCGAGATCGTCTCGCATGCGATCAGATATTGCTCGTGCGGTTCATCTGCGCGCAGCGTGCGCGTGGTGGCGAGCGCCTCATCAGCAAGCCCGGCGCGCAGCAGCGTAGAAAGAAGATTGCGCCGCCCAACGCGCGCCTCGGGTGCAATCGCACACACCCTCCGCAGCGCCTTCAGCCCATCGCGCGGGCGATCGAGTTCATCGAGCACGATCCCTAGCGCGGTCAGCAGCGCCGGCGCGTCAGGCGCGAGTTTCAGAGCTTCGTCGAGCACCTTCAACGCTTGCGGCAACAGTCCGGCGCGGTGCAGTGCATCAGCGCACGAAAGGCGCAATTGCAGGTCGCGCGGACGGCGCGCGATCTCGGCTTCCGCGAAAACGACGCATTTCTCGCCTTCGCCGCGCAGGAACCGCATGCGCGCCAAGCTCGCATGTAGGGAAACCGATCCCGGCCAGAGCTTGATCGCCTCCTCGGCGGCGGCTTCCGCATCGGGCTTGCGTCCGGCAGCGTAGAGTGCGCGCACCAGATTGAGCGCCAGTTCCGGCGTGTCGAGTTCCTGTCGCGCCAAGCGCTCGTAATACTCGAGCGCCTCCCCCCCGCGCCCAACGCGGTCGAGCGCCACGGCATAATTGTAGCGCACGCCGCGTAGTTTCGGCGCGATTTTCAGTGCAGTCGCGGCGGACTCGAGCGCATCCTCGTGGCGCTCTTGCGCGCGCTGCACTTGGTGCAGCAAAGTCCAGGATTCCGCACTTGGGTCGGCGGCGACATATGCGCGCGATTCTTGCTCGGCTTGCACCAAATCGCCAGCGGCCATGTGACAGCGGGTCAAATTGACCCGCACCGGCGCCGCATGAGGCATCAACGCAAGCGCGGCGCGAAAAACCCTGATCGCCTCCTCGAACGCGCCGCGCGCTTGCAGCACGAGGCCGAGGTCGTTGTAATACGTACCCTCGCTCAACGCGTACGAGATCGCCGCGCGATAATGCCGCTCGGCCTCGTCGAGTTTGCCTTCGGCTTTGCGAATTGAGCCCATCAAATGCAAGATGTCGGGGTCCGATCTTACGCGCTCGAACACAGGCGTCAGCAGGCGGCCAGCCCCTATTGCGTCCCCGCTCGCGAGCAATTCTCGGCTGGCGTTGACCACCGGGGAGATTTCCGATGGCGGGCGCCTCATCGCTCGCCCGCAAACGGCTTGAACGGATCGCGCGCTTCGCGTTCCTCGAACCCGAGCATCTCGAACGCGGCCTGAATGTGCGGCGGCAATGGCGCGACAATTTCCAGTTTGCCTCCCGAAGGGTGGGGGAGACGCAAGGCGCGCGCATGCAAGAGCAGCGCGTTGTCCAATCCGTTCGGGGCGACGCGGTCGCAGCTATATTTCGGATCCCCTGCGATGGCGTGGCCCATCTCAGCCATGTGGAAGCGCAATTGGTGCGTGCGCCCGGTGACCGGACGCAGCGCCACCCAGGAAGCGCTTTGCGCGGCCTCTTCCAGCACCACATATTGCGTAATCGCGTGGACGGCGCCCTCGTCGGCCTGGACGCAAGATTGCATCATCTCGCGGTCGGACTCATGCATGCCGGGCGCTTTGCGCATCCAGCTGCGCAATTCGCCGACCCTCGGACGCGGCGCGCCCAGCACGACGGCCCAATAGATCTTATCGGTGTCGCGATCGCGGAAGGCTTCGCCCAGAAAAGCAGCCGCGCGCGGATGACGCGCAAGCACCAGGCAGCCAGAAGTGTCGCGGTCCAAACGGTGCACGAGCTTCGGCTTCTTCTCGGAATCGAACTTCAACCCGTCGAGCATGCCGTCGAGGTGGCGCACGGTTTTCGAACCGCCCTGCACGGCCAGGCCCGCCGGCTTGTTCAGCACGATTACGTCGGCATCCTTGTGGATCACCAGCGAACGCACGAAATCGGCGTCCTTGCCGCTCATTCCTGGCGGCAGGCGCTCGGCGGCTTCTGGCAACGGAGGCACGCGCACGATCTGCCCCGGCTCGACCCGATCGGAAGCCTTCACGCGTGCGCCATCCACCCGAACCTGTCCGGTGCGGATGAGTTTCTCTACTTGGCCCTGGGTCAAAAACGGGTAGCGACGGCGGAACCAGCGGTCGATCCGGGTAACGCCGTCGTCCTTTTCCACCGCGACGGACTGCACCGTCTTCATACGCGCCCCAGAAACAACCCCAGCCAGCACGCCCCCAACGAGAGCGCCACCGAACCTAGAACATACCCTAAAGCCTGGGCGGGCGCTTCTTCCATGAGCCGCAGCGTCTCAATCGAAAACGCCGAAAACGTGGTGAAACCGCCCAGCACTCCCACGCCGAGCGCCAAACGCAGGTGCTCCTGCTCCGGACCGACACGCGCCGCCAGCAATCCCATCGCCAAGCCGCCGACCAAATTCACCAGCAGCGTGCCCCACGGAAAGTTCACGCCCAAGAGCCTGGCCGCAAGCAAACCCACGCCATAGCGCGCGGCCGAGCCAAGCGCTCCGCCGAGCGCCACCAACAATAATTTTGTCATTGTGGGGGAAGCAGCCTCGCCCGCAAATTGGCGATCAGCGCATGCGCATCGTAAGAATTGGGGTCGTCGGGCTTGGCGCCTTCGCCGAGGCGAATTTCCAGCGTGGCCGCGCGCGCCTGCATGCCGGCTGGCGTTCCAATTGGAATATTTACGCCAACGCCCACGCCGACGCCGGATCGCCTTCCCCAATTACCGCCGCCAATGCTCACGCCAAGGGAAGGGCCGCCGCCGCGTGCGGCCTGCTCGTCCACAGTGCGGCGATCCACCCAGAACCAGTCACGTCCGTGCTGCACCGTCAGCTCCGCCGCCCTGAGCAGCGCGAAGTCCTGCAGGAGTTGGACGTCGGCGGCGCCTTCGGCGCGGTAGGTGACAAAATAGCGGTTGGATTCGATGGGCGTGTCCGAGTAACCAGCAGCCCCTTGGACCGCAGCTGGGCTATAAGTCGGCGCGGAAGCGCACGCGGCAAGGACGGCGATTGCGGCGATGAGAGTTGCGTGGCGGAGCATGAGTGGTCGTCCTCGGATAGGTTCCCTCAGGCGCCAGCTTAGCAGACTTCCACGCCAAGCGCCTCGCCAAGCCCCAGTATTTTTAGCGTTTTGGTGAAATCGTCGGGCGCGGGGGCCGAAAACAGGCGCCGGGCGCCTTGGGGATGGGGAATTTCCAGCGCCGCAGCGTGCAACATGAGCCTGGGGATCTCTGCGCCGCCGAGGGCAAAAAGCCCCCCATACTTGCCGTCTCCAGCAATCGGTCGACCGATAGCGGCCAGATGGGCGCGCAATTGGTGCATACGGCCGGTCTCCGGGCGCAATTCCAACAGCGCCGCCTCCGCGGTAGCGGCGAGCGTGCGATAGCGGGTGAGCGCCCCCTGGCCGTCGGCGGCGACCTCCATAATGTCGAGCCCCCGGCGCGAGGCTTTCTTCAGCGCGAGCGCAATCTCCCCATCGCGGGGATCGGGGGCGCCGCCGCAGACAATCGCCAGATAGGTCTTGTGGGCGTCGCGCTTGGCGAATGCTTCCGACAAAAACGCCGCCGCCGGCTTGGTGCGCGCCGCTACGATGACGCCCGATGTTTCGCGGTCGAGGCGGTGCACCAGGCGCGGACGCTTGCCGTTGGGCTTGGCGAAGGCGGCAAGGAGATGCTCCAGACTCTGTTGGACCCCGGACCCGCCCTGCACGGCGAGACCCGTCGGCTTGTTGAAGACGAGTAGGTGCGCGTCTTCGTAAAGGAGGATCGATCGCGCGTAGGCGACGCCCGCCGAAGACAACGCCGCCGCCAGTCCTGGTTTCGCCATCGCGGCACCTTAGACCAACAGCGAGAGGCCAAACAGACAGGCCAAAACGAATGACCAGCTGGCGCCTATGCGCCTGAACGAATTGAAAGCCGAAAATGCGAAAGCCCGGACGTTGCCGCCCGGGCTTTTCGATGCTTCGTTTTGGGTGCGGGAGTAGGATTTGAACCTACGACCTTCAGGTTATGAGCCTGACGAGCTACCGGGCTGCTCCATCCCGCGTCAGGCATCGAAGGCCGT
>JBEBIU010000186.1:0-2610 GCA_040080225.1 Terricaulis sp.
AGCACATAATGCTCGAACCCTAGCTCCCGGCAGCGCGCAATCGCGGTGCGATCCTCCTGCGGCGCCAGCGCAATGATCGCGGCGCCGTGCCGCTTGAGCGCCGCGAGGGATGCGGGGTCTGTGGAGGCGCGCCAATCCAACAACACCACGTTTGGGCGATCCTCTCGCGCGACCATGGACCCGCCGAGCGAAGTGATCGTTGTCGCCAATGCGGTGAGCGTCGTCGGCGACGCGCCCGCCGCCCAGGCGCGTACACCGTCGAGCGGATGTGGCGCGGGCGCCCATTCGCTCGGCTGCAACGGCAACTCGACCCAGAACGTCGCGCCGCCGCCAGGCCCGCTAGATAGGCCGGCTTCCCCGCCCATCGCGCGCGCCAGCTTGCGCACCACTGCGAGACCGAGCCCAGCGCCGCCGTGCCTGCGGCCGATCCCAGCATCGCCTTGGGCGAATTCCTCGAAGATGAGCGCCTGTTTTTCTGGGGCGACGCCGGGCCCAGTATCGCGAACAATAAAGCGAAGTCGCCCGCCAGGCCGCGCCGCCACTTCGATGAGCACGCCGCCGTGCTCGGTGAATTTCACCGCGTTGCCCGCCAGATTGAACAAGATCTGCCGCACCCTGCCGTCATCGCCGATGACCCGCGCGGGAACGCCGATGCGCACACATGCCGCGATTTCCAAGCCCTTGGCGTGCGCGCGCGGCGAAAGCAGCTCGGCGACGTCCTGCACCGCGGCCTCGGGCGCGAACGGCGCCATCTCGAGTTCCAGATGGCCCGCCTCGATCCGCGAATAGTCCAGAATCTCAGTGATCAGGTCGAGCAGCAATTCGCCCGATTGCTTGATCGCGGAAACATAAGCCTGCGCATTCGGCGCCAGCTTGCCGAGCGCCAGGAGGTCGGCCATCCCAAGAATGCCAGCGAGCGGCGTGCGAAGCTCGTGGGTCAGGGTTGCAAACAGCGTGGTCTTGGCGCGCATGACTTCTTCGGCCGCGCTGACATGACGAGTCACGTCGCGGGCCAGAGCAAGGCGGACGCCGCTGGGCAATTCTCTTTCCGCCCACTCAAAACGCCGCCCATCCGGGGCGGACGCCTCGAAACGGCGCTCACCGTGCTTGAAGTTCGGCGGCTGGGCCCTGCCCCAAGGCGGTCGCTGGGGACCGATTGGCTGGCGAAAGGCGGCGCGGAACGCTGCATTGGCGCGCAGCAGCGAACCATCCTGCGCCAGCAGGGCGCAGGGGTCGGGCAGCACGTCGAACGCGTCGAATTGAAGCGCTAAAGCCGGCTCAGCCATTGGCTCAATGAAGCGCTCGCCGTGGTTTAGGAAACCTTAGCAAACCCGCCTTGTTCGGCGCCCGCCCATTGCCGTTTCAGGCTCAGAGCCTCAGCAATGTGAATGCGCCGCACTGGTTGAGCGCCGTCCAGGTCGGCAATTGAGCGCGCCACTTTGAGGATGCGGTGGTAGGCTCGGGCCGAAAGCGAAAGCGTCTCCGCCGCCTTGGACAATAGCGAGGCGCCGGCCGTATCCGGTTTCGCCACTTTGTCCAGCGCTTCCAAGCCCAAAGTCGCGTTGAGCCCCACCCCGCGATCGGCTTGCGCCTGGCGCGCACGATCCACGCGCGCAGCTGCCTCGGCCGTCCCCTCCACCGGGGGCGGCAGTGAAAGATCGGTCGCGGTCACCGGCGGCACGTCGAGCTGAATGTCAATGCGATCCAAGAGCGGGCCTGACAAACGCGACTGATATTCGATTGCGCAACGCGGGCCGCGCCGGCAGAAGCCAGCGCCCGGCCCTCCCCCGCATCGGCATGGACGCGTTGCCTTTTACCCATTCGGAACATGGCAAATTTCCCGAGTAATTCCAAAGGCTCCTGAGTCAACCGAACCCTTAACGCTTGCCGAGCACTTGAAGTGTTGCCGGCTCAAAAGCGGACTTGTGCAGGCCGCGGTTGCTCAAGAAATAGGCGTTTGTACCCAAACATTTCGGACCTGGGAGCGCGGGGCGAGGCCAGCGGATCGGTACTGGCCGGCCGTCGTTGCCTTCCTCGGCTTTGACCCCTCCCCTGTGCCTACGACGGTCGGGGAGCAGCTCAGGGTAGCGCGCAAAAAGGCTGGGCTGTCGGTTAAGACCCTGGCCCAGGCGATGGGCTGCGACCGGGCGACGATAGCGAAATGGGAGCGGGAGCTGAGCGAGCCGAGCGCCGCCGACGCTGCCCGATTGGCGGACGTCCTTGGTTGCCTGCCGCCGCCGCGTGCCTCGCAGCCATCAGGTCAGAAACGACTTCGATCGGGCCGACCGTAACCGGGGGGTTGTACGGGCTAATCCCGCCAGCGCAACTCCTAACTCTGCGTTCCAACGATGGTTCCGTTGTTGGTGACAGTGACGGCGTTGCCGTTCTTGCGAATGGCGTAGCCAGGCGCTCCGCCAGCGCCGCCGGCTTGAAAAGCCGTATCGCCCGCCACGCCGCTCTGGGCGAAGCTGCCGCCCGTTCCGCCATCGTTTCCGTTGGCGCCAGCGCCGCCCGAACCGCCACCGGATGTGGTTCCGGCGCTGCCGCTTGAACCGTTGCCGCCATCGCCAGCCCCGCCTGCGCCGGCAAGTCCATTGGGTGCGCCGCCCC
>JBEBIU010000091.1:0-11991 GCA_040080225.1 Terricaulis sp.
GGTCACGAACGCGCCGCGGCGCGCCTTTCGCGTTGGGCCAGGCCTCGCCCCCCCGCCCCCGGCGTCAAAGCCGGCGCGGAGTGGCTAGCGCAAGTCACGCGTGAAGTGGTGCTCCCGGCGATCAGGGAGGAATTGGGTGAATTGCGCGCGCGCGCGGCCGACGGCGACGATGAAGCTTTCGCTCGCTTCCAGGCGCTGAGCCGAGAAGCCCGCGTGATCGAGGCGCGCGCGCGCGAAGCCAAGCTCGAGGAAGCAGAAGAAGAACAAGCCGTCGAAGCACCTATGGCGGCCCAAGTCAGTTTAGGAAGAACCGAGTTTTGATGAGCAAGACCGAAGACACCGCGACCGAGGAAAAGGAAGCCCCCGAAGGCCCGATCCTCGATCTCTCCGACGCCGCCGTGAAGAAGATGATCAAGGCCGCCAAAACACGCGGCTTCGTCACCCACGAGGAGCTGAACAAAGTCCTGCCTTCGGACGAATTCGATTCCGAGGCGATCGAGAACGTAATGGCCCAACTCAATGAGATGGGCATCAATGTCGTGGACAATGAAGAAGAGGGCGAAGCGGCCGAAGAGGAAACCACCACCGCGCGCGCTGTCGTCACCCGCGACGAGGCCAAGCCCCCGGTCACCAATACGCGCGAAGACGCCGACCGTACGGACGATCCGGTGCGTATGTATCTGCGCGAAATGGGTACGGTTGAGCTGTTGTCGCGCGAAGGCGAAATCGCCATCGCCAAGCGCATCGAGGCCGGTCGCGACGCCATGATCCGCGGCCTGTGCGAAAGCCCACTCACCTTCGAAGCCATCATGGTGTGGCGCGATGAATTGCGCGAACAGAAAATTCTGCTGCGCGACATTATCGATCTGGAAGCCACGTATGGCGCGGAAATGGGCATCGTTCCCCAATCCGCGCCCGGCGTGAACGCTGACGGACTGGTCGATCCGGAAGCCGCGAAAATCCAGATCGCCGCAGCAGCCGCCGCGGCTGTCGCCGCCAAAGCCGCACCGCCCGCGCCGAAACCCGTCGCAGAAGGCGAAGAGCGCGACCCGGCCGAGATCGCCGCCGAGGCTGACGCGGATTCCGATTCCGAATTCGACGACGAAGCAGCGATCTCGATGTCGGCGATGGAGGCCGAACTCAAGGAAGGCGTGATGGCGACGCTCGACGCCATCGCCGAAGCGTTCGGTCAGTTCCGCAAATTGCAGGAAAAGCGCATCGATCTGCGCCTCAAAGGCCGATCGCTCCCGGGCGCGCAGACCGAGAATTACGAAGCCGCGCAGATCACCATCATCGAGCAGCTGAAGAAGCTGAAGCTCAACAATGCGCGGATCGAAAGCCTGGTCGAGCAGCTTTACGCCATTAACCGCAAACTCATTCAGCTTGAAGGCAAGCTGATGCGCTTGGCGGAATCGAACGGCGTGCCGCGCGGACAATTCCTCGACGCCTATCACGGCAGCGAACTCGATCCGAAATGGACCGAAAAGGTCGCGGTGAAATCCAAAGCCTGGGGCAAGTTCGTCGCCTCTGAAGGCGAAGACATCACCGATCTACGTTCGGAAATCGGCATGCTGGCGCAAGAGACCGGAGTGCCGATCGACGAGTATCGCCGCATCGTTCACGCCGTGCAAAAGGGCGAACGCGAAGCCCGCCAAGCGAAGAAAGAAATGGTGGAGGCCAATCTCCGCCTCGTCATCTCCATCGCCAAGAAATACACCAATCGCGGTCTGCAATTCCTGGATCTGATCCAGGAAGGCAATATCGGTCTGATGAAGGCGGTCGATAAGTTCGAATATCGCCGCGGTTATAAGTTCAGCACTTATGCGACGTGGTGGATCAGGCAGGCGATCACGCGCAGCATTGCCGACCAGGCGCGCACGATCCGCATTCCCGTGCACATGATCGAGACCATCAACAAGCTGGTGCGCACCAGCCGCCAGATGCTGCACGAAATCGGCCGCGAGCCGACGCCAGAGGAATTGGCGGAGAAGCTCGGTCTGCCTTTGGAAAAGGTCCGCAAGGTGATGAAAATCGCCAAGGAACCGATCTCGCTGGAAACGCCGATTGGCGACGAAGAAGACTCACACCTCGGCGATTTCATCGAGGATAAAAGCGCCATCCTTCCCGTCGATGCCGCCATCCAAAGCAATCTGCGCGAAACCACCACGCGCGTGCTCGCCTCGCTCACGCCGCGCGAAGAACGCGTGCTGCGCATGCGCTTCGGGATCGGCATGAACACCGATCACACGCTCGAGGAAGTGGGGCAGCAATTCTCGGTGACGCGCGAGCGGATCAGGCAGATCGAGGCGAAAGCGCTGAGGAAGCTGAAGCATCCGAGTAGGAGCAGGAAGCTGCGGAGCTTTTTGGATAATTGAGGTGGAGGCGGCAGGTGTCGAAAAAGAGCCAGCGTTGTCTTTCCTGCGGGCAAACCAAACGACTGCCGCGCTTCAAGCGCCTATGCGGTGTCTGCCAGGAGTTGCCGCCAGGGGCAGATCGACCTACGTCTCAAGATCGTCCAGCACGTCGACGGCCGCGGCGAGGTTCAGGCAATTGTCGCAAGCATACTCAGATCGCTCGCTTGACTCGGAGCAATGTGGTGCTGCTATTCCTGACGCGCGCTTCGCGCGCAATCCCGATGCGACAATCGAAAGCGGAAGCGCGCTTCCCCTCAGTCCTTGTGCAAGCGCGGCCGGCGCCCGCGCGCTGCAACCGCCGACATCATGGCATGTCTACCCGCCCCTGATCCGCACGCGCACGCTCGCGCTTTGGCCATTGGCGTCGACCACGCTCACTTCGTAGAAGCCCGGCGCGGGCGGGCGCCAGATGGCGCGCCCGCTTGTCGGCTCGGTCTCCACGCGCGCGCCTTCGGCGTACCAGGCAAGCGGGCCTTGCCCGCCGCGGGCTGAGAGCGAAAGCCCGCGCGCGTCGCTTCCGTAATCTAGCACCAGCACTTCGGCGTTCGCTGGCGGAAACAAAATCGCGAGGCCGTCCGCCTCATCCATGCGCGCAAGCGCAGGCGGCGCGCGCTGCTCGCGCTCCTCGGGCTGCATCGGCGCCGGCGCGAGTTCCAAACGGTCAAACGCTTCGAACAGGATCGGCAGCGCTTCGCTTCGCCCGGTGGCGCCTGGACGCGGCGCGCCGTCGGGGCGGCCCACCCAAACGCCGATCGCGTAGCCGCCGGCGACGCCGACAGCCCAGGCGTCGCGAAAGCCATAAGAAGTACCGGTCTTGAACGCCACCCGCGGCGCGTTCTGCGCGATCTCGGCTGGGATGCGGCCCGCCGGATGAGGCGAGTTCGCCAGGATTTCCAACACGCGCTCGGCGGTCTCGGCGCGCACGAAACGGCGGCTGAAGGCGAAGCTCCTTTGCGCGGTCGTGCGCAACGGCCGCGCCTGGCCGCTGTCGCCTAGTGCGGCATAGAGTTGCACAAGATCTTCGAGCCGCATGCCGACACCGCCGAGCGCAAGCGCGAGCCCCGGTTCGGCATCGGCTCGGCGCGGCATCTGTACGTGCGCGCCCGCACGCGTCAGCGCCGCCTGGAAGCGCCGCGCGCCGATGCGTTCAAGCGTAGCGACCGCCGGCAGGTTCAACGAATGGCGCAACGCGTCTTCGAGCGAGACGTCGCCATGGAACCGCCGATCGAAATTCTCCGGCAGATAGCCGCCGAACGTGCGCGGCGCGTCGCGCACCAGGGTCTCCGGCGCCGCGAGCCCTTCATCGAAGGCGATGGCGTAGAGAAACGGCTTCAGCGCCGAGCCCGGCGAGCGGATGGCGCGGGTCATGTCGATATAGCCGCCCGCGCGCGCGAAACCCGCGCCGCCGACGCGCGCTCGCACTTCGCGGCCCTCAAGCTCCACCGCGAGCAAAGCGACCTGAGCGTCCGGCTCCAAGCCCGCCGCATGCCGACGCGCCAGAGCTTCCAGCGCCCCCTGCAAGCCGGAATCAAGCGAGGAGACAATCACCCCCTCGCCCGGGCGCGCCGCCACCAGTTCCGCCGCGGCGTGCGGCGCCGAATACGGAAACGGCGCGCGCGCAGGTATGGACGCCTCGCGCGCTTCGGCGGCCAGGCGCGCATTGATCAAACCAGAGACCGCAAACAAGGAGAGCACGCGATCGCGCGCGGCGCGTGCGGCTTGCGGGCGCCGATCCGGTCGACGTGCTTCCGGCGCCTGGGGCAGCGCGATTAGCAGCGCCATCTCCGCATCGTCCAGCCATTGCGGGTCGCGCTGGAAATAGGCGCGACTGGCTGCGCGCACGCCTTCGAGGTTGCCGCCGTACGGCGCCATCGTCAGATAGGCGGCGAGGATTTGGCGCTTGGAAAGGCGCCGCTCGATCTGGAGCGCGCGCACGATCTCAACCAGCTTCGATCCGATGTTGCGCGGGCGCGGTTCGAGCAGGCGTGCGAGCTGCATGGTAATCGTAGAACCGCCCTGGGTGATGCGGCCGCTACGCGCGTAGGCCCATGTCGCGCGCGCCAGTGCGATGGGATCGACGCCGGGGTGCAGCCAGAAGCGCCGATCTTCGATTGCGACCAGGCGACGCAAGAATTCCGGGTCGATCTCGTCGAGGCGCGCCTCAAGCCGCCACTTGCCCGAGCCGGTGGTGAACGCCATCAGCCATTCGCCGCGATGATCGAGCACGACTGGTGAAATTTCGCGCGCGCGCGAAAGCGGCGGCGGCAACGCCTGGTCTAGCGCAAACAGCGTCAGCATCGCCGCCAGCAGCGCGCCGGCGATGCGCTTGCCGCGTGCGCTCAGCGGCAGCGCGACGCGCGGGCCGCGGCGGATGCGCTCGTTCATCCGCCCCGCGGCGCAATATTGATTGCGCCAGTCCCGGTCCGCGCCATCACGCCAGGCCGGTACATGTCCTCCACTTGCGCGGCCGGCATGGTGTAGCGCCCCGGCGTGACCGCGCGCGCGATGTAAGCGGTGCGGAAACTGCCGTGCAGATTGGCCGAAGCGACAAAGCGATCGTCGCGTGCTTCAGCGACCTGGGTTGGCGTGATCGCGCCAATCCACGCGAACGGGCCGTTGCGGGTCTCGCCGTCCCAGCTGGTTTGCGCGCCATCCTGGGGCCCAAGCACGCTTTCGATCTCCAAGCCAGCCGGCAGCAGATCGACCAGCACGGTAGGATACGTGCGTGCACCTTCGGGCTGGCCGGAGATAACGACAACGACCCGATCGCCCTGGCGGATCGCATCGCCAGCCGCGGCGCCATTCAGCGTGAACACGCGCTTGTCGATCGCATAGCCCGCCTGCATCGCCGGAGGCGCTTCGCGCGGCGCGCCGGAGGTTTGCAACGTGCGCCAGACCGGCCCGCGCGCGGCGTTGCGGAACACGAGGCCTGAAGCCAAGCGCTGCGTGTTCGCCAGCACGCGCTGCTCGGCCATGGCCTGACCGTTCAGGGTCACGTTCACGGGCCCGGCGCGTTCCAACAGCGCATTGGCGGCGAGCAGCAAGTGCACTTGCTCCTGCGTCATCAACTGACCTGCGTCAGGCGCATCGCGCTCCAACCGCTGGCGCAAGCGATCGACCATCTCGGTCTCGCCGGCTTCGGCGGCCAAAGCGATGACGCCAGCCAGATCGCGCAACGGCGTCTGATACCAATCGCCAAGATTGCGATAGCCCAGCGCCCGCTCGGCCATGCGGAAGGCGTTGCGTGAGCGTACGCGATCTCCCAGTTCCGCAAGTGCGGCGCCGATGTGCGCCCGCGCCAGCGGCGAGGGCTCGGCTTCAAGGCGAGCATCGTGGAAGTAACGCACCTGGCCAACGTCCGCTTGTCCCGCTTTGGCCAGCACATAGAGCGCATAGGCCGCCGCGCGCGAACGCATCAGCTCCGTCGTGTCGTTCGAACCGGGCCAATGATAGACATCGAACTCGTAACCGACCGAGCCGAAATCGTTGAGCCGCGCCACGCGTCGCAGCGCCGCATAGGCTTGCTGCATCGGTTGGCGCGGCACTGCAAAGCCCGCCCGCTGCGCGCGCGAAAGAAAGTCGGTGACGTAAGCGCCGAGCCATGGCGAGGCGTGACGGTCCCCCGATCCCCAAAGCCCGAACGCGCCGTCCGATCCTTGGCGATCCAGCAATTGCGTCGCCGCTTCCTGCACTCTTCGGGTGATGCGCGGATCGACGGCGCGGTTCGCTTCCGCGGCCAAGGTATTATAGTACAAGAGGGGCATCGCCACCGAAGTGAGTTGTTCCGAGCAGCCGTAGGGGTAGCGATAGAGTTGGTCCAAGAGCGGCGCGGGATCGATGCCCGCCAGGTTCGAGAACGAAATCATCGCCTCACCGCCCGACTGGAACGACGCAAGCGCATCGTTTGGCGCTCGCCACGACGCGCCCGACGTCTGCGGCGCCACTTGCGTTATCGTGATCGGCAGGAACGGCGCACGCGATTGGATGTCGTACGTACGCTCCACCGCCGCAAAACCCTGCGGACCTTCGAGCCGCAACGAGATCCGCCCCACACCGAGCGGGCCGCCGCTGATGGGTATCAAAGCTGTTTGCCGTTGCCCACGATTGAGCGTGAAGCGACGCGGCGCTTGCTGAATGCGGGCGTTACTCGAGCCGGCGATCGTCACAATGTAGGCGCCGTTCGGACCTTCGACATTGTCGAGATTAAGAGCGCCTTGGGCTTCATCGCCGGGCGCGAGGAAGCGCGGCAGGATCAGTTCCGCCACCACCGGATCGCGCACCACGATCTGCTCGGCGTCCTGGCCAAGCGCGTTCTGGCTCCACGCCACAGCCATCAACCGCAGCGTGCCGTTGAAATCAGGGATGTCCATCGGGATGGTCACGCGCCCGCCGCGCACCTCGACCACATCGGACACGATCGACACCGTGCGCGTGGGCACCGTGGTGAGACCCTCCCCGCCCAAAGAATCGCCGCCCTGACGCGAGGGCGCGCCGAGATTGGGGTTGAGCAAGCGCCCGTAATCGTCTCGCAGCTGCACGCCGAGCGCGCGGCGTCCGAAGAAATGCTCCACCGGATTGGGGCTCTGATATTTGGTGATGTTGAGGATGCCCTCATCGACCATGGCGATGGCGACGCGGACGCGCTCCCCGTTCGGCGCATTGCGCACTTGCACTTCGACGTCTTGGCGCGTGCGGGGCCGCACATTCTCCAGCCCAGCGCCAGCGATCACTTCGAGCGTACGCCCGCCCATATCGACCGGCACATACGCCACGCCCACAGCGCGTCGCGGCACCGGCAGATTCACAGGATCGCGCGGCGTCATCACTGTCACCAGCACATAAGCGCCCGAACCCCAGGCCGCGCTCACCGGTAGATCGACATTGGTCCCTTCCGGGCTGACGCGCACGGTGCGGGTCTCGATGACGCGGTCGGTGGCGACGACGATCTGCGCTTCGCCGGCGTATGGTGGGCGGATCTGTACGCGCGCGCGCGCGCCAGGACGCGTCGGATCTTCGGGCGCGACTACACTGACCATGTCGGGCGTTGCATCATCGTCAGCGGGCCCGCCCCAGCCGACGCCGAAACGCTGCGAACTCTCGGTTCCCGACCGCGTATCGCGCACGATCAGGCGATACGAGCCGTCGCGTAGGCCATCGCGCGCGATGCGCAGCGGCTGATTGGCGGCAACATCAACCGTCGCGCCATCGACGGCGATGTCGCGACCCGTGCGCCGCCAGCGCCAGCTGCCGTTGTCGAGATACCAATCGTAATTCCAATCCTCGCGCACCAATTGCCATTGCAGCCCGCGCACGCCGACGCGCGCGCCCGCGCCGTTGAGGGCGATCACATCGTAAGCCACACGCTCGCCGGCGCCGGCGCGGCGGTTTTCGAACTGCGGTTTGAGCCCGATATAGAGATCGCGGAGGCGCACTGGCAGGGTGAAATTCTCGCGCACCACGCGCCCGCCCGGATCGGCGACGGATACGAGCACCCGCGCGCGCAATGGCAACGTGGTTTCCGGCTCTTGCGCCAAGCGCAGCATCAATTGCGCGGCGCCTTGGCCGTCGGTGACGGTCGAGGGAAGTTGGAACAACACATCGGAAAAGCTCTCATCGGCCTTGCCGAAAACATACCCCGCTTGCTCAGGGAACGGGTTGGGATCGACCACCAGCCGCGCTTCGCCTTCCACCGCCAACCCCGATCCCGGCGCGCCATAGAGGAAGTCAGCCTGCACGCCGATGGCTTGGCTCGAGCCCCTGCGCAACACGATTCCCCGCTCGCGCAGCTGGCTTTCGTTGGGGCTGAATCCCACGCGCAGACGCTGCGGCACGAAATCCTCGACCGACCAGCTGACATCGCCCGCAGCCGCATCCTGGCCGTCGACGATCAATTCCGCACGCCACAAGCCCCGCGGCGCGCCGCGGTCGAGGTCGATATTCTTGGCGATCGCGCCGCCGCCGGCTTGCGCGTCCTCGAGGCGGATGCGGCGCGCTTCAGTGCCGTTGGGGCGATAGACCACAAGCGTCGATTGCCGGTCGGCGATGGCGCGGCCGATCTGGTTGCGAATAAGCCCGATCAAACGCACCCGCTCGCCTGGGCGGTAGATTCCGCGTTCGGTATAGAGGTAAGCATCGATGTCGCCTGGCGCATAGCGGCCATCGACGCCGCGATCGGAGAGATCGAGCGGCGCGCGCTGCAGATCGAGCGCGGTGAAATCGCCGTCGCCATACGCCATCACAAAGCGTGCGCGCGCGGGACCTTCGCCTTCGACGATCGCCTTGCCGAAGTGCGCGCGTCCGCCGCTGTCGGTGCGGACGCGGGCAAGTTCCTCATTGTTCTGCGCGATCAAAGTCAGCGTTGCGTTGGCGAGCGGACGCGCCGTGCGCAGAGAGCGGGCGACGACATCGAGCCCGTCGGCGCCGGAGAAGCTCTGCAGCGCCATGTCGGTGTAGATGATCCAGCGATAAGCGGAGGCAGCGGACTCATTCTCGGAGTTCGCGCGCTGCCCGGCGCTTGGAGAAGCGTCGCGGACCTTCACCACGTAGGCCCCGGCCCGCAATTCCTGCAGCGCCGCACCCAGCGCGAAGACGCTGGTCACCGCGACATTGCGCTGGCGCGCAAGGTCAATGGCGATCTCGCCCTTGTACACCGAGACGCCAACGCCCTCGGCTGCGCTGTCGAAGCCCCAATAATTCCAGCCGCCCTCTTCGTTGACCGCGCCCACGTCGATCTGCTGTTGCGACAGGATCCGGTCCGGCACGCGCAACACTTCGATCTCGAGCTTGGAGACGTTGACGGTTTCAAGGGCGAGGCCGTCGGCTTCCGCGCGGGGCAGGATGATGCCGTTGCCGGCAAAGCCGACATAGGCCGGACGATCCCCGAAGGTCAGCGTGAAGGTTTCGTCGAACTCGGTCCGCTCCCCGTTCTGCGCTGGCAGGCCCTTGCGCACAGTAAGCTGGCGTTCCGGCTCGAGCGGCAGACCGGCCAGGCACAGGAGATTCCCGGAGACGTCGGTTTGGAAGGGCGCGGCGGGATCGAGGCTGAGATAATCGCCGTAATGGACGGAAGCCTCAGTGGAGAGATCGCGGGAAAACTCCAGGCAGGCGCGCGGCTCAGACTGGTCCATCTCTTGGCGCAGGCGGACAAACGCCATGCCTTCGGCAAGCACCACGCCTGCGCGGCGTGCGTCGGCGGGGCGGGGGCGACCGCCGTCGACTCCCGCCTGTGCAAATTCAGCGGCCGGACCAGCGCTTCCGCCGCGCCCGAGCACGACCCCGCCCCAGAGGCCGACGAGCAGCGCTACTGACGTGGAGAGCACCAAGGTACGGTTGGCCACCAAGGCATCCCGGACCACCGCATAGGCCGGCAGCTTTAACTTGCGCGGGTCGAGGCGCGCCGCCAACGATTTCCAATCGAACGCCATCTCAAGCTCCCTACCCGCAAGCCGCGTTCATGCTTGCCCGAGCGCGGCGCGCCCCGCAAGACAGCATTAAATCCCGGCAAAGTTCTGACGCAGCTGCAGTTGAAGGTCGGCGCACGGCGTGCTTGATCGGCAGGTATAAAAATGACGCGGGCGGCGCCTTAGCCTGCCCACGCGCCGGAGGAATTATGACCGAGGCCCCCGCCTTCCCCGCCATGCCGATCGCTAAGGCGCACGCCCTGCTGACCCAGCCCGGTTCGATGTTCGAACTCGGCGAAGCGGAGGTGCGCGGCGTACAGCTAAAGGTCTGGAAGAATGCGCCGCAGACCTTGGCGCAAGTGTTCGAACTTTCCGCGGCGTTCGGGCCGCGCGAGCATCTGGTGTTCGAAAACGAGCGCGCCACAATCGCTGAGTTCCGCATCGCTGCCGAGATTCTGGCACGCCGGCTGATCGCCGATGGCGTCAAGCCGGGCGACCGCCTCGCCATCATCATGCGCAATTTGCCGGAATGGCCAGTGGCATTCTGGGCGGGCGTGCTCGCGGGCGCGATCGTCACTCCGCTGAACGCCTGGTGGACTGGGCCCGAGCTTGAATACGGGCTGCAGGATTCTGGAAGCTTGATCGCGATTGTCGATGCCGAGCGATACGAACGGCTGCGGGAGCATCTGCCGAATTGTCCAGCAATCAGAAAGCTCTACGTGTCGCGCGCCAAGGAAGAAATCGCCGATCCGATAGTGGCGCGCCTCGAAGGCGTGATCGGCGCAACCAGCGACTGGAAAAACCTGCCCCCGCTTGGCGAACATCCCTACCCGTTGCGTGCGCCCGATGACGATGTGGCGATATTCTACACTTCCGGCACCACAGGAAAGCCCAAAGGCGCTGTGGTTTCGCATCGCAACATCTTGTCCAACATGTGGAACTCCGCTTCCGCGCAGGCGCGCGCGTTCTTGCGCCGGGGAGAAGCGCCCCCGCAACCGGATCCCAACGGCCCGCAAAAAGCGACGCTGCTTGCCATTCCGTTCTTCCATGCGACAGGCTGCTTCGCGCTGATGATTCCGTTCCTGCTGAGCGGCAACAAGATCGTCATGCAGCGCCGCTGGGACGTAGATCAGGCGCTGCCTTTGATTGGCAAGGAGCGCATCACCCATATTGGCGGCGTGCCCACTATCGCTTGGCAAGTGCTGGAGCACCCTCGCCTCAGCGAGTTCGATCTCTCTTCGCTGGAGAGCGTATCCTATGGCGGCGCGCCCGCGGCGCCGGAGCTGGTGCGCCGCCTGCGCGCACAGTTTCCAAAGTCCGTGCCAAGCCAGGGTTGGGGCATGACCGAAACTTCCGCCACCGCGGTCTCCAACGCCGCCGAGGATTACGAACGCAAACCCGATAGCTGCGGCGTGCCGGCAGCAACAGGCGAAGCCAAGATTGTCGGCGATGGCGGCGGCGAAGTTGCATGTGGCGAGGTCGGCGAGCTTTGGTACAAGGGTCCAGTCGTGGTGCGCGGCTATTGGAACAAGCCCGAAGCCACAGCTGAGACCTTTATCGACGGCTGGGTGAAAACTGGCGATCTTGCGAAGATGGACGACGAAGGCTTCGTCTATATCGTAGATCGCGCCAAGGACATGCTGATCCGGGGCGGCGAGAACATCTATTGCGTCGAGGTCGAGAACGCCTTGTACGATCATCCCGCGGTGATGGATGCAGCAGTGATCGGCAAACCGCATCATTCCCTAGGAGAAGAACCGCTAGCGGTCGTGCATCTGAAACCGGGCGCAAGCGCCAGCAGCGAAGAACTCCGCCACCACGTCGCGCAAAAGATCGCCGCGTTCAAAGTGCCGGTGGAGGTGGTGTTCTGGCCGGAGACGCTGCCGCGGAATGCGAACGGGAAGATCGTGAAAAAGGATTTGAAGGCGAAGCTAGGGTGATCGCCGTCGCGACCCTCTCCCCCGGGAGGGGGAGAGCGCACGGTGAGGGGGCGGCGCAGGCGCTTAATGCTGTACCCAATCCCGTCACGCCGCTTGCGCCCAATCTCGCAACCCCAGCGCTCCACCCTCACCCCAGCCATCTCCCTCCCAAAGGAGGGAGAGGGAGCAAGCTAAAACACCGCCTCCGGCTCCCCGCCCATCATGCGCGCACGCACCAGCGGGATCGGCGGGCCGCCA
>JBEBIU010000009.1:0-49816 GCA_040080225.1 Terricaulis sp.
ATTCCAAGCAGATAAGCGCCGAGGCGCGCCAACGGCTGGCATTGGCGATCCGAGCCTGCGCGAGCGTCGGCGTCGGCCTAGCGAGCCCGGAGGAGATAGACCAAGTCAACATTCTGCAAGCGACGTATCTGGCCATGCGCCGGGCGTTGGCGGCTTTGCGCCAGCAGCCCGCAGCGCTGCTGATCGATGGCAATTCCGCGCCAGATTTCGGTCTCCCGACAGAGACCATCATCGACGGCGACGCGCACGTCGCCTGCATCTCCGCCGCGTCGATCATCGCCAAAGTCGAGCGCGACCAGATCATGGCCGAACTCTGCTACCGCCATCCCGGCTACGCGTTCTCAAAGCACAAAGGCTATGGCACGCCCGAGCATCAGCGGGCGCTGGCGGAACTGGGCCCGTGCGCCATCCACCGCATGAGCTTTAAGCCAGTGCAGCTGGCTGCTGGGTTGCGCGCAGCCAGCTAACGCCTGCCCATCACGCCGGCCTTTTCTCCGCTCCGCCAATCACGCGCGCCACAATCAGCACGGGGAACAAGAACAACCAGCAGAAGCGCGCGATTTCGACTTGGCCTTGCTGGGTCAAGATAAAGCCGGCGACAAAAGCCCACCCGATCGCCGAACTACGCAAGGCGCCGGCGATGCGCTGGCGCCAGCTCAGGCCGCCCATCAGCCGGCCTTTGCCCCGGCTCGCGACCAGCCAAAACAATGCGCCGCTGAACGAAACAGCGATGATCACAAGCGCGTATGCGCTGAAGGCGACATCGCTTGCGATATGCTCGCCGAGCACCGCCGCTGCAAACGGCAGCAACGCGACGCACATCAAGTGAATGAGATTGACGAAGGCGGTAGGCCAATCAAACGCCAGCAGCGATCGAGTCAGTCGCATGTGCGCCAGCCAGAACGCAGCGCCCAGCGCAAAACTGATAAAGAAGGACGCGAACTGGCGGCCCATCTCGGCGATGCCTCTCGCGAGGTCGGCCTCGGAGTGGGCCTCGGGCGGACGCAACTCCAACACCATCAGCGTCAGCACGATCGCGAAGACCGCGTCAGAGAAGAACAGCATGCGGTCGACCAGACGGGCGTCCGGACCCTTGGCTACACTCTCGTGGTGTGACATTGCGTTCCCCCTACTACATCTAGGCTTAGCCGCGCCGGCGCTGTTTTTGAAGCGGCTATAAGATGGTTAACGGACCCGGCGGCGCTTGATTCGCAGACTCGGTCAAGCTTCACTCCCCGCCAGAGGGACAAGCTCATGGCCGCGCGGCAACTCAGGGACAAAATCATCGAGGGCGATTGCATCGAAGCGATGGCGAGGCTCCCCAAGGGCTGCGCCGATCTGGTGTTCGCCGATCCGCCCTACAACATGCAATTGGGCGGCGAGCTTACGCGCCCCGATCAGTCCATCGTCGATGGCGTCGATGACGAGTGGGACAAGTTCCAGGATTTCGCAGCGTACGACCAATTCACCCGCGCGTGGCTGATCGAAGCGCGGCGCTGCCTCAAGGACGACGGCGCCATCTGGGTGATCGGCGCCTATCACAATATTTTCCGAGTCGGCGCGATCATGCAGGACCTCGGTTTCTGGATCTTGAACGACATCGTCTGGCGCAAGACCAACCCGATGCCGAACTTCAAGGGCACGCGCTTCACCAACGCGCACGAGACATTGATCTGGGCGTCGAAATCGAAACAGTCGAAATACACATTCCACTACGATGCTCTAAAAATGCTCAACGACGATTTGCAGATGCGTTCCGACTGGTCGTTGCCGATCTGCACCGGCGGCGAACGCTTGAAAAACCGCGAAGGCGCCAAGTTGCACTCGACGCAAAAGCCCGAAGCACTGCTGCACCGTGTCGTGCTCGCCACCACGCGGCCCGGCGAGACCGTGCTCGACCCCTTTTTCGGCACGGGTACAACTGGCGCCGCGGCGAAGCGTCTAGGGCGACATTTCATCGGCATCGAGCGCGACGCGACTTACGCCGAGGGTGCACGCGCGCGCATCAAGAAGGTGACGCCAACCGCTGCGGAAGATTTGATGGTTACCCGTTCCAAGAAAGAAGAACCGCGCGTGCCGTTTGGGCAAATCGTCGAAGCCGGCTTCGTGCGCCCAGGCGACATGCTGGTCTCCCCCGATGGCCGCTCGAAAGCGCGTGTGCGCGCCGATGGCTCACTGGCGATCGGCGACATCACCGGCTCGATCCACCGCATCGGCGCGCACGCCTCGAACGCACCCGCATGCAATGGCTGGACCTTCTGGCATCTGGAAAAACGCGGCCAAGCCCCGCAATCGATCGATTTGTTCCGACGAGAGGTAAGGCGGCAGATGGCGATGGGCGCTTAGTCTCCCGTCGCGAGCTGCCGCGCCAGTTCCTCCTCGAATGCTGCTTCCATGCGCGCATTGAACGTGTGCAATTCGCCGGGAGCGACGAACGCGTTCACATCGCCCGCCCGTTGTCGAGCGCGCTTTTCCTGTAGGCCGAAGAAATTGTCGTGATTGGCTAGGAACACATCGGCGTCGATCCGGCGCACGGCGGCGAACGTGGCGCGAAACGCTTCGACCATCCCAGGATAGGATTCCGGGACCAGCGATTGCCCCGCCACGGTCGCGCTGCAATGGAAGAACGCGGTGTGGCGCGCGCCATCCGCGCCGACGACCGGCATGCTCCAGGATGTGCAGCCGGCCGTGTGCCCCGGCGTCAAGTGCGCGGTGAGCGTGACCCCGCCTAGGTTCAGGCTTTCTCCATCGCCAATCATGCGATCCACGCGCACGGGCGGAAACCGCATGCCCGCGCTCGGGCCGTAGCCGATGTCGCCTGCTTCCAGCACCGGCTTGTCCGCGGCGCTGGCGACGAGCGTCGCGCCCGAGGCGCGCTGCAAGCCCGCCAGTCCGCCGGCGTGATCGAAATGGGCGTGCGAGTTGAGCAGGTAGCGCACGTCGCGTACGTCAAAGCCGAGGGCGGCGATGTTGGCAATAATCTGCGGCGCGCTCTGCGGCAGGATGCCGTCCAATAGGAAATGGCCTTGCGGCGTCGTGATCAGATGCGAACTAACGCCAGCAGTGCCGACATAATAGATGTTGCCGATGACATTGAACGGCTCGAACGGCTCGTTCCAGCGGCCGTTGATTGCATACTCACTGAGCGGCGCCGTCTCGGCCGCGCCAATTTCGGAATCGCTCGCCAGGCGCGGAGGCGCGGTGGAGCAACCCAGCAAGAACAACAGGCAAACGAGTATTGGGCGAAGCATGGTCCGAAGGTCTAGCGCAAGCCCCTGCGAGTGCAACCCGCTCTCCGCGCAGGGGCGTCTTCAATTGACGCCTGCCGACATCTGCATAAACCATCGTGTCATGGCTGAAGCCAAAGACACCAAAAGCGTCGAAGCCGCGCTCGCGAAAGCCGAGTTGCTGGCGGCGATATCCGAAGCGGGGCGGGCGCGGCTGGTCAAGGCCGGAGTCGCGGTGACTGTCGAGCCCGGTGCGCTGCTGTTCGCGCGCGGCGATAAAGGCGATGCGATTTACGTGCTGCTGGAAGGCGAGGTGGAAGTACGCGTCTCCAACGAAGCCGGCCGCGATGTGCGCATCGCGGCGTTGAAACCCCACGCCCTGATCGGCGAGATGGCGGTGCTGGATGGGGGCGCGCGCTCGGCCGACGTCGCCGCCATCCGCCGCTCGCGGTTGTTGCGCATATCGCGCGATCAGGCGGTCGCGGCGCTGGAAAGCGAACCGAGGGCGCTGCTGAAGCTTATCGCTGAAATGAGTCGGCGCCTGCGCGCGGCGGACGCGGCGTTGGAGGATTCGCACTTGCTCGATCTGGGCGGGCGTCTGGCGCAACGCCTGCTCGAGGAAGCCGGCGACGGCGCGATCGTCACGCTCACGCAAACCGAGCTCGCCCGCCGCATTGGCGCCAGCCGCGAAAAAGTAAACCGCAAGCTGCACGAATGGGTTGACGAAGGTTGGATCGCGACCACGCGAAGCGGCGTACGTCTCTTGAAACGAGCCGACCTCGTCGCGCTGATCGCGCGCGACCGCGCCGATTGAAGGGAGAAAACATGCGCAAATTTTTCTTCGCAGCGGCGGCGCTGCTTTCGGCATGCGTTTCAGTCCGCGTGGACGACTCCCCTGCTGCGGACTCGGCGCTAGCGGCGCTCATCGCGAACGCCCACGTGCGCGAGTGTCCGCCAGCACGCCGCCAAGCAAATGCCCGCAGCGAAGGATTCGGGGCCACAAGCGGCGTCGCGGTCGAGGATATCGCCATCACTCCCCTCGCCAGCGACGCAACCCGCGCGCTGCGCTTGCGGCGCATCCGCGTGGCGCCTGGCGGAATTGTCGCCTGGCACGATCACACCGCGATCCAAGGCATGGCGCTGATGTTGTCGGGTGAAATGGTGGAGCTGCGCAATTCCTGTCTGGACCCGATCTTGTACCGCGCCGGCGAGGTCGCGATCGAAGACGCCGAGACCGCGCACTCTTGGCGCAACGAGAGCAACGTGGATGCGGTGGTGTTGGTGAGCCACGTGGTGGCGCGCTAGCCAGGCCGCCTCGCCCTCGCCAGCATGCGCCGGTGTATTGACAAACACCCATCCCCGGAGCGCCGCGCAGCGGCGAGTCCGGGGCCCATAATCCCAAATGCTCGCGATCTTGGACCCCGGAATTCTCGCTTCGCTCGAATCCGGGGATTGGTAGGAGATGTAACTCTTGCAATGAGTGCAAGCACTCAGCGCAATTCCTCCCGCGCCGCCGCCAGCGCCTCCAGCGCCACGCTCGGATCGAGCTGGCGTCCACGCCAGCGCATGCGCCAGCACAGATGCGGGCCGGTGGCGCGGCCGCGCGCGCCAACTGCACCGATGATTTGGCCCTGCTCCACCCGTTCCCCGACCGCCACATCGAGCCGGCTCATATGCAAGTACATGGTGGTCAGCCCTTGGCCATGATCGATGAACACGAGCCCGCCCTCGAAATGCATGTCCGGACTGGCGAGCGTGACTACTCCCGAGGCCGGCGCGCGCACCGGCGTTCCCTCGGGTGCTGCAATATCATAGCCGAAATGGGGGTCGCGCGGCTCGCCGTTGAGGATGCGCTGATTGCCCCAGCGGCCGGTCACCGTGCCGTTCAGCGGCAGGGCGAAGCCATCGAGCCAGCCCTCCAGCGCCGCGACGCTGGCGAACGCTTCGCGCTTCAGCGCTGAATCGCGTTCTATTCGCGCCAGCACCTGCGGGTCGGTGGGATTCACGGTTTGCGGCGGCAGGCCGTTGACGCGCTGGATGTCGAACTCTCGCGGCGCAATGGCGAGGCTGAGCGCTACTTCGCCGCCGCTGGCGCGGGCGCTCACCTGCGCTTGGCGGCCATGCTCGCGCGAAAATCCCACCACGGCCCACCCCTGCGCATCTGCTTCTCCCGAGGCGATTCCGTCCACATCGATGGCCGCGCCTGGCAAGGTGCGGCAGAGCGCGACGCCGCCTTGAGTGAACGCGCCGGCGCAGCGCAAGGCGAGTTCGGCCGGTACAACATCCAACGCATGCGCCGCTGCCGTCTCCTCGTTTCGGTCGGCGCTTTCCATTGAAGTGGGCGGCGCGGGCGGATCTGCCGGCGCCTCGCCCGCGACACACGCCGCCAGAAACAGAACCAGCGCTAGCGCCCTCACGGCTCTTGCTTCCGAAGGCTGTTAAGCCGCGCGCCAGCCTCCTTCGGCCCTCGATACGCCTCCTGCAAATCGACGCTCCAATAGCGCAGATCATCCAGCACGATGCGATCGCCGCTCACCGCGCAGCGCACGAACAGGCCTTGGCGGACAATGGTCACCTCGTTGTCGCCATAATGAAGTTTAGCCTCGGGGCCGCCAGGGTCGTGCTTGTTCATGAGCGAAACTTAACCCGGTAATCGCCGCACTTCCATTCTCTTTGGCGCATTTCCCGCACCTCGTCTCTGCGCATTAAGGCTTCCTTTGGGCTCACCTCCCACATTTCAGGTAGGAAACGGACTCTTGGCGATGCGCTGGGTCGATAACAAGGATTATCTCGGCGTGGATCGGCGCAAGCGCCGCCCCAGTCTGCGCCCCGGCGAGCGGCGGGTGGAAGATTCCACCCGCGCCGCCCCGACTTTAGCGGCATTTTTCCGTCAGTTGCGCGTCCGTGCGCAATCTGTAAACACCTCGGCCGGCGCCGCGGCCTTTGCGAAACGTGCACGAGCGATTGGTGATTACGCCGACACATTGGACGAAGGGCAAATGGCCGCCGCCTTGGCAAATCTTGCCTCTGAAATCGAGCGGCGCCCCAACGACGATTGGCGCGAGAAGCTCGATCGCGACTTGGCCTGGCTAGCGGCGCGACTGGAGCTTTAGCGCGCTCAAAACAAACTTCCCTGCCCGCCGCCGGGCTTAGTCTTTGAGCGCGACTTGGCGGACCCGCCGCTGGGCGCGTCGATAATTGCCTTGTGCTTATCGTCGGCGAAGGTGAGTTCGATTTCGTCGCCGGGCGACAAATCTTTCGCCGCGCGCACCAAAACGCCATCGTCGCGATGCACCATGACAAAACCGCGCGCCAGCACGCTTTTGTGCGAGAGGCTTTCGAGCATGCGCGCAGCGCCATCGAGGTGCCTCCTGTGCGCTTCCAATGTACGCTTCATTGACGGCGCCATGCGTGAACTCGCGCGCTCCAGCGTTTCGCGACGGCGGGCGATGTCCTGACCCAGCGCTTGCGGGCGAAGGCGAGCGGAGACGCGGTCGAGCTTGGATTGCGCGGCGCGCGCATTGGCGACCAGGGCGGCGTTGAGCCTCTCGGCGGCGCGGTCGAAGCGCTGCTGGGGAATTTGGAACAAAGTTTCCAAGCGCGGCAGCCGCGCGCTCGCTGCGCGCACTTCGGTGCGCCGCTTTTCCAACCCACGCAGTAGCCCGCCCTTGAGCCGCCCCTCGAGCACGCCCACTCGTTCGATCAATTCGGCGCGCACCGGCACGGCTTTTTCCGCAGCCCCGGTGGGCGTCGGCGCGCGCAGATCGGAGGCGAAGTCGATCAAAGTAGTGTCGGTCTCGTGCCCAACCGCGCTGATCAGAGGGATAGCGCTTTCGGCGGCGGCGCGCACCACGATCTCCTCGTTGAAGGCCCAGAGATCTTCGATCGAACCGCCCCCGCGCGCCACGATCAGCACGTCAGGGCGCAGCGCGCCGGTGAGTGCATTGAAGCCGGCGATCGCGCGCGCGATCTGGCCTGCCGCATCCGGGCCTTGCACCAGCACCGGCCAGAGCAACACGCGGCGCGGAAAGCGCTCGCCCAGGCGATGCAGGATGTCGCGGATCACCGCCCCGGTGGGCGAAGTGACGACGCCAATCACACGCGGCAGGTACGGGATCGGCTTTTTGCGCTCGCGCGCGAACAATCCCTCGGCGCTGAGTTTCGCCTTTAGCTTCTCCAACTGCGCCAGCAAGGCGCCGACGCCAGCGGGCGACATGCGCTCGGCGATCAGCTGATATTGCGAGCGGCCGGGATAAGTCGAGAGCCTGCCCTCAACCACCACTTCCAAGCCCTCCTCCGGCTTGAAGCTCAAAGCCGCGACATTGGCCTTCCACATCAAAGTCGAGATCGTCGCGTTCTCGTCCTTCAAATCCACATACAGGTGACCCGATTTGGCGATCAGCACCCGGCCCAATTCGCCGCGCACGCGCACGCGGTCAAAGTCGCGTTCAACCGCGCGCTTGACCGATTGCGCCAGCTCGGAAACCGTGAGTTCCGGCAGGTTGGAATTGGCGGTGGCGGGCTGGGCCGTCTCGGACATGGGGCTCATATAGGCCGACTCGCGCCGGGACGCTCGCGACAGGGGCAGGGCGGCTTGAAATCTGTGCGCCTCGCCTTGCCGGAGCAGCGCCTGCTCTCTAATCCTTGCGGAGGCGCAGGGGGACCGCCTCGGGGGAAGTCGATGAAAATAGCCGCTGGCGTGGTGTCGGTCCTGCTCGCGATCCTGGTCGCGCTAAGCATCCCGGTGGCAGTGCTCAGCTTTAGCGCCGAACGCGAACTGCTAACGGCGGAGAAGTACCAAGCAATGTTTGCGCGCGAACGCTTTTACGACCAGGCGCTGAAAGCGATGGTGGAAGTCGCGCGAGCGGGCGCCAGCGATAACATGGGAGCGCTCAGCGACGAGGAATTGCTCGCCGCGATGGCGCGGATCGCGCCGCAGGCGGAAGTGCAAACCCTGTTCGATCAAATGACCCAAGCCTTCATTGGATATCTCAGGGGCGAGAGCGATCGCATTTCCATTTCGATGGCGGACTTCAAGGCGGGCGTCATCGCGCGCGCGCCGGACGCGATCATCGGCATCACCGAAGGCAAGCCGGCGTGCCCTGGCCGCTGGACTGGGTTCCAGTGCCGACCGAAACCCGCTGAGATCGTGGAGCTGCGACAAAGACTGGTCCAATATTACGCAACCTCGCCGCCGCCCTTCCCCGATTCCATGACTTATCCCGAAACCGCGACGGATCGCCTCCTAGCGGAGTCGCAATTTCCAACCGAGCGTCGCCGCCAAGTGATCGCCGGAATGATCTACTCGCCGCTCGCTCCTGGCTTTTTTCTACTGCTGATAACGGCTTTCTCGGTCCGGTCCTGGCGCGGGTTGGCACGATGGTGGGGAATTCCCATCCTCGTCGGCGGCGTGCTAGCGCTGATAACCTGGTCGTTGCTGAAGATCGGCGTCTTCGCCAGCCTCAGCCAAGCCCGCGCCGCGCAAGTTTCCCCGATCGAAACGCAGTCGCGGGACCTGGGATTATATTTTGGCGAATTGATCGCTCAAAATTTCTTCACTGCCGTATTGCCCTATGCCGGACTTGCCGCCGTCTTGGGGCTTGCGCTGACCATTTTGTCTTTCGTGCTAAAGCCGCCACCGCGCGATGCAGAACTGACGGCTTGATTTAGAACTGGTGTCTATCATGTTTGACCGTCGCACCCTGCTCGCAGCTGCATGCGCTGCGCCTGCGCTTTCGGCCTGCGCCACAGTCCCCCATGCCGCCGCGCCTGCGCGCCTGCCGCCGCACGATTCCCATTCCCATGCGCGCCCGGAAGAAGCGCGCGTCACCCATGTCTCGCTCGATCTCGCCGCCGATTTCGAACGCAAGGTGCTGCACGGAACCGCAACGCTGAGCATCGAAGTGCGGGAGGGCGCGCGCGAAATCGTTCTCGATGTCGATGGCATCCAAATCCAAAGCGTGCGCAGCAATATCGGCCCCGCGGTTTGGAATATTGGCGCGCGCGACGAAGCTCTGGGAGCGCCGCTCTCGATCGCGCTTGCGCCTGGTGTGACCACGCTCGCCATCGCCTACGAAACCGCGCCGGGCGCGGGCGCGCTGCAATGGCTCGAACCGGCTCAAACCGCGAGCGGCAAGCGCTTCCTGTTCAGCCAGGGCCAGAGCATTCTCACCCGCACCTGGGTCCCCACCCAGGACAGCCCCGGGATACGCCAAACCTATGACGCCCGCATTGTCGCGCCCGAAGGCCTGCGTGTGGTGATGAGCGCGGAAATGCTCACTCCAGAAGGCGAACCGACCGAAGGCGGCCGCGCCTATCGCTTCCGCACGCCCAATCCAATCCCGCCTTACCTCATCGCCATTGCGATCGGCGATCTCGCTTTCCGCGCGGTCGGCCCGCACACCGGCGTCTATGCCGAGCCCAGCATGATTGAACGCGCTGCGTACGAGTGCGCCGACATGGAACGCATGCTGCGCACGGCGGAGGCGCTTTACGGGCGCTATAGGTGGGGACGTTACGATGTTCTGGTGCTGCCGCCTTCCTTTCCCTTCGGCGGCATGGAAAATCCGCGCCTCACCTTCCTGACGCCAACTTTCCTCGCAGGCGACCGCAGCCTTGTGTCGCTGATCGCGCACGAATTGGCGCATTCCTGGTCGGGCAACCTTGTCACCAATGCGCTCTGGGCCGACGGCTGGCTCAACGAGGGCGTCACCTCCTATATCGAAGGCCGCATCGTCGAAGCGCTTTATGGCGAGGAGAATTTCGCCATGCAGATCACGTTAGCGTGGGCCGACATCCAAGCCGCGATCGCCGCCGGCCCGCCCGACGACACGCGCCTGCACCTCACCGGCCCACGCAGCGCCGACGGCGGCGTGTCCGCGATTGTGTACGACAAGGGCGCGTTGTTCCTGCGCACCATGGAGCGGATTGTCGGGCGCCGGCGTTTCGACGCGTATCTGCGCTCCTATTTCGATCGCTATGCGTTCCAACCGATCGTCACCGAATGGTTCCTCTCCGATGTGCGCGAACATCTGGTGCGCGGCGACGCGGGCCTCGAAGCGCAACTCCAACTCGATGCCTGGGCCTATGAGCCGGGCCTGCCTCCCAACGCCGAAGAGCCGCACGCAGCCGCCTTCGACCGCGTCGCCGTGCAAGTGGCGGCGTTCAACGCCGGCGGGCCGGCGAGCGCAATCCCGTGGGCGAGTTGGGGCACGTTCGAGCGCCAGCGCTTTCTGCAGACGCTGCCGCGGGAGCTTCCCGCTGCACGCCTGGCCGAACTCGAAGCAGCCCTCCGCCTCAATTCCACCGGCAATGCCGAAGTGCTGTTCGACTGGCTTTCACTGGCAATCCGCAACCGCGTCGAGGCCAGCATGCCCGCCGTCGAGGATTTTCTGACCCGCCAGGGCCGCGGCAAATTCGTACGCCCGCTCTACCGCGCGCTGATGGAGCAAGGCGAGTGGGGTGTTGCGCACGCACGGCGCATCTATGTGCGCGCCCGGGCGGGTTATCACCCGATTGTACAGGGCGGCGCGGATCGCATCGTTGGGGCGGGGTGACGCGCGCTCAGCCGCGCACCACGCTAACGCGCAGGAAGGTGGCTGGGATCGATGTAGCGCTCTTGTCCGAACTTGTGTTCTGACTATTAAACAGCGTTTCGAGTTCTTGTTGCAGCGCCTCTGCCCGACCGGCTTTTTCCGCGGCCTCGAACGCGTTCATGGTTGGCCCGTAATAGCCCCTGAACGCAGCAAGAAACTCGGACGGCGCACCGGGAAAGTTGAATACATAGGTATCGCGCGCAAACGACACCTTGTCCCGCGTCACACCGGCGGCGGCAAAGCGCTCGATCACATTGTCCTCGATCCCCCAAGTCATCGGGCTTATGAAGCCCTCCGGCGGCGGCGGCGAATAGGCGGAGCTGATTTTCAAGATCTGCGCCACCAGGGTTGGATCGCCTGGAATCCAATTTCCCATAACGATGCGGCCGCCGGGCTTGGTCACCCGCACCATCCCCTTGGCGACGTCGAACGGCCGCGGCGCGAACATGGCGCCGAAAATGCTGACCACGAGATCGAAGCTGGCATCGGCTAGCTCGCGCAGGTCGGAGGCGTCGCCCTCCTGGAATCGGCAATTGGCCAGGCCCTGTTCGCGCGCGCGCTGGTTGCCCGCGGCGACCAAGTTCGCCGCAATATCGACGCCCAGCACGTCCGCGCCGCGCGTGGCCGCCGGTATCGCCGTGGTGCCGTCGCCGCAGCCTAAGTCCAACACCTTCAGCCCCGGACTGACACCCACGCCAGCGACCAGCGCCTCCCCGCTGTCGCGCATGGCCGCGGCGATGCGTGTAAAATCACCCTTTTCCCAAAGCGCCTTGTTCGGGTTCATGTCGCGCTCCTTACGTGTCCAGAGCAGATGGAGTACGCGCCGCGCCCCCGCGCCGCAAGTTCACAGAAAGCGCGCGTCGGCGGTCCATATTCGCGGCCCGCGCGGAGCGCCGCTTGACCTCGCTTCCCGAGCACTCCAAGGCACTTTCCCATGAAGATTCTGATTGTCGGGTCGGGCGGGCGCGAGCATGCCTTGGGCTGGAAGCTTGCCCAGAGCCCGCTCGTTTCGGAGCTGATCTCCGCGCCCGGCAATCCGGGCCTGGCAGAGCTTGGGCGAACCATTGCGATCAAGGCGGACGCGCCTGCTGAGCTTGCAGCCTTCGCGCTGCGCGAGCGTATCGACCTCGTCGTCATCGGGCCTGAGGCAGCAGCAGCAGCTGGCCTTGCTGACAGCTTGGCGAAGGTAGGCGTGCCGTGTTTCGGACCGAGCCAAGCCGCAGCGGAGCTGGAAGCCTCGAAATCCTTCATGAAGGATTTCTGCGCCCGCCACGGCGTGCCCACCGCCGATTATAAAGTGTTCGACGACGCCATCCGCGCCAAGGCCTATCTCGGCGGGCGCGAACCGCCGTTCGTGATCAAGGCCGACGGTCTCGCTGGCGGCAAGGGCGTGGTGTTGGCTGAGACGCGCCGCGAGGCCGATGCGGCGGTGGATCAGATTTTGTTCTTCAAGAAATTCGGAACCGCCGGACAGCGCATCGTCATCGAAGATTTCCTGCCCGGCGAGGAAGCGAGTTTTTTTGCGCTCTGCGACGGCGATACCGCAATTCCGCTGGCTGCCGCGCAGGATCACAAGCGCGCCTACGATGGCGACAAAGGCCCCAATACCGGGGGCATGGGCGCCTACTCGCCAACTGCGGTGTTCACCGATCTTGTACGTGACCAAACCATGGAGCGCATCATTCTGCCCACGCTGCGCGGCATGAAGGCCGAGGGTAAACCGTTCGTTGGCGTGCTGTTCGCGGGACTGATGATAAGCACTGATGGGCCCAAATTGATCGAGTTCAACGTGCGCTTCGGCGATCCGGAATGCCAGACCCTTATGCGGCGCATGAAAAGCGATCTCGCGCCGGTGCTGCTCGCGGCGGCGAAGGGCGAACTCGCAGGCGCGCCGCAGATCGAGTGGGACGAGCGCCCGACCGTCACCGTCGTTTACGCAGCCAAAGGCTATCCCGACGAGCCGTTGACCGGGTCGGTGATCCGCGGAATCGACCGTGCACAGCGCTTCGAGGGCGTGGAAGTGTTCCACGCCGGAACGCGCCTTGACGAGGACGGCACGCTGCGCGCGGCCGGTGGGCGCGTGCTCAACATCACCGCACTTGGCGATGACCTCGCCGACGCGGTGCACCGCGCCTATGCCGCGATCGCGGCGATCGACTGGCCTGGTGGATTTTGTCGGCGCGACATTGGGTGGCGGGCGTTGGATTAATCAGAGACGCTGTTCTTACCGCTCTCACCCATCCCCGGATTGCACGAAGCGCAAGTCCGGGGCCCAAGATCACGAACGGTTTGTGTTTATGGGTCCCGGGTCCGCCGCTTCGCGGCGTCCCGGGAATAGGTGGTGCGTAAAGGGCAACCGAGGCGTGGACCACCGCTCGATCTGGAGAGAAAGACACTATATCGCCGCCTTCGCCGCGCTGAACGCCCTCAGCGCGTGCTCGAGTTCGCCCCTTGTGTGCGCGGCCGACATTTGCGTGCGAATGCGCGCCTTGCCTTTCGGCACTACCGGATAGGAGAACGCGATCACATAAACCCCGCGCTCCAGCAAAGCCTGCGCCAGTGCGACCGCCGGCTTCGCGTCATAGAGCATCACCGGCATGATCGGGTGCTCGCCGGCGAGCAGATCGAAGCCCGCTTCCGTGAGCCCAGCACGAAAGAATTGCATATTCTCGCGCAAACGCGCACGCATGTCGTCGCCGTCGGCCGCTAGTTCCACCGCTTTCATCGCGCCCGCCGCAATCATCGGCGGCACGGTGTTTGAAAACAGATACGGCCGAGAGCGTTGGCGCAGCAGTTCGACGATTTCTTTCCTCCCGCTGGTGAAACCGCCGCTGGCACCGCCAAGCGCTTTGCCTAGCGTGCTGGTGAGCACGTCGATGCGCTCGATGCACCCACAATGCTCCGCCGTACCGCGCCCGCCGGCGCCGACAATGCCGCTCGAATGGCTGTCGTCGACATGCACGAGCGCATTGTAGCGCTCGGCCAGATCGCAAATCTTGTCGAGCTGCGTGATGACACCGTCCATGGAGAAAACGCCGTCGGTGGAAATTAGCTTGAAGCGCGCACCGGCCGCGTCTGCGGCCTTCAGCTGCGCCTCCAGATCGGCGATATCGTTGTTCTTGTAACGATAGCGCTGCGCCTTGCAGAGGCGGATGCCATCGATGATCGAAGCGTGGTTGAGTTCGTCGGAGATCACCGCGTCTTCGGCGCCGAGCAACGTTTCGAACAGGCCGCCATTGGCGTCGAAGCACGACGGATAGAGGATGGTGTCCTCCAGCTGCAGCCATGCTGACAATTGCGCTTCCAATTGCTTGTGGATCGTCTGGGTGCCGCAGATGAAACGCACCGAGGCCATGCCGTAGCCCCAGCGCTCGAGCCCCTCGTGGGCGGCGGCGCGCACGCGCGGATCCTGGGCGAGGCCGAGATAATTGTTGGCGCACAGATTGATCAGCGGGGCGCCGTCCGCGACCGCCACTTCCGCGCCTTGCGGCGTGCCGATGACGCGTTCGTGCTTGTAGAAGCCCGCGTCGCGAATGGCGGCGAGTTCTCGCTCGACATGCTCTTGAAATGCGCCGTACATTTTGGCTCTCTTATTGAAGGTCGCAAACGTAATTCGTCATTCCGGGGCTCGCGTAGCGAGAACCCGGAACCCAGGGGATAGTAGAGCACCGTGCGGTTGCCCCTGGGTTCCGGATTGCGACTGCGTCGCGTCCGGAATGACGAACGATTTGCGGAACGGGCGACATTATCAATCCCAATTCAAGATCACTTTCCCGGAATTGCCGGACAGCATCGCCTCAAAACCCCGCTCGAACTCCCGATACGGCAAGCGGTGGGTGATGATCGGCGTTAAGTCCAAACCCGATTGGATCATCACCGTCATCTTGTACCAGGTCTCGAAAATCTCACGCCCATAGATGCCCTTGATCGTGAGCATGTTGAACACGACCTTGTTCCAATCGACGGCAAGCTCGCCCGATGGAATTCCCAGCATGGAAATCTTCGCCCCATGGGACATGTTGTCGATCATGTCGCTAAGAGCCGTTGGCGCGCCGGACATCTCGAGCCCCACGTCGAAGCCCTCGGTCATGCCAAGTTCGCGCTGCACGTCTCCCAGTGTTTCTTTCGAGACGTTCACGGTGCGCGTCGCGCCAAGTTTCTTGGCCAGCGCCAGCCGATAATCGTTAACGTCGGTGATGACGACATGACGGGCGCCGACATGGCGCGCAATAGCCACCGCCATCGCCCCGATGGGCCCGGCGCCGGTGATCAGCACATCTTCGCCCACCATGTCCCATTGCAGCGCGGTGTGGGTGGCGTTGCCGAACGGATCGAAGATCGCGGCGATGTCGAGATCGATGCCGTCGGCATGGTGCCAGACATTGGCGTTGGGGATGACTATGTATTCGGCGAAAGCGCCCGCGCGATTGACGCCGACGCCGCTCGTGTGCGGGCAAAGATGGCGCCGCCCCGCCATGCAATTGCGGCAACGCCCGCAGACGATGTGGCCTTCGCCAGACACGATCATGCCCGGCGTGTAATCGTTGACGTTCTCGCCCACCTCGACAATCTCTCCGACGAATTCGTGGCCGACCACCATCGGCACGGGAATTGTCTTCTGCGCCCACGCGTCCCATTTATAGATGTGGATGTCGGTGCCGCAAATGGCGGTGCGTTTGACCCTGATCTTTACGTCGTTAGGGCCGGCCTTGGGCTCGGGGACATCTTCAAGCCACAGCCCGCGGGCGGCTTCCCGTTTCACCAACGCTTTCATGAGGCCTCCTCGGCGCGGTCGCGCGCGAAATTCCAGCACTTGTCTGCGCTATCGCCTACAAAGCCCGCCGCCGCTTCGCAAGCGGGAACCGGCGCTTGCGTACGGCGAGACATAAGACTAGCTGCCGCTCATGCTCTCGGTTCTTGAACTCTTCCGCATCGGCATCGGGCCATCCAGTTCGCACACTTTGGGGCCGATCCGGATTGGCAAGCGTTTCCTGGAGGAGCTCAAGGCGCACGCGGAGCTCAACCGCGTCGCCAGGGTCGCTGTTGAATTGCAGGGCTCCCTTGCGTTGACCGGCAAGGGGCACGCCACGCCCAAGGCAGTTGTGCTCGGCCTGTGCGGGCTTGATCCGGAAAGCCTCGATCCCGACCACGCCGATGCCATGGACGCCAAGGTATCGCAGGAAAAGCGGCTCTCGCTGCTCGGCGCTCACGAGATCGACTTCGACCCAACGCGCGACATCGTGTTCGCCTACGAGATCATCCCCGAGCTCCACCCGAACGGCATGAAGCTAGCCGCCTATGACAGCACCGGCGAAATGTTGCTGGAACAAACCTATTATTCGACCGGCGGCGGTTTCTTCGCCACCGAGAAACAATTGCGGGCGCCGGCGCCCAAGGACCAGATCGCCAGCGGGCGCACCGCTCCGTTCCCGTTCGCATCCGGCGCCGAATTGCTCGACCATTGCGCGCGCGTGGGCAAGACGATCGAGGAAATCGTCTACGCCAACGAAGACGCGATGCGTCCGCGCGCGGAGACCGACGCCCGGCTTGATCGCGTCATTGCGGTGATGTCAGCGTGCATCGAGCGGGGATTGGTGCGCGAGGGCACGTTGCCCGGCGCGCTGAAAGTCACCCGCCGTGCGCCGGCGATCTGGCGCTCGCTGCAAGGCCAACCGTTGGCAAACGAGCCCGAACGATTGTTCGATTGGCTCAACGTCTACGCCATGGCCGTCAACGAGGAAAACGCCGCTGGCGGCCAAGTGGTGACCGCGCCAACCAATGGCGCGGCCGGAATTCTGCCAGCAATCCTGCGCCATTATTGCCTCGGCGGCGAAGACGCGGCGACAAACGCGCGCCGCTTCCTGCTCACCGCAGGCGGAATCGGCCTGCTCTACAAGCAACGCGCTTCGATTTCGGGCGCGGAAATGGGCTGCCAGGGCGAGGTCGGCGTCGCTTGTTCGATGGCGGCGGCCGGGCTTGCGGCTGTCTGGCGCGCCACGCCGCAGCAGATCGCCAACGCCGCCGAGATCGGCATGGAACACAATCTTGGCCTCACCTGCGATCCCGTCGGCGGGCTGGTGCAGATCCCCTGCATCGAGCGCAACGCCTTGGGCGCGGTGAAAGCGGTGAACGCCGCGCGGCTCGCGCTGCACTCCACCGAACCAAGCAAAGTCTCGCTCGATCAAGTGATCGAGACCATGCGCCAAACCGGGGTGGATATGTCGACCAAGTACAAGGAAACCAGCCAAGGCGGGCTGGCGGTGAATGTGGTGGAGTGCTGAGGGGGGGCTTAGGTCTTCCTAGTAGAAACGCGGTGGTTCCTTTAAACTGTAGCAATGACCACCACCGCCCCCCAAGACGCCTTTTCCGGCGTCAAGCCCGTCGAAGAGCGCCACAGGCTCGATGAAGCCGCGCTGACAGGCTGGCTGGCGGCAAACGTCACTGGCTTCGCCGGCCCGCTCACATTGTTCCAGTTCAAGGGCGGGCAATCGAACCCTACCTACCAGATCGTCACGCCAGCGCAGAAATACGTGCTGCGCAAGAAGCCCGGCGGCAAGCTCTTGCCCTCCGCGCATGCGGTCGACCGCGAATATCGCGTCATCACGGCACTCCACCCCACGGGCTTTCCCGTCGCGCGCACGTACGGGCTTTGCACGGACGACAGTGTGATCGGCGCCATGTTCTACGTCATGGAGATGGTGGAGGGACGCATCATCTGGGATGGCCTCATCCCTGACGTGACGCCCGAACATCGCCGCGCCATCTATGAGCACAAAGTGGCCACGCTAGCGCAATTGCACAACACCGATTACGCCTCGATTGGCCTCTCCGACTACGGCAAGCCCGGCAATTATTTCGCGCGCCAGATCGATCGCTGGACCAAGCAATACAGGCTCAGCGAAACCGAAGCCATCGACGAAATGAACCAGCTGATGGAATGGTTGCCGCAAACCATTCCCCCCGGCGAGCGCACCTCAATCGTGCACGGCGATTATCGGCTCGACAACATGGCGCTGCACGCGAGCGAACCGCGCGTGATCGCCGTGCTCGACTGGGAACTCTCCACACTCGGCGACCCCCTCGCGGATTTCACCTATTATCTGATGAGTTGGGTGCTGCCGCGCGACGCGCGCTCCAGCCTGGGCGGCATCGATCTCGGGCCCTACGGCATCCCCACGCTGGAGCAGATCGTCGCCCGCTATTGTGCGCTCACCAGCCGCGAGCGCATCGCCAATCTCGACTGGTATTTCGCCTACAACGCTTTCCGCCTCGCGTGCATCCTGCAAGGCATCGCCGGGCGCGTGAGGGACGGCACGGCCGCAAGCGCGCATGCGCTGGAGATGATCAAGCGCATCAGACCGCTGGCAAGCGCCGCCGCCGGGTTCGCGCGCAGCGTGGGAATGAACTGAGCAGGCGGCGCAACCGCACGCGACGATTACCCCGTGAAGAAACTCACCCCGCATCCAGCTCGTACTGGCTCTGCAGATAATTCTGCAGCCCGACTTGTGCGATCACGGCGATTTGGGTTTCCAGGAAATCGATGTGCTCTTCGGTGTCTTCGAGAATGTCAGTGAGCAGGTCGCGCGAGACGTAATCCTGCTTGCTCTCGCAAAGCGCCACGCCCTCCAGCATCGCCGCGCGGCCTGTGGTTTCCAGCGCGAGGTCGGCCTTCAGCCGTTCTTCCACCGCTTCGCCGATCGCGAGTTTGCCGAGGTTCTGCAGGTTTGGCAGGCCCTCGAGCATGAGGATACGCTTCACCAATTTGTCGGCGTGGCCCATCTCCTCGATGGATTCCTCGTAAGTCTTCTTGCCGAGCTTCCCGTAGCCCTCGTTCTGATACATCCGCGCATGCAGGAAGTATTGATTGATCGAGGTCAGCTCGTTGGTGAGGATCGCGTTGAGCTTCTTGAGAACGTGGCTGTCGCCCTTCATCACCAACCCCTATTCGGCGGCGACGAGGCTCCGGGTTCGGGCCATTCCGCCGCACGCAATGCCGTCAGCGATCTCCGGCAGGCAGCGCCCGCAACACGGCTCGCACCCATGGTGGGCGAGCACATGTTCGGGTTGGCCTGCTCCCGCGGCGATGGCTTCATCCACCTCGGCCCGAGTCACACCGTTGCAATTGCAGACGTACATGCGGGCTTTCCCTGAAGGCAAAGGCCAAGTTGGCGACTAAGTCGCAAATGCGAAGATAGCCAGGGGCTCTCGTTATTGCAAGTCATTCGCATGTGAAACATCCCCGGGTTGGAGAAATCCGCGGGGCGACCACCAAGCAGCGGTTGCCCAGGGCGTCGCCGAGGGTCCAAAAGGCCCCACCGTGACCGCCAAATCGCCCACCATCGGCATTGTCTCGCTCGGCTGCCCCAAGGCGCTGGTGGACAGCGAGCGCATCATCACGCGCTTGCGCTCGGAGGGCTATCAGCTCTCCGGCGACTACGCGGGCGCCGATCTCGTGGTGGTGAACACGTGCGGGTTTCTCGACAGCGCCAAGGCCGAAAGCCTGGACGCGATCGGGGAAGCCTTGGCCAAAAACGGCAAGGTGATCGTCACGGGCTGCCTCGGCAAGGAAGAAGCGCTGATCCGCGAGAAACATCCCAATGTGCTCGCGGTCTCGGGGCCGCATCAATACGAAGCGGTGATGGCCGCCGTACATGACCATCTGCCGCAAGCGCACGATGCGAAAATCGATCTCGTGCCCGAAGGCGGCTACCGGCTGACGCCGCGCCATTACGCGTATCTGAAAATTTCCGAGGGCTGCAACAATCGCTGCAGCTTCTGCATCATCCCGAGCATTCGCGGCGACCTGGTTTCGCGCCCGGCGAACGCGGTACTGAAGGAGGCGGAGGCGCTGGTGAAGGCTGGCGTGAAGGAATTGCTGGTGATCAGCCAGGACACTTCTGCGTACGGCGTCGATGTGAAATATGCCGAGAGCAAGTGGAAGGACCGCGTGGTGCGGGCGAAATTCTACGATCTGTGCAAAGAGCTGGGAGAGTTCGGCGTGTGGGTGCGTTTGCACTACGTCTACCCCTACCCGCACGTGGACGAAGTGATCGGCCTGATGGCCGAGGGCAAGGTGCTGCCCTATCTCGACATCCCGTTCCAACACGCCAGCCCCCGCCTGCTGAAAGCGATGAAGCGCCCCGCCAACCAGGACAAGATGCTCGAACGCATCGCGTCGTGGCGGCGCACTTGCCCCGATCTCACCATTCGCTCCTCCTTCATCGTCGGCTTTCCGGGCGAAACAGAAGGCGATTTCGAAACGTTGTTGGACTTCATCGAGGCAGCGCAAATCGATCGCGCCGGCTGCTTCAAATACGAAAACGTCGAAGGCGCGCCCTCGCGCGAACTCGCGGACCATATCGACCAGGACGACATCGACGAACGCTACGACCGCTTCATGGAGGTACAAACCGACCTTGCCCACGCGCGCGGGCAAGCCATGGTCGGGCGAGATGTGGAGGTCATTTGCGACGGCTGGGACGAGGACGCGGAGGCGTATGCCTGCCGCTCCAAAGCCGATGCGCCGGAGATTGATGGGGTTGTGTACGTCGAGAGCGAGCGGGAGATTGCGGAGGGGGAGATTTTTTCCGTGCGCGTCACCGCAGCGGAGGGGCATGAACTTTCCGCGGACGCACGCGGCGACTAGGCGTCACATTCGCCGCACCTCTTGAGCCGGATCAAGGCGTGCTTCGCGCCAAGGCGCATATTGCCGCCAGCGGAGGCGCGGAGATCTTATAATGGCGCGGACCCGGAAATCGGCGAATTTGGCCAGCGATGGCATGGCTTGGCTGCAAGTCATGCCGTTCCCGGCGCTAAATCCCTTGAATTGGTGGGCGATGACGTCGCCGAAAAACTCCATGTTGGCCTCGCTCAAGGGCGCGCAAGCGACGCTGCAAGCTTGGCGCAGCAGTTCTGACAGCCTGCGCGCCATGATGCGTGCGCAACAGGATGCGCTGCTGGCGATGTGCGTCACGCCTACGGCCTCGGAGGACGAGGCTTCGTCAGAAGCCGATGCAGCAGCGGAGAACGCCCCACGCACGGAGGCCGCCGATTTCGTCACGCCGATGCTTGACGTCACCCGCGCCTATGGCCGCGTCGGCAAGGCGTTCATAATCGCTCAACGCGACACCATGCGCGCCTTCACGCAAACGGAAAAGCCGCACTGAACCAGCTGTTGAAACCGGCCTGATTCCGCGCCACACACAAGCATGCACGGCGCACACGCCCACGACCCCCACGACATCCACCACCATCACGCGGCGCCAAACGACAAACGTTATAGCATCGCAATCGCGCTCAATCTCGGCTTCGTCGCGATCGAGACCGGCGCCGGCTTGTACGCGAATTCGACCGCACTATTGTCCGACGCCGCGCACAATCTCTCCGATGTACTCGGGCTGGCGCTCGCTGGCGGGGCGGCATGGCTTGCAAAGCAAAACGCCAGCGCACGCCACACCTATGGTTTCTCGAAAGCCACGGTGCTGGCCGCACTCGCTAACGCGCTGGTGCTGGTGGCGGTGTCAGGCGGGTTGTTCTGGGAGGCGGTGCGCCGGCTTGCCGCGCCCGAGGAGACGCTGCCGCTCATAGTCATGGCGGCGGCCGGCGCTGGCGTCGTCATCAATGGCGCGACCGCGATGCTGTTCCTCGCCGGGCGCAAGCATGACGTGAACGTGCGCGGGGCATTCTTGCACATGCTGGGCGATGCCGGCGTTTCCGCCGCCGTGATCATCGCAGGCGCCGCAATCTGGATGACTGGCTTGCGGTGGATCGATCCGGCGACATCGATCGCGGTCGTAGCGATGATCCTCTGGTCCGCGTGGGGTTTGCTTCGCGAATCTCTCGATCTTGCGCTCGACGCGGCGCCGCGGGGCGTCGATGTCGATGCAGTCCGCGCGCACTTGCTGGCGCTGCCTGGCGTGATCGCGGTGCACGACCTGCACGTGTGGGCGATGAGCGCGAACGCCGCGGCGCTGACCGCGCACTTGGTTCGCCCCGAAGGGGGAGATGACGCGTTTCTATCCAGCCTGCGCAAAAGCACCAGCCGCCGCTTCGGCATCGCCCACGTGACCGTGCAGATCGAGCGCGAAAAACCGGACGATTGCGTCGAGTGCGGCTAATATGGATCGCCGGCGCCTCGCCGGCATATGCTGTTACAAACCCGCCGTCGCCTGCGCGGTAGCGAGCACCGATGCCGGCGAGGGCGCCGGCGGTCCATATTGACAACGCCGCTAATCGCCAACCCAGCTCTTCAACAATTGGTGCGCGATTGCGAATGGCGGCGGGCAGGAGGCGCCGGCAAATTTCCCAGCCAACAGCAGACGCGCTTCGTCGCGGGTAAACCAACGCGCGCTTTCCAGCTCTTTCGGATCGACGACGATATCGTCATCCTCCACAGCAGCGGTCGCGCCAATCATCAGCGAATGGGGAAACGGCCAGGGCTGCGTCGAGTGCAGGCTGACCTCGCGCACGCGCAGGCCCGCTTCTTCCAGCGTCTCGCGCGCCACCGCTTCCTCAATCGCCTCGCCGGGCTCAACGAAGCCCGCGAGCGCGGAATGCATGCCGCGCGGCCAAGTCGGCTGGCGCCCCAGCACGCAGGCATCGCCGCGCACCGGCAGCATGATCACCACCGGATCGAAGCGCGGGAAGTGTTCGGCTTGGCATGCCGCGCACTCGCGCTTCCAACCGGCCTCCACGACTTGCGTCGCAGCGCCGCAATTGGCGCAGAATTTGTGCCGACCGTGCCACTCGAAGATGCTCTTCGCGGTTCCGAGAATGGGGAGATCGTCGCGCGGCAGGATCGCTCCGAACGAACGCAGATCGTCGAAGCGGCCCATGCTTTCGAGCGCGCTGGAATCGGCGATGTCGAACGCGAAATGCGCCTCACCGTCTCGGCCGACTCCGAGAAACAACGTCAACGCATCGCTAGGCGCAAGCGCGGCGCGCGCTTGCGCATTGAGCCAGCCCAAGGCGATCCCGCCGTCAGCTTCCACCACGAAGGGCCGGTTCTTGTGAAACGGGATGAGCTTGGTCTCAGCCGCCGTCAGCGCGCGCGCCAAATATTCTGCATCGCAGCGGCGATGGCCGGCGCGGTCGAGCGGCGAACGCGTGAACGCATTCGGGTTGTGGGGGAGCAGCATCGCCCATGAACCTAGCCCCTTCCCCGATACGTCGCCACACCCTGCTCCGGCAACCACAGGCCTTCGGGCGGCGCGCCGGTTTGCCAGAATACGTCGATCGGCATGCCGCCGCGCGGATTCCAATAGCCGCCGATACGCAACCAGGTGGGCGCGATGGCTTCAACCACCCGCTTGGCGACGTGAAGCGTGCAATCCTCGTGAAAAGCGCCGTGATTGCGGAAGCTCTGCAGGAAGAGCTTCAGGCTCTTGCTCTCCACGATCCAATCCTTGGGCGCGTAGTCGAGCACGAGAATGCCGAAATCGGGCTGGCCGGTGACGGGGCAGATGGAGGTGAACTCAGGCGCGGCAAAGCGCGCGAGGTACAGCGTGCCTGGGTGGGGATTGGGTGCACGCTCGATGATGGCTTGGTCCGGATTGGCCGGGATCGCGGCACTTGAGCCTAGTTGGGTGAAATCAGACATGCTGCCTTGCTAGCTTCAAGCTCGGCAGATGCCAAAGGTTGCGAAAATCGCTACCAGTTGCTAATATCGCAACATGGACGATCTCGCCAGCATCAGGGCCGCAATGCAACGCCTTGGCGTCACCCAAACCGCGCTCGCCGATCACCTGGGCATCCACAAGGGCGATGTGTCTAAGCTTCTGTCGGGAAAACTCCGCATTCGGCTCGCGACCTTTCGAAAGATCGAAGCTTTCCTCGCGCAAGCCGAACGCAAAGCACAACCGCGCGGCGTCGCCGAAAGTCCGCACACGCGGTTTGAACACAAACCTCCGTCCGGACGCTGCATCACGCTTGAAGAAGCCCTTGCGCTCAAGGCCAACCCGCCGCCCAAACTTCCAGCCGAGGAACGCGAACGGCTGATCCGCGAGCTTGTGGAACTGAGTGAGGCCTACAAACTTCTGCCGCGCGCCAACACCATGACCGACGATGAAATACTCGGTTACGACGAGTTCGGCATCCCCAGCCAATGATCTGCATCGACAGCTCCGCGATCGTGGCCATCGTCAAGGATGAGCCCGAGCGCGCGCATTTCATGAGAACAATCGATCAAGCCGCGGGCGCCGCAATATCGGCCACCAACTATTTCGAAGCCGCGATGGTGTGCGAAGGTTCGGTCACCGCGCCGGGGCGAGTTTTCTTCGACGCGGAGATGGAGACCTTGCGTCAGCTCGGTCTCACCATCGTCGCCTTCGACGACACCCAAGCCGATCTCGCGCGCGATGGCTTTCGCCGGTACGGCAGGGGCCGCCACCCAGCGGCGCTCAACTTTGGCGATTGTTTCGCCTATGCGCTCGCCAAGGCGCTCGACGCGCCCCTACTCTACAAGGGAACGGATTTCGCTCGGACCGACCTCAAGAGCGCTTAAGCCGCTGCTGCTGTCACAGAGTTGACACACCGCGTGAGTTTTCCCGGCTCCCGGTTTCATCCACGCCTTTTCGCGCCCAGAATGTACAGACGTGACATTTCGGCAACAAATGGATTGCCTGTCATGAAGTTTACCGGTCGTTCACGTTAACGAGTGATGTTCGCCACTGGCGCGGGGCGAGGCCCGCGGGGAAAGAGGATGCGCAATATGAAAAAGATCATGGGCGTCGCCATTTTGGCTGGCGCGAGCATTGCCGGCGTCGGCGCTGCCAACGCTGAGACTTCCGCCTCCGTTTCGATGACCACGGACTACGTGTTCCGCGGCTTGTCGCAAACCGACGGCGGCGCCGCCATTCAAGGCAGCTTCGATTGGTCCAACGACATGGTCTATGCTGGCGTTTGGGGATCGAACGTCAATTTCGGCGCCAGCGCGCCGACGGAAACCGCGTCGATGGAACTCGACGCTTATGTCGGCATCACCCCGACAACCGGTCCCATCAGCTGGGACCTGAGCCTCGTCGGATACTTCTATCCGAATGCGGACGACGCCTTGGCAGGCGGCGAACTCGATTATTTCGAAGGCCTCGTCGGCGCGTCGATGGATTTGAGCGAGCAATTCGCCGTCGGCGCCCAACTCGGCTACTCGCCGGAATATTTCGGTGAAGTCGGCGAGGCGCTCTATTATGAACTAAACGGTGCGTTCAAATTCAGCGACGCTTTCTCCGTCAGCGCCGCCGTGGGTACGCAGACTTTCGACGACAACGCTCTGGCGGGCGACGATTGGGACACATGGAACCTCGGCGTCTCCCATGCCATGCACGGGTTCAACTTGGATCTCCGCTATCACGATACGGACATTTCCGGCGCCGATAGCATTGTGAATTTCACCATCAGCCGCGAACTCTAGTCGTCGGTTAACGCAAGAAAGACCGCCGCGGGGAAACCCGCGGCGGTTTTGCTTGTCGGCCATGGTGGGCGAGCCTCGCCATTGCGCCATCCATGGCCAAGCTCTAACTTGTGGTAAGCACAAACAAGCCTTGGCGCGGAAATGAGGTTTCAGCGCAGCCGGCGGCATTGATCCGCTCCGAGTTTGACCACGCATGGACGCTGCGACCTTGAACACCGGAACATCCACAAACAGCGCCCGCCTCACCCACCTGCAGAAGTTGGAGGCCGAGAGCATCCACATCATGCGCGAGGTCGTGGCCGAGTGCGAGAAGCCGGTTATGCTCTATTCCATGGGCAAGGACAGTGCAGTGATGCTGCACCTGGCGGCGAAGGCGTTTTATCCCTCCAGACCGCCCTTCCCGCTCTTGCACGTCGATACGACCTGGAAGTTCCGCGCCATGTACGAGATGCGCGAAACTGTCCCGCGGCAACTCGGATTTGATCTCCTTGTCTATCAGAACCCCGACGCGCTCGCCCGCAACATAAACCCGTTTGACCACGGACCTCTGCACACCGACCTCTGGAAGACTGAAGGCCTGAAGCAGGCGCTCGACAAATACGGATTCGACGCAGCGTTCGGCGGGGCCCGGCGCGACGAAGAGAAATCGCGCGCCAAGGAACGGATATTTTCGTTCCGCTCCGAAGCGCACCGCTGGGACCCAAAGCACCAACGCCCCGAGCTTTGGCGAATGTACAATGCCAAAAAGCGCAAAGGAGAATCGATCCGCGTTTTCCCGCTTTCGAACTGGACCGAACTCGACATCTGGCAATACATCCGCATTGAGAACATCCCGATCGCACCGCTCTACTTCGCCGCGCAGCGCCCAGTGGTGCGACGTGGCGGCGCGCTCATTCTGGTCGATGACGAGCGCATGCGCCTCAACGACGGCGAGCGCCCCGAGATCTTGAGCATCCGTTTCCGTACCCTCGGCTGCTATCCGCTCACCGGCGCGGTTGAGAGCGCCGCCGACACGCTGCCCGCCATCATCCAGGAAATGCTGCTGACCGCCACCAGCGAGCGGCAGGGCCGCGTTATCGATCACGACCAGGGCGCTTCGATGGAGAAGAAGAAGCAGGAGGGCTATTTCTGATGGCCCATGCTTCAGACCTGATCGCCGACAACATCGAGGCCTATCTCGACAAACACGAGAAGAAGAGTTTGTTGCGGTTCATCACCTGCGGCAGCGTTGACGACGGCAAGTCAACGCTGATCGGGCGCCTGCTCTACGATTCTAAACTGGTCTTCGAGGATCAACTCGCAGCGCTCGAGGCGGACTCCAAGAAGCTTGGCGTCCAAGACGGCGCTCTCGACTTCTCGCTCCTGGTCGATGGGCTCGCGGCCGAGCGCGAGCAAGGCATCACCATCGATGTGGCCTATCGGTTCTTTTCCACCGACAAGCGGAAGTTCATCGTCGCAGACACGCCCGGACACGAGCAATACACGCGCAACATGATCACAGGCGCATCGACCGCAGACCTCGCGGTTGTCCTGATCGATGCACGCAAGGGCGTGTTGACCCAAACGCGCCGCCATTCCTATCTCGTGTCGCTCATGGGCATTCGCCGCATCGTGCTGGCCGTGAACAAGATGGACCTCGTGGAATGGTCGCGCGAGCGTTTCGAGGCCATCCGCGCTGAGTACTGCGCGTTCGCCGCCCGCACAGGCCTTGAGGACATCGTTGCGGTCCCAATGTCGGCATTGAGCGGCGACAACATCATCGCAAGGAGCGACGCCGCACCGTGGTACGATGGCCCTGCGCTCCTGCCTTATCTTGAAACGGTCGATATCGACGCGGAGCATCGGGCCGATGGCCCCTTCCGCCTGCCGGTGCAATGGGTGAACCGCCCAGGCGCCGATTTCCGCGGTTTTTCCGGACAGATCGCTAGCGGTCGGGTGCGTCCCGGCGACAATATCCGCGTCGCGCCTTCCGGGAAGACCAGCACCATTGCGCGCATCGTCACCAAGGACGGAGATTTGGCCGAGGCGGCCGCGGGACAATCGGTGACGCTCACCTTGAGCGATGAACTCGATTGTTCGCGCGGCGACGTGATCGCCGCCGCGGACGCCCCGCCTGAAGCTTCCGATCAGTTCGAGACGACGTTGATCTGGATGGGTGAGGAGCACGCCCTGCCTGGCCGTTCTTATTGGCTGAAGATCGGTGCGAAGTCGGCCTTCGCGACGATCACAGAGATCAAGTACAAGCTCAACGTGAATACGCTCGAGCGCCTCTCCGGCAAAGTGCTAGAGCTCAACGAAATCGCCGTCTGCAATATCAGCCTCGATCAAACCGTCGCATTCGATCCGTATGCGGTCAGCCCGGATATGGGCGGTTTCATCTTGATCGACCGCACCACCAACGCCACCGTCGCCGCAGGCCTCATCCACTTCGCCCTACGCCGCGCCCAGAACGTGCACTGGCAGTCGCTCGAGATCACCCGCGCAGCGCGCGCCGAGATCCTAGGTCAAAAACCTGCAGTACTCTGGTTCACCGGGCTTTCTGGCGCCGGCAAATCGACGATCGCCAACCTGGTTGACAAGAAACTGCATTCACTGGGCAAGCACACGGTGCTGCTCGACGGCGACAATCTGCGCCATGGCCTCAATCGAGACCTTGGCTTCACCGACGCCGATCGCGTCGAGAACATCCGCCGCGTGGCGGAGGTCGCGAAGCTGATGGCCGATTCCGGCTTGATTGTGTTGGTGTCGTTCATTTCCCCTTTCCGCGCGGAACGCGCGATGGCGCGACGCTTGATGCCGGACGGCGAGTTCTACGAGGTGTTCATCGACACGCCCCTCGCCGAAGCGGAGCGGCGCGACGTTAAGGGACTCTACAAAAAGGCGCGAGCGGGCAATCTCAAGAATTTCACCGGCGTCGATAGTCCCTATGAAGCGCCCGAGCATCCGGAAATCCACATCGACACCACCGCAATGTCAGCCGCCGAAGCAGCCACGCTTGTTGTCGCGGCTATACAAAAGGGATGAGTGCCCGATCGCGTCGACCCAGGCGCCTCGCTTATACGCTAGCGCCTCGCCGATAATTCTATGCGGCGACGCGCTCCGGTTCTTCGCTAAACAGCACGCACAATTCCGCACGCACGCGAGTTGGGTCTTCCAGCATGCAAATCGCTTTGCGGCGTTCCCGCGCTTCGGCGCCGAAGACGGCATCCACCGTCCAGGCGATGTGCTTGCGCGCCACGCGCAGCCCAAGTCCGCTATCGTAGAATTTGAGCGCATCCTCATAGAGTGCGAGCAATGAGCCGAGCATTCGCGCGCGCGTTGGCGGCTTTGCCTCTCCGCCGTGTCTGAGTGCGGCTTCGATGGCGCCAGGAAGCCAGGGCCGGCCGTGCGCGGCGCGCCCGATCATTACCCCTGCCGCGCCGGACAGCGAAAGCGCGCGCCGCGCGTCGCTGGCGCTGGTGATGTCACCATTGGCGATGACCGGAATGGTCACCGCGTCCACAACCGGCGCGATCGCCGCCCAGTCAGCGGTTCCTGTGAAGAATTGACTACGCGTGCGACCATGGATGGTGAGCATGGCGACGCCCGCCGCTTGCGCGCTTCTGGCGATGTCAGGCGCGTTCAGGCTCGCATGATCCCAGCCAAGGCGCATCTTCAAGCTGACCGGTAAACTCGTCGCGCCGATTGTTGCTTCGATCAGACGGAGAGCCGCGTTCGGATCGCGCATTAGCGCCGAACCGCAAAGGCCGGAGGTGACGCTCTTGGCCGGGCAACCCATGTTGATGTCGATCGCATCGGCGCCGACGGCCTCGGCCATGCGCGCGCCCTCGGCCATCCAGTGGGGCTCACGGCCCGCGAGTTGAATAACAAGCGGCGAGATCACACCCGCACCTGCCGCTCGCCGCACCATGTCGAGCCGTTCGCGCGCCAGCTGCTCGCACGCCACCATCTCCGATACGCAATAGCGCCCGCCAAAAGCCTTGACCTGGCGGCGAAACGGGATGTCGGTCACCCCTGCCATCGGTGCGAGGGAGACAAGGGGGGCGCCCAATCTAGACACTACTTCCGATCACTCCGCTTGGCGCCGCCCCAAACAACTAGGCGACATCCTTTCGAGCTCATAGTGCCCCGGTGCGAACCGCACCAAAACAAGAAGCGCCGGCCCCGGGAAAGGGCCAGCGCTTCAGTTTACCCATTGGCGACGCCTAGTTGCGGTAGCGCAGTCCAACAAAGTAGCGGCGGCCGAACATGTCGAAATTGTCCGTGGTCGCGGCGCTGCCGAGCCAACGAACAGGTTCGTTGTCTAAGGCATTCACAACGCCGGCCCGGAACGTGACGTTGTCACTGAAATCGTAGCTCAGCGAGAAGTCGTGTTGGGCAAACGTACCGGTGGTGCGGAAGTTCCCGTCGCGATCGTCGGTGTTGGCGATGAGAACTTCCTCGGCGATGATTTCCTGACTGGTTTGCCAATCGACTTCCCAGACCAGCCGCAGGTTTTCGATCGGCGACCAGGTGTTTGTGAGCAGGAAGCGGATCCGCGGCAAACCGATGGTGCCGTCGAAAGTGGTCTCGAAGCCGGGCCGCGCGATATCGACGAAATCTTCCTGGCGGATAAGATAATTGCCGCGCAACCGGAAGTCGGCCTCACCAAGATTCCAGGGCAGATCGCTATGCAGACTGGCTGCAAAGTCCACGCCGCGCGCCATGGTCTTGGCGTAGTTGAGTGAGCCCTGGATAAAGCCGACCCCGCTCGCCGGCAGCTCGAATGTGAGCGGATCGCGGAATATCGTGGAGCAGGCACCGACGTTCAGCGACGGACCGTCGACGCATTGATTGATCGCCTGTTGCGCGGTCACCGCGGCGATCGCGCTGGTGATGCGGATGTCGTAATAGTCGAACACGATGGAGAAATCATCCCACCAGCTCGGCTGGTAGGCGAGCGACCAGGTGAAAGAGCGCCCCTCTTCCGGCGCCAGGAACGGATTGCCCGAGTTCACCCCAGAGCGGCCCGACGGATAGGTGCCGTTATTGGCGACACCGACGATGAAATTGACCGGAATTCCCAATGCCAAACAATTGGCGTTGCGATTGGCTTGGACCACCGGGTCGGTCGTGAACGTGTCGATGCGATTGCGGTCGCACGGATCGATAAGGCCGTTGGCGAAGGTCTGAGTCGGCGGGGCGAAGTTCTCTGCGAGGTTCGGCACGCGGATCGATTCGCCATAGGTTCCGCGCAGCAAGATATCGCCGATCGGGCGCCATTGCAGTTGGGCGCTGCGCGCCTCTTGCCCGCCGACGGTCGAGTAATCCGAATAGCGGTAGGCGCCGGAGAATTCCGCCATTTCGCCAAGCACCGGATGGTTCTTGAACAGCGGCACATTCACTTCGCCGAAATATTCTGTCGCGTTGTACGACGCCGGAGCGAAATCCGGGCCGGTATTCAAGAACAACAGGCGCCCTGCGGTCCCGGCGTCGCGGCCGATTCCGCCAGTCTTTTCGCGCCGCCACTCATACCCCACCGACACACCGATCGGCCCGGCGCCCCAGAAATCCCAGATTTCGCCAGACGCAAACGCAAGCATGTCGTGCTGGTGGTTGTCGTGCTCAACAGTGATGGTGGCGTTGTAATAATCCTCCGCAGCCGGGTTGTAGCCATCGACGCGTAGATCAACGCCGAAGATGCTTTGCGGTACGCAAGAATTGATGTCGGCGTCGGTGGTCTGCGCATTTGGATCGGTGCTGGGCAGGCCAGTCAGCGGATCGGTGACGGCGAAACCCTGGGCCCTCAGCAAGCGATTGCGGCAAACGATGGCGTTCGGCGTCCCGAGCACGCCGCCTGTGTCACGCACCGCGTCAATCGCCATGTGGAAGCGGATGGAATCGACGCCGCGTTCCTGGTTTTCGTTGTGGGTGTTGCCGTACGTGTAGCCGATTTCCCAATCCACGTTGTTGACAAAGCCAACCTGCTCAACATCGCCGCGTAGGCCGGCCACATAACGGGTGACTTCACGGGTGTTGAACTGGGTGCGCACCGGGCCGAACAGGTTGAAGGTGGCGCGCCGGTCAAGGACTTGAGTGCCGCTGGCATTGTTCAGGTTACGGTCGTTGCCGAGGATCAGCGCACGGAACGCCGGATCCATGAAGGCGTTGTCGTCGCTGATATTGAAATTGTTCGAACTGATCAGGCGGTTCTGCTGCCCAGCTTGCGCCTGGCCGATGCCGCCCTGGAAGAAGGTGGGTTGACCTTCATCGAAAGTCTCTTCGCGTACGAACTTGGCTTCGACAAACGCCTGCACATTGTCAGTGACGTCGAAATTGGCCCCGACCTGATAGCGGTCGGCACTGCTTTCCGGGATGCGGCTGCCTTGGCCGAACTCGGTGCCGGTATTGAGACCATCGCCGCCGATATTGATACGGCGGCTGGCGCCGTTCTGGTCCTGGAAGACGCCGAAATTGAACGGCCGCGCCACGCCGGCCGGGCTGAACACAAAGGTCGAGCCGTTCTCGGGCGCGACGTTGAAGCAATTGGTGTTGCCGGCGATGTTGGCGGTCGCCGCATTATACTGAGTCAGCGGCTGCGGCGCGGCGGAGTTGCCGCAATTGCCCGCAACCAGATCTGGATCTGCGGCCGGGCTGTTCAGCACCTGGTTAGCCAGCAAGAACAAACCACCGCGTTGGAAGAACGCGTCGCGCGCGCCGCGGATAAGGATGTTGTCGAACTGGTTGTCGGGCGTGGCGTTGTTCACGTCGCTGTCATTGTTCAGCAACACCCAGGCGTCAGCCTTCCAGTCGATCTGGCTGTCTCGGACTTCGTCGAATTCCTGGTGCTCGGCGAAGCCGTAGATGTTGAGCCGATCATTCAGGAAATTGTGGCCGGCGAGCGCGGAAATGCGGCGGCTTTCCTGGCCGTCCTGGTTGATCTGCGACAGCGCCGCATCGACGTCGAAACCTTCATAGTCGCGTCGCATGATGAAGTTGACAACGCCGGAAACGGCGTCGGCGCCGTACACGGCCGCCTGGCCGCCGGTGACGATTTCGACGTTATCGACGAGCAGCGTCGGAATGCTATCGACATCGACCTGGAGGCCGCCGGCGGGCGCGCCGACGTGGCGGCGGCCATCGACCAGAACCAGGGTGCGAACGGCGCCGAGGTCGCGGAGGTTCAGAAGCGACAAACCGCCGTCGTTGAGGTTGGCGCCGGTGGTGTCTTCGGGAACCGTCGAGCCCGAAAGCGCGGGAACGTCAGCGAGATAATCGACCAGGTTCGGCTCACCCGATTGCAGCAGGTCCTCTTGTGTCAGCTGGATCAAGGGCGCGGGGGCGTTGGCAGGGTCGCGCCGCAGGCGCGAACCGGTGATGACGAGCACATCGTCAACGGCTTCTTCCTCGGCGGGCGCCTGGGGTTGAGCCTGCGCCGGCAACGCCGCGCCGACCCCTAGCAACATTGAGGCGCCCAGCAGCAGCTTGTACTTGGTTTTCATCCAAAATTCCCCCTAGGTCCTTCCCGGACCCTTGATATTTCCCACCATGATCGCAGGCCGGCCCACAGCTCGCCCGCGTTGGACGGGTCCTTTTCGCCTGACGAGACCCAGTTCGCGGGCCACGAAAGCGCCGCATTCACCATTGGTCAACGATTTTGTGTTCGCCGTCGTAACGAATGCGTCAAAACGGCGCCCGTGTTGCCCGCTGGCTACAGCGCAGCGGCCCTGTTTTCGCCGCAACAGGACGCTTTTCGTCATTTTGGGGCGCGACGCCGTCGCAACATCGCAATCCTCGGAAGCCAATTGCGCGCGGTTCGTCGCCGGTCGCTGCGCAAAACTTCGTCCACCTCACGCGTAGCGCGACCATGGACGGTCGCCCTATGTTCAAGCAGGTTGGTGCGAGCGGCGGGAGTTGAACCCGCACCGCCTTTAGGGCGAACGGATTTTAAGTCCGCTGCGTCTACCAGTTTCGCCACGCTCGCGCCGGGGACGATATGCGCGGCTCAGGCGGATTCGTCCACAATTTCCGGCTCCACCCCACGCGAGCGGATGAGTGCGGCAAGGTCATCTCCCGCTTTCGCCAGCGCCGCTGCATCGGCCGAGCGTGCGACCAGGTGCGCGCCGAAGCTGTCGGGTGGAGAAAACCAAGGATAGGAACCGAACGTCACCGCGCCGCCCGACGCCCCTTCAAGCGCGCCGAGGCTCGTTGCGATGTCGCCTTCGCGCAGGCCCTTGGCGCGCAACGTCACTGTATCCACCACCGCCCCGCCTTGGATGCGTGGGCCGATATCCTCCAGCATGCCGCGCATGATCGAGGGTACGCCGGCCATTACGAACACGTTGCCGAGTTGAAAACCCGGTGCTTTCGACACCGGATTGGCGATAAGCGTCGCCCCGTCAGGAATCCGCGCCATGCGAAGGCGCGCTTCGTTTAAGTGCGATGCGCCCTTGTAGTGCGCTTCCAGGATCGCGCGCGCATCCTCGCGCACCTCGATGGGGACGCCGAACGCCGCGGCGATGGCGTCAGCGGTCTTATCGTCGTGCGTCGGGCCGATGCCGCCAGTGGTGAACACGTAATCGTAGGCGGTGCGTAGAGCATTTACTGCGGCGATGATCTCGGTGGGAACATCGGCCACCACGCGCACCTCGGCCACCTGCACGCCCAACGGCGCCAGGAATTTGGCTATGGTCTGGAGGTTCACATCTTGCGTGCGGCCGGAAAGCAATTCGTCGCCGATGAGCAGGATCGCGGCTTTGACTTGGCGTTGCGTCATGGGGGCATGATAGCGTCGCCAAGAGAGGTTCCCAATGAGTGAAATCGATTATGTCGGCCCTTTGACCGAGCGGCAGCGGGGAAAGCTGCCGGACCATCTGGGGTTGGAGTGGCTGGAGGCGCAAACGGGGCGCGTGCGCGGGCGCTTCACCGTCGCCGAGCGCCACATGGCGCCGAACGGCTTCATGCATGCCGGCAGCGTGGTTACGCTAGCGGACTCAGCCTGCGGCTATGGTTGCTTCATTTCGCTGCCGGAGGGCGGGACAGGGTTCACGACCGTTGAACTAAAAACCAATTTCCTGGGCACCGGAAAACTGGGCGATTTGATCAGCGCGCAAGCGCGCCTGATCCACGGTGGGCGGTCTACGCAAGTATGGGATGCCGAGGTGCATAACGATACCGCGGACAAAACCATCGCCCTGTTCCGCTGCACGCAAATGGTGCTTTATCCCCGCTAGTTGACTAAACTAATATAGTTGAACTAATATGGCGCGATGAGAACCGTCAACATTCATGAAGCCAAGACCCACCTCTCTCGATTGGTGGAGCGCGCCGCCGAGGGCGAGAGCTTCATCATTGCCAAGGCTGGAAAGCCGATGGTGAAGGTAACCCCACTGCACCCCGCCGAAGCAGGCGCGCAACAGCGCCTTGGCTTTCTCGCTGGCGAGTTCAACGTCCCTGACGATTTCGATCGGATGGGGCAAGAAGAGATCGCACGCCTGTTCGGCGTTCAGGAATGAAATATCTGGTCGATACCCATCTTCTGCTTTGGGCGGCCATCATTCCGAAAAAACTGTCGAAGGCGGCTCGCGAACGGCTCGAGGATGGCGGCGCCCAGCTCTGGTTCAGCGCAGGGAGCATTTGGGAGACCGCCATCAAGCGCTCTCTTGGCCGCGCCGATTTCGATGTCGAACCGCGGCGGCTGCGCAGAGCCCTACTCGATCATGGCTGGAGCGAATTGGCCATCAGCAGCGAACATGCAGCGGCGGTTAACGAACTTCCACCCCTGCACAAGGACCCGTTCGACCGCATTCTTTTGGCACAAGCCCGCACCGAAGGGTTTATCTTACTCACTTCAGACAAGCTGGTTTCGCGCTATCCCGGCGCGGTGCAAAAAGTCTAAGTCGCCGCGAGACTACTTAATCTTGCCTTCGGTGAACTCGACGTGCTTGCGCGCGATCGGATCGTACTTCTTGAACTTGAGCTTTTCGGTCTTGGTGCGCGGGTTTTTCTTGGTGACGTAGAAATAGCCCGTGTCCGCCGACGAATTGAGGCGGATTTTAATGACGGTCGGCTTGGCCATGACGGGCTCGGAATTACTCGGGGTTCAAGGAAGCGCGGGAAAATAGGGGCGGCGGCGTATAAGTCAACGCCTTCAGCCGAGTTTGAGCCGCTCCATGGAATGGGCGCCCCTGCTCCAGCGCAGGAACGGCGGGTCGAGCGCCTCCCCCGCCAGCCGGGCGCGAACCTCCTTCAGAACGAATCTGGTGATCGAGGGCAGGTCGAGCGCCTCGGCCTCCTCCAGGGGAAACCATTTGGTGTGGAGAAGCTCCTCGCCCGCCTCCGGTTCGTCGTGGGCCAGGACCGCCTCTGCGTCCGCCAGAAAGAACCGCGCATCGAACCGCCGGGGCCGGTAGGGCGGGGTGATCGCCCGGCAGACGAAGGCGAGTTTCGATAGGTCGGGGCCGCTACCCCCGCCAAGAACCAGCCCCGCCTCCTCCCGGGTCTCGCGCGCCGCCGCCAATGCAAAGGCGCGCGGCAGGCGCCGGACCTGGCCGCCCAACCGCAACAGCGTCTCGGTTTCAGGCGTCAGTTCGGCGGCTGCGGGGAGACGCGCATCGCCTGGATCGACCCGGCCGCCTGGGAACACCCATTTATCCGGCATGAAAACATGCCCCTTGGCGCGCTGCCCCATCATCACTTCGCGCCCGCCGCGCACCAGGATCAGAGTGGCGGCATCGCGTGGCTTCTCCGCCTTGGGCTTGACCCCGTCGGGGGCATCGAACGGCTTTTCGTCCGGGTTCAGGCGGAAATTGTCGGCGCTCATGGGGACAGACTATCATGAGCAAGGTTCCGGGTTGGAAGCCCCGCGCTCAGCGCCTATCGTCGCGGATCACAAGGAGCACGGTAATGGCGCGTAGAAAACCAGGAGAGGGGCAAAACGCGCTGATCACCGGCGCTTCGGCGGGAATCGGCGTCGATCTCGCGGAGTGCTTTGCACGCGACGGCTATGACCTGATCCTTACCGCCCGTAGTGAAGGCGCTCTGAACGAAGTGGCGCAGCGCCTTGCGTCAGCGCACGGCGTCAAGGCTCACGTCATCGCCCAAGACCTCGGCGCCATTGGCGGCGGCACGGCTTTGGCGCAGGCGATCAAGCAGCGCGGGCTCGATGTCGTGGTGGTGGTGAACAATGCCGGTTTCGGCCATGCGGGGGCGCTCACCTCTTCTGATTTGCCCACGCAGCTCGGCATGATCGATCTCAACGTGCGCGCGCTCGTCGAACTCACCTACCATTTCTGGGACGGCATGCTGGCGAAGAAGCGCGGCGGCGTACTGAACGTCGCGTCCACCGCCGCGTTTCAACCCGGGCCGTTGATGGCGAATTATTACGCATCCAAAGCCTACGTGCTCTCCTTCTCGGAAGCGCTGTGGGAAGAGTCACGCGGAACCGGCGTGCATGTGAGCTGCCTTTGCCCAGGGCCGACCGTGTCCAAATTCCGCGAACGCGCCGGCACTGGCAAGACGCGGCTTGCAAAGAACGCCGGCGCGGCGATGGCGTCGGCCCCGGTGGCGCGCATGGGCTACGAAGGCTGGAAGCGCAACCAGCGCGTGGTGGTGACGGGACTGCCTAACAAATTCATCGCCGGCTTCGGCAAATTCATTCCCCGCGCGACGCTTTTGGGCATGGTGCGCAATCTGCAATCGCCGGCGTGAAGGGATGGCTCGAAGTACGACCGATTCAACAACCAACGCCCAACGCAAACGGCCGACGTTAGTAGCGCTCGCCTAGAATTCGGAATCCCCATGAGCCTTCACGGAACCTACGACCTCGACAACCTGTTCGCCAAAATCCTGCGCGGAGAAATTCCGTGCGTGAAGGTAATGGAGGACGATGTCGCGTTGGCCTTCATGGACATCTTCCCGCAATCGCGCGGCCATACGCTCGTAGTGCCGAAGAATGTAACCGCACGGAACTTTCTTGATCTCCCGCGCGAGGTGATCGGTCCCTATCTGGAGCGCGTGCAGCGCGTGGCGATCGCGGTGGAGAAAGCCCTCAGACCCGATGGCGTGAAGATCATACAGTTCAACGGAGCGCCGGCGGGGCAGAGCGTCTTCCACCTGCACTTTCATGTAATCCCGCGCTACGAGGGCGTGAAGCTCGCCGGCCATGGGCATTCGAACAAGGCCGATACAGCGGAGCTGGAGGCGCTGGCGGCGCAGATTGCCGCGGCGACGGAGTAGCGACCCTCAAGTCGCGCGCCAGAACGGACGCCATTCCTGCAACTGGGAGGGCCGCTCGAAGAAGAAAATGCTCCGACGGTCGAGTTCGTCGGCGGGGTTCTCGATTGTACCCGTCAACGCGGCTTCGAGCGCATTGTCGCGCCCAGCCGCCCAGTCCGCAAACAGCATCGGCGCGAATATATCCGGCATCATCAGCGCTCGGTTATCCTGCGGATAGGAGTCGAACCACGCCAACGTCGATACGATGGACACAATGCCGGTGGCTTCGCCGACAAACGTCTGCGCATCGCCGTACTGGTTTGGCGTTCCGCCCGTGGGCTCGCCGACGAACAACGCGAAACTGTCGCGCTCGAGCCGTGTGGCGCAATTCTGCGCCGCGGAAAACGTAATGGGCGAAGTCAGCACATAAAGCCCACCCGGCCGATTGAAGGAGGAACGCAAGATACGTTTGCGCAGGCCTTCCTGTTTGAAATTGTCGCCGCCGCCATTTCGCCGGAGATCGATCACCATACGCCCCGCACGGACATCTTCCATCGCAGCGAAGCAATCGCGCGTAAGCTGCTCGAACGTCTTACCTTCGACGTCTTCCATCGCATCGATGCTAACATAGAGAGCACGTCTGTCCGGGAGAGGACGAACGTAGTTTCCACCCCCGGTGGTTTCGCTCCAAGCTTCTTGAGCCGCCTTTTGCCGAACCAAGTCCTGTAGGCCCTCGCCAGCGGCTGATCGCGGCCGCAAGCGCGCCTGCAGGCGTCGTTGGTTGCGCTCTACTTGGACGACGATCGCCTCGGAGGCATCGCGCACAGCTCCCAAAGCTTCGAGGAAGGCCGGCGCAAATGCACGCCCCGACCAGCGGTGCGCCCAGGATTCCGTCCCCGGCCAGTTCCGCGCCCAAGCGCGAATGAGAGCACCGGTTTCCATTGCCCCGATGCGAGTGATGCGCGCGCCGACGAGCACGGCGGCCTCGTCCTTGGCCGCGACGACATATGCGCCATCGTGAAAAACGCGCACCCGGAACGGCAGCTCGAGACCGAACGCGCCGTCCGCGAGTTGCGCAGGTACGCCGCCGATGAACTCGAAGGGCAGCGGGGTTGTGTGTCCATCCTTGAACCAACCCAGCGCCGCACGCGTGTGCACAAAATAACCGCCGTCGCTTAGCGTATCAGCCTCGGCGGCGAGAGCGTCCCAGCGGGAACGCCAATCGGAATCCGCGGCGGCCTCGCATCCGCGCGGGTGCGTCGATTCTGCAAACCGCCGCAGCGCCTCGACTTCGGTGCGTCGCACCCCGGCAGGCGTCGGACTTTGCGCTTGCGCAGAACGCGCACGCTCAGCGCTCGCCGCGGCGAACAATACCGATCCCGATAGAGCGCGACGTGTGATCATGTTCAACTCCCAACACCGCGGGGTTACTGCAACCAGCGCATGCGCCAACCCGGAGGTGCTATGCTCTAGCCGGTCGGACGCAGATTGTGTCCCCAGCTAGAGCGCGCATGCGACGAGCGCCGTTCATCGAAGCTGGGCGCCCTACAGCGCAACGCGCGGACCCGGCGCGGTCGTTTCCGCCGCGCGCGTGTCTGCGTATTTTTTCTCAACGATTGGATGGCGGATCGCGGTCTGCCCGATGTTCAAAGCGCCATCGGCAACGGCGCGGTCCGCGCTGAAGCAGTGACGCACCCCGCCAACAGCGAAGTCGCGAACAACCCCGCACCGCAGTTGCGCTCCAGGCGCAGGATCACCCAGCTATCCGCGCCCGCTGATGGCGCGCCGGATATAGTCGCGAGCCTTTTCAAGCGCCCGCAACAGCGCCGATTGTTGAGGCGGAGGCGGCGGGGCTGGCGGCTCGGCTGCTTCACCCCCCATCGTCGCGCCGTCGTCCGAGGAGCCCAGAACTTCGCTGTCTCGATCGCCGAAAGCGTTGAACTCGTCCTGCGCTTGGGCGTGCTCATATTCCGCAGCACGCGCTTGCGCGTCGAGTGCTTGGGCCAGCCATTCTCCTTGTTCGGCGGGGAGGCTCACGACCTCCGCCGCCAGCGCCTCGCCCACGACCTCACTATCCACAAGCTCGCCGGCAATCCGCGCCAAGCGCCCGCACGTGGCGGCGTCGAAGGCGCTTGCCGCGCATTGCGCTTGCACGCCGTCGCTCACGCTGACGTCGGCTACCGCCGAAGAAGGCGCAACCCATCCTGCCCCAAGCATCGCGATCGAAAACATCAGTGCTCGCACATCATTGCTCCCTGCTTCGCGACGGTTGTGGAGTCAAAACGCGCCCGGTATTGGGGCGAAACGTGAAGGTCACGCCGCTTTCGGTCACCAAGAATTCGACTGGAATCTCGACAGCCGCGCCGCACATCCTCAGCGTCCAGGTTTCCGACCAATGTTGGCCTATTCCAGCGCCGGACGGCGGCGTGGTCACCACCGAATGAAGAAAACTTACCCCGCTCATGTCCCCGCAGCGCGCCACAACGCCCGCAGCCGCGATCGCCGGCGCTTGGGCGTCCATCATCAGCTTCAGCGACGCCAAGGTTTCGCCCGGCACCATCGACACGATCGCCGTGTCGTCGGGCCGGTGCAACACCATGAAGTTGGGCATGAAGGAATTGCCGCATCCCTCCAACATCATGCGCTCCTGGTAGAATGACGCCCCGCCATCGGAGAGGGTCGCAGTGTATGCATCGCTATTGGAAATATCGGCGAAGTAGAGCGAACGAGCCCTAATGCTTGGGCAGGCGCCGAGACCGCGGCTGGCCTGCCCGATGGCGCGACGCAGTCTCTCTTCGTAACTCACGCCGCCCGCGTTCAATTCGGCAGGACGATTCCCAACGCCCTCCAGGACGATTTCCTGCGCCAGCGCCGGCAATGGCGTCGCCGACAGTGCGAGCGAAAACGCCAATGCAGCGGCGAGGCGCATCACGCCTTCTCCGGCTTGCGCCCGAACGACAGCAGTCCGCGGCTTTCCTGATGATAGCTGAATTTCAGCTTTTCCTTGTCCTGCGGATCGAGATCGATTTTCACGATGCCGCCATTCTTGAGTTTGCCGAACAGCAATTCGTCGGCCATCGGCTTCTTCACTTTTTCCTGGATCAACCGCGCCAACGGCCGGGCACCGAAGCTCTCGTCATAACCCTTGGTGGCGAGCCAATCGGCGGCGCGGTCGGTGATTTCGATCTGCACATTGCGCTCGGCTAATTGGCCTTCGAGCTGAATAATGAACTTTTGCACGACGTTGCGTACGACCGCCGGCGGCAAACCGTTGAATTGGATCGACGCATCAAGCCGGTTGCGGAATTCAGGCGTGAACAGATTTTTGATCGCCTCCTCGTTCATGAAATCCTTCTTGCCGGCGCCAAAACCGATGCCCTGCTTGGCCGCATCGGCGGCGCCGGCATTGGTGGTCATGATCAAGATCACATTGCGGAAATCGACCTTCTTGCCGTTGGCGTCGGTCAACGAGCCGTGATCCATCACTTGCAGCAAGATGTTGAACAGGTCTGGGTGCGCCTTCTCGATTTCGTCAAGCAGGAGCACGCAATGGGGATGCTGATCGACGCCGTCGGTGAGCAACCCGCCCTGATCATAACCGACATAGCCGGGGGGGGCGCCGATAAGCCGCGATACCGTGTGGCGCTCCATGTATTCGCTCATGTCGAAGCGCAGCAGTTCGATGCCCATGACGTTGGCCAGCGATCTCGCGACCTCGGTCTTGCCAACGCCCGTGGGGCCCGCGAACAAATAGCAGCCGATCGGCTTTTGCGGCTCGCGTAGCCCCGCGCGCGCCATCTTGATCGCGGCGGCGAGCTGATCGATCGCATTGTCCTGGCCGAACACCACGCGCTTCAGGTCCGCGTGCAGCGACGCCAGCATCTCGGAATCGTTCTTTGATACGGACTTCGCCGGGATCCGCGCCATGCGCGAGACGACTTCTTCGACTTCCGGGACATCGATGATCTGTTTGCGCTCCTTGGCCGCGAGCAGCATCATCGAGGCGCCGGCTTCATCGATCACGTCGATGGCTTTGTCTGGCAATTTGCGGTCGCCCATGTGACGCGAGGACAGCTCCACCGCGATCTTGATGGCGTCGTCGGTATATTTGACCTTGTGATAATCCTCGAAATACGGCTTCAGCCCCATCAGGATTTTGATCGCGTCCGGGATCGAGGGTTCGTTGACGTCGATCTTCTGGAAGCGGCGCGCAAGTGCGCGGTCCTTTTCGAAGTGCTGGCGATATTCCTTGTAAGTGGTCGAGCCCATGCAACGCAAATGGCCCGATTGCAGCGACGGCTTCAGCAGGTTCGACGCATCCATGGCGCCGCCACTGGTGGCGCCGGCGCCGATGACGGTGTGGATTTCATCGATGAACAGGATCGCCTTGGGGTGGTTTTCGAGCTCCTTCATCACGCTTTTCAAGCGCTCCTCGAAGTCGCCGCGATAGCGGGTTCCAGCCAGGAGCGAGCCCATGTCGAGCGAGAAGATGGTGGCGTCAGCCAGCACTTCCGGCACCTGCTTTTCGTTGATCTTGCGCGCCAGTCCCTCGGCGATGGCGGTTTTGCCAACGCCCGGATCGCCGACCAACAACGGATTGTTTTTCTGGCGCCGGCACAAGATTTGGATGGCGCGCGTTACTTCCGCTTCGCGCCCGATCAACGGATCGATCTTGCCTTCCTTGGCCTTCTTGTTGAGATCGACGCAATACGCGGCCAAAGCTTCCTGGCCCGACTTGACCACACGTTCGCCATCATCCTCGTTGGCGCCGCGTACCGGTCTCGGCTGCGCCGCGCCGGCGCGCTTGGGTAGTCCGTGGGCGATATAGTTCACCGCGTCATAGCGGGTCATGTCCTGCTCTTGCAGGAAATAGGCGGCGTGGCTTTCGCGCTCTGAGAACAACGCCACCAGCACGTTGGCGCCGGTCACTTCCCGTCCGCCGGATGAATCCACATGGAGCATCGCCCGCTGCAACACGCGTTGGAATCCAGCGGTGGGGCGCGGCTCTTCGAGGTCACGATTGGGGATGACCAGATTGTCGAGTTCAGTCTCGAGATAGGCGTTGAGGTTCATCCGCAGTTTCTCAAGATCGACCTTGCAGGCATGCATCACCTGCCCGGCCTCATCGTCATCGATCAGCGAGAGCAGCAAATGCTCAAGCGTCACAAACTCGTGTCGATGCTGGGTGGCCAGAGCGAGCGCACGCCGGAGCGTGAGTTCAAGCGTGCGGGAGAAAGTCGCCATCTTATTCCTTTTCCATCGTGCATTGCAGCGGATGTTCATGGTGGCGCGCCAAATCGAGCACCTGCGCCACTTTGGTTTCCGCCACGTCGAAGGTAAATACGCCGCACAACCCCACGCCGTTCTGGTGCACGTTCAGCATGATCGTGGTCGCTTCCTCGCGCGATTTGGCGAAGAATCGCTCCAGTACGTAAACGACGAATTCCATCGGCGTGAAATCATCGTTCAGGAGGAAGACTTTGTAGAGCGCCGGCTTTTGAGTGCGCGTCAGGGTCTGCGTGCCGGCGCGCCCCTCGCCGCAGCCGCCCGGATCACCTTCGTCGTCCCACGGTTGCCCGCTCATCTTTCGCCGTTCATGTGCGTCAGCGGTCCTCTCCACCGCTCGCCATCGAGCACTGGATTCACTTGCAGCTCAATCTATGGATCGCCGCGCCAGATGGAAGGGGTCGCGCGCGCTCATTGCGACATCGCGTGCAAAAACGGGCCCAGCTGCCGCAGCCAGGCCCGTAAAAGCTCGATTTTATGCAGCGTGCCGCGCGTATTAGCGGACGGCGCCGGCCTGAATCAGGGTGCCGACAGCGTTCACGCGCTCATTGATCGGCTGCAGCGTCTCCTTGGCGAGACCCGAAGCCAGTTCGGTAAACGTGGAGAGTTCAGCTACGTACGCCTCAACCGAGGTCTTGGCGTAGGCGTTTTGTTTTTCCACGAATTCCTGGACGCTCTTCGAGGTCATCAGCGCTTTGGTCACACTCACATGGTTTTCAATGGCTTGCTTGGAGAAGGCCACCGAACGGGCCGAAAGGGTCTCAAAGCCCTTTTGAGCCGCCGCAGCAGAGGCGAGCCAAGCTTCCACGTTGCCCTTGCCGAATGCCGAAACCTCGGCAAACGCAGCAAGCCCGCGGTCGATATTTTCGCGCACAGCTTCGGTCGAAGCAGCGCTCACTTGCTCAAAGGCTTCGGTCGGGGATTTTGCAGTGCGGGAAACTTTTGCGGTCGCCATAGGGGTATCTTCTCCGAAAACTGTGCCATTCACCAACAAAAGCGGTGACTGGAGGAGAATATGTTATGCTGCAGTTGCGAAGTCAACCAATTTTTTGCTGCAATGCAGCATATTTTTCGACAAGTCGGCGCTGGGAGGCCGGCGCGATCTAGGCTTGGCGGCAACGATAGTTTAACCGGATTACTGAAACTGTAAGCTGCGCGGCATGCTAATTGCCTGATTTTGTCCCAGATTGCACTGGATGGGATGTCGATGAAGTCAGCGAGTTTTCCAACGCCTCGCCTGCTAGCGGCGGCTTTTGCGGCTTTAATTGTGTGCGGCGCCAGCCCGGCGGCGGCGGATGACCGCTATGCAGCCATCGTCATGGACGCCAGAACTAACGAAATCCTGCTGGAGGACCAGGCGAACGAAATTCGGTATCCGGCCTCGTTAACCAAGATGATGACGCTCTACATGATGTTCGAGGCCCTGGAGCGGGGCGACATCAGCATGGGCACGCGTCTTACCGCCTCACGGAACGCCTCGCGCCAACCTCCTTCGCGGCTTGGTCTGCGATGCAGTCGGCGGCGCGGTTGCGACACCATCACCGTTGAGCAAGCAATCAACGCCCTTGTAGTGCAGTCCGCCAACGACGTGGCCACGCTCGTCGCCGAGCGTTTGGGCGGCAGCGAGGCCCGGTTCGCCGCGAACATGACCGCCCGCGCCCGTCAACTAGGCATGACCGAGACACGATTCGTGAACGCCAGCGGCCTCCCCAACACAAGACACCACAGCACCGCGCGCGACATGGCGATCCTCAGCCAGGCGCTCTGGCGCGATTTCCCGCAATATTACTCAGTCTTTCAAACGCCCGACTTTGCCTGGCGCCGCGGCGGCGGCCGCAACCACAACCGCTTGTTGGGCCAAGTGGAGGGCGTTGACGGAATCAAAACCGGGTACACGCGCGCATCCGGCTTCAACCTGGCGTCGATGGCCGAGCGCAACAACCGCCGCGTTATCGTGGTGGTGTTGGGCGGCGAGAGCGCGGCGGCTCGCGACTCGCAAGTCGCCTATTTGATCGAAGGCGCGTTTCAAGAATACGCCCGGCGTGACGATCCTAACGCCGCCCTGGCGAGCCTCCCGGCCCCGCGTCTCGACGCGCAGCCCTCGCCCGGCGAAGTGGCCTCGGTCAGCGCGACCTACACCAGCGCGGACGGAATGGTGGTCGAGACCTTGTCCGGCGTCGGCCGCGGGCAGAGCCAAGGCGACGCTACCGACGATCAATCCACTGAGGAAGCCAACTAACGCCGTTTCCGAAGCAAACGGTCGCGCGCGGCTGTAAGACGGGCGGCGCGTTCGTGACTGCCGCCGCGATCGGGATGGGCGTGCGTCATCTTATCTCGATAGGCCTGCCGAATCTCGGCCTCGCCGGCGTTCGCGCCGACCCCAAGAATCTGGCGCGCCTCGATGTCGCGTGGATCGCTAGCGGCGACCGGCGCGCGCCGCGTCAACAGCTTTGGCGCGAGATACCAAGCGACGACCGCCAACGCCGCCAGAACTACGGCCGTCCTTATGGCGCCGCGCAACCCAAGAAACGCCGCCAGGCCGGCCAGCACGATCGCGGGCCAACGCGGCGCGAGCGCCGCGCGCCAGGCGCCGGCTACGCGGGTAAGAAACAAGAGTCCAAAAATCAGGGTTAGGACGACAAGCGCCGGAAGCATGTGGCGTTCCTAGAACTTCAACGCCTCGCCTTCGAGCCCCGGCAGCTTCAAGGTGACGAATAGATCGCGCAATTCCTGCCTGGCGGCGAGGTGGGCCATGCCCATTTCGCCCTCCCCGCCCGGAGCGTTGAAATCGAGCAGCGTCAGGCCCTGGGGAAACAATTCGCGGAAGATGACCCGCTCGGAAAGCCCCGGCGCCAGTCTGAACCCGATGCGCGAGGACAGCGTCTTCAGCGCATCGCCGACCTTCTGTTTGTTCTTGGCTTCGATCCGGCTCGCCGATAAGCGGTTGCGCACCACCACCCAGTCGATCGGCGTGCGCTCGGCGGCCGCCTTGCGTTTGCGGCTTTCCCAAACCATTTCGCTGTAAATCGAGGGGCGGACAATCTCCGAACAATCCGGATCGACATCCCCCAGCAGATCGAAATCGATGAAGCTGTCGTTGAGCGGCGTCACCAGGGTATCGGCGCAGGCATGGGCCAGCCGCGCCAGGTAGCTATCTCCACCCGGCGAGTCGATAACGATGAAGGCGCAAGTTTCCCCCAGTCGCCGCAGCGCCGCGCGAAACCCGGATTCGTCCTCTCTCTCCGCTACGTCGAGCATACGCGCGCGGCTCTCGTGCAATTCCAAGATCTGTGGCGCTGGCAATTGTGCGCCGCGCGTGGCTATGTGGCGGGCGCGGTTCTCGATATAACGGGTGAGCGTGCGCTGGCGGACATCGAGATCGAGCACGCCGGTGCGCCGTCCCATACGCATGAGCGCCACCGCCAAATGCATGGCCACGGTTGACTTGCCGGCCCCGCCCTTCTGGTTGCCGACCACAATGATGTGGGCCTGGCGCGGCGACGGCTCGATGGCGTAGGCGAGCGTCATCGCGCCGCTCCGGCCGTGCGGCCGAGCGTCAACGTCCGAGGTGCAGACGCCAAGCGGAAACGCATGGGCCCAGCATCGGTTTGCAAGGTGAAGAACAGATTAACCGCTCTTGACGCGAAGGCGCACTAGCCCGATGCGGCATCCATGAATGGAGCACTCCCAATCGTGCGAGGTGTTGCTGCGCTGCGTGCGGCGGTGGCGGTCTGGCGCGGCGATGGACAGACCGTCGCCCTCGTCCCGACCATGGGCGCCTTGCACGAGGGTCATTTGTCGCTGATCCGCGCCGGTAAGGCCCGTTGCGACAAGGTGGTCGCGAGCTTGTTCGTCAACCCCCGCCAGTTTGCTCCGCAGGAGGATTTCGATCGCTACCCGCGCGACGAAGCCGGAGACGCGGCGCTGCTTGCGGGCGCGGGCTGCGATTTGCTCTACGCGCCGGATCGAGCGGCGATGTACCCCGAGGGCTTCGCGACCAGCGTGATCGTCGCCAATGTCTCAACCCCGCTAGAGGGCGAGTTCCGGCCGCATTTCTTCGGCGGCGTCGCCACCGTCGTCGCCAAACTGTTGCTGCAATGCTCTGCCGACACCGCGTTCTTCGGAGAAAAGGACTACCAACAGCTGCTGGTTATCCGCCGCCTAGCGCGCGATCTCGACATTCCCGTCGAGATCGTCGGCTGCGAGACCGTGCGCGAGCCGGACGGGCTGGCGATGTCGTCGCGCAACGCCTACCTGAACCCTGCCCAAAGGGCGGTGGCCGCCGAACTCAATTTGGCCCTGAAGCAAGCCGCGGCCGACATCCGCGTCGGGCGCCCGATCGCCGAGGCGGAGACCCAGGTGGGTTCGAAGCTCGCCGCCGCGGGATTTGGCGCCGTGGATTATGTGGCTGCATGCGACAGCGAGACTTTGGCCCCGATGATGGATTTGTCCCGCCCAGGCCGCATCCTTGCGGCGGCTTGGCTAGGCAAAACCCGCCTGATCGACAATTGGTCCGTGTAACACCTCTCAAGCGAAACTGTGATCACGGCGCCGCAGGGGTTTGAAAAACAGCAGGCGCCAACCTTTTGGAAAGGATTCCACGGCCCCTTGTGGCGAATTAGTGTAATTATTGCGGCTCGAAGTAGCCAGAGCACCAGTTCTGTTCTGAGAGGGAGACCGGAAAATGACTATACGGCGTGTCAATTTGCTGCGGGCGAGTTGCGCTCTGGTTTTGGGTTTGGCGGCAGCCCCGATTGCGTTGGCGCAGGAAGCGGAAGACGAAATCATCGTCACCGCCACCAAGCGCGAAAGCTCGATCCAGGATGTTCCCTTCTCGGTGAACGCCCAGACTCAAGAAGACATCGAGCGGTCTGGCGCCGCCAACCTTGAGGATCTCTCGCGCAATGTCGCGGGCATGTCGATCCAGAACCTCGGCCCCGGCCAGAGTCAGGTGGCCCTGCGCGGCGTGTCGGCTGGGCAAATCGTCCGCGACCAGCCCGGCGTCAAGGAACAAGTCGGCGTCTATCTCGACGAGTCCGTCGTTTCACTCTCGCTGTTCACGCCCGACCTCGACCTCTACGACCTCAACCGGGTCGAAACACTGCGCGGACCGCAAGGTACATTGTACGGCTCCGGCTCGGTCGGCGGCACCATCCGCTACATCACCAATCAGCCTGACGACACCCAATTCGAAGGCTCGCTTGAGGGCAGCTATAATTCCATCACCGACGGCAGCCAGGGCGGCCACATCAAGGGCATGGTCAATCTGCCGCTTGTACAGGACACGCTGGCGCTGCGGCTCACGGGCTATCACACCGAATATGGCGGCTTCATCGACGCGTTACGCGAAGGCGGCGGCGTCACCGAGGACGTCAACGACGGCGAGCGCTCCGGTTTCCGCGCCGCGCTCTCGATGCAATTCGGCCCGAACCTTCAGGTAACGCCGCGGATTGTGTATCAAAACGTCGAGGTCAACGGCTTCAATCGGCAGGAAGTGTACAACCTCTACGCCAACCCGTTCACCACCACGCGCCCGACCGTCACCTTCGGCGAACGCCAGCAATTCCTGCTCCTCGACGAGGAATTCTCCGACGAGACTTTCCTTGCGGACGTCAATGTCACCTACGACATGGGTGGCGCGGAACTCACCTCCATCACCAGTTTTCTAAACCGCAACATTCTTGTGAGCCGCGACGCCAGTGCGCTGACTGGTTCAGTTTCGGTCGATCTTGCGCTGGGCGACCCGGCGGTGCTTCTACCGTCCAACCTCCGCGACACCACCGACCTTGAACAATTCACGCAAGAAGTCCGCATCGCCTCCGATGGCGACAGCGCCTTCCAATGGCTCTTTGGGGCCTTCTATTCCGATGTCAGCCGCACTTACGCTCAGCGTCTGCCTACCCCTGGCTACGACGCTTTCGTCGATCTCGCGCTGGGGGCGGGCGTCTCTGCCGGCGCCGACAACGGCTTTGGGCTTATCGACAACCCCTATCACGCCGATCTGCCCTACAACATCGAACAGTTCGCGGTGTTCGGCGAAGGCAGCCTCGATCTGAGCGAAGCATTGACCGTCACGGTCGGCGCACGTTGGTACAATTTCAATGAACAGCGCCGCTTCCATTCCGGCGGCGTGTTCTCTAATGCCGACGATCGCACCGACTCAACAACCTCGGACGGCGTCACCCCGCGCTTGATCGTGAGCTACGACGTGAATGACGAGCTGACTTTCAACGCGCAGGCCTCGCAGGGCTTCCGGCTGGGCGGCGTCAATGACCCTCTCAACGTACCTCTTTGCACACCCCAAGATGTCGCGATCTTCGGCGGCTTCCAGGACTACAACGATGAAACCTCCTGGAACTACGAGGCGGGATTCAAGATGTCGCACGGCGGCCTGACTTTCAACGCCGCCACATATTACAACGTCATCTCAGATCTGCAGGTCACGCTCGACGCAGGCTCCTGTTCCTCGCGCATCTCGTTCAACGTGCCCGAAGCACACGCGCAAGGGGTCGAAGCCGAGTTCAGCTGGAGGCCTCTGGACGGACTCGAGCTCTCGTTCGCCGGCAACTGGAACCAGGCGGAGTTCGATTCCACCGTGGTCGATGGCGGCGCCAACGTCATCGGCGGCATCGAGAAAGGCAATCGCCTCGCTTCCGTGCCGGAATTCCAAGTCGCGGCCACTGCCGCGTATTACTTCCCACTCTCTGGATTTGGCCAGGACACGGAAGGATTCCTGGCCGCCTCCGCGCAGCATATGGGCAGCCGGTTCACGCAACCCAGCGACCAGGTCAACAACCCGCGCAGCTTCGTCTCCGGCCTGCCGTTCGGCGGCGCCACCGGCGCTGATGCGACGTTGGTCGATCTCGAACTCGACGCCTATACGATCATCAACCTCAATGCGGGTGTGCAGAACGACGTGTGGGGCATTACCGCCTTCGTCAACAATGTCTCCGACGAGAACGCCAACCTCGCCTTCGACCGCGAACGCGGCGGCCGCGCCCGGCTTGGTTTCCACACCAACCAGCCCCGCACCATCGGGGTGACGGTGCGCCGCAACTTCTAAATCAAGGCGGCATCGCAACAATCAGAGCCGCGGGGCCCTCCCC